>JANMJU010000060.1:0-53211 GCA_031371545.1 Chitinophagaceae bacterium
AAAACCTTTGTAATTACCAGCTTCTAAAAATGCCCTCATCCCAATTTCAATCTTTGCCGCTTCTCTTAAAGATGAATATTGTTCACCATCTTTTTTCAAAGATGCACTCAAAGTATATTGCTCTTCATATTCTTTTATCAATGCATCAATCGATGCATCGCTGGTTTCATTGATCACTTTTACCAGGTCGCCAATACCATGTGTATTTACAGCATAACCAAATTTATATTCCGCTTCTACTTTATCGCCATCGGTCACTGCAACATAGCGCATGTTATCACCAAAGCGGACAAATTTTGCACCCTGCCAATCGTTCCATCCGGCAGCAGCTCTGCACCAGGTATTCAGTTCCTGGATTACTTCGGGATCCTGCCAATGGCCCACCACCACTTTGCGGTTCATCCGCATACGGCTAACAATAAAACCAAATTCCCTGTCGCCATGTGCACTCTGATTAAGGTTCATAAAATCCATGTCAATATCATTCCATGGAATGTCACGGTTAAATTGTGTATGCAAATGACACAATGGTTTTTGTAAAATTTTCAATCCGCCAATCCACATTTTTGCAGGCGAAAAAGTATGCATCCAGGCAATGATGCCGATGCAATTTTTTGTGTTGTTGGCTTCCTGGCAAATGCTGTAAATTTCTTCTGTAGTTTTTACCGTTGGTTTAAAAACCACTTTCACCGGAATACTTTTATCAGCATCCAGTGATGCTGCAATGGTTTGTGAATGCGAAGCTACCTGCTTCAATGTTTCTTCTCCGTATAAATGCTGGCTGCCCGTTACAAACCAAACTTCAAATTCTTTCAACTGTATCATAAATAATTTTTTATTTTTTTGGAACAAATATTTGTACTTCATTGAGCATCGTTGTGTCACTCACTTGTACAATTATTTCTTTATTGATCTTTAATTACATTATCACAAACTAATGTCAGCCTTTCAGGGTTTCTTATCAAATTCAATCAACTACAATTCTATATTAATGTCAGCCCTCCAGGCTTAACGAATCAAAAAACACACATTTCATTTATCACGAATAAAGTCAAAGCCTTTCAAACCAAAAAACGCTTCATAAATCCAACATCAAAAAATCAGACATCAGATATCAAGGCTATTGTCCATAATAACTATCCGGCCCGTGCTTCCTTTCAAAATGTTTTTTTATCAATGAATCTTTTAACCTTGGCGCATTCGGATTTATCTGTTCTGTAAGCAAAGCCATCTGTGCTATGGATTCCAATACAGCACTGTTGTACACTGCTTTCTCAGCAGTCTTGCCCCAGGTAAATGGCGCATGATTTCCCACCAGTATCATTTCAATATCTTCATAAGTCAACCCTTTTTCTTTCAATGCATTCATGATCTGAAAACCAGTTTCATATTCGTAATTACCCCGGATCATTTCATCACTCATCGGCGCTGCACAGGGAATGTCAACCGTATTATGATCAGCATGTGTGGTACCAAAAATGGGAATGTCACGCTGGCTCTGAGCCCATGCAGTGGCGTAAGTAGAATGGGTATGAACAATGCCGCCAATGTTCTCCCAGTGTTTGTACAGCACCGCATGTGTAAGCGTATCCGATGAAGGACGAAGAGTGCCTTCCACTGTCTTGCCATCAAAATCTACAATCACCATTTTATCCGGTGATAATAAATCATAAGGCACACCACTTGGCTTAATGGCAAATACACCTGATGCCCTGTCGGCGGCACTTACATTGCCAAATGTGTACAGCACCAGCCCCAATTTTGGCAACTGCATATTGGCTTCGTAAGCCGCTTGCTGAATTGAATTATACTTACTCATAAACAGTTTCATTTAAAGCAGCAACCACTTTTTTATCGCTGATAAATTGTCCTAATTGCTGGTAACGAATATAACGTTTACCATACACTGCTACCCTTTCCGGATCTGGATGATAAGTTGCATCAAAGCCCTGGCCCATTGCCTGCATGGCATCTTCCACTTTTGAATAAATGCCTGCAGCAGTTGCAGCAAACATAGCTGCACCTAAAGCACAGGTCTGTTCAGATTTATGAATGCGGATGGGCATATCCATCGCATCGGCCATCATCTGCATGATGAATGGAGATTTTTTTGCCACACCGCCAATGCCAATCAAACCCTTTACCGGCAAGCCTTCCTGGTTGAACCTGTCAACAATTGCTTTGGCACCAAAACAGGTAGCTTCCGCAATAGCCCTGAATATTCTTGGAGCATCTGTCCCTAAATTTAATCCGGTCAATGCGCCTTTTAATAATTGATCAGCATCAGGAGTACGGCGGCCATTCAGCCAATCCAATCCCAATTCAGTTTGTTCATCCGGTATAATTTGTTCAGCCTGTTTGCTCAATTCAAAAATGATATTGCCGGAAATTTCTTCTATTAATTTAGCAGCCAAATCAGCATCTATCAATGCAGACTTCGGCAACAGTTTTTGCAATGGCCAGGCCAATACATTCTTAAACCATGCATACGCATCACCAAATGCAGACTGGCCTGCTTCCATGCCCATCATGCCAGGTATTACAGAGCCGGGAACCTGTCCGCAAATTCCTTTTATCAATTTATCTTCTACGGCTGTAATTGGCGCCACCAGAATATCACAGGTGGAAGTGCCCATCACTTTACTTAAATGATAAGGTTCAATTTGTCCACCCACGGCACCCATGTGTGCATCAAATGCTCCCACTCCAATAATTACATCGGTAGTTAATCCAAGCTTCTCTGCCCATTGAGCAGAAAGATTTCCTGCAGCCTCTGCAGAAGTATACGTTTCAGTAAATAATTTTTTTGTAAACCCTTTCAATAAAGGATCAAGCGAAGTGAAAAATTCGTCCGGCGGCAATCCTTTAAATTCTTTGCTCCATAATGCCTTGTGCCCTGCACTGCATACGCCACGTTTCATTTGCTTAACATCTTTTCCACCGCACAATAAAAAGGGTATCCAGTCGCAATGCTCTACCCAGGAATAAGTAGCATTCCTCACTGCTGTATCCACCCGAAGGATGTGCAGCAACTTTGCCCAAAACCATTCTGAAGAATAGATGCTACCAACAAACTGCAAGTAGTCTGTATCAAATTTTAGTTTGTGTTCATTCAGCTGCGCCGCTTCTTTTACAGAAGTATGATCCTTCCACAAAACAAACATCGCATTGTGATTATTTTCAAAAGGCGGGAGTAATGCAAGTGGCGTTCCTGTTGCATCCACAGCCACCGGAGTTGATCCTGTTGTATCAATAGAAATGGCTTTAATATTGGCAGCTACTGCCGGACCTGCCTGTTGCAAACTGCTCCTGACAGTGTGTTCCAGCCCTTCGATATAATCCAGCGGATGCTGGCGAAATTGATTTAAAGAAGCATCGCAATACAAGCCATCTTTCCAGCGTGGATAATAAAAAATGGAAGAAGCAATTTCGTTGCCGTTGTGTGCATTTACGATGATGGAGCGTACGGAATCAGTACCGTAATCTACCCCGATGACATATTGATCATTCATATTTTAGCAGCAATATTTACTCAAATATAAATTTTATTTGTAAAAATGACAATTATTTTAAAAAAAATATTTTTTCTGCCATATCAAGAGTCTTTGCCGTGTCTGCGAAGAATAAAAAATGATTACGACTGTAAAGAAAAATGATTGAAAATATTTTTCATCATTTTCGTTATCTTCCTGATATTGATCATGCGGAGATAAGATATATCTTTACCACAACGCTTTTAAGGAATTTACTATTTATTTAAGACACTATGAATTTAGATAACTTAAAAAATATTTTTGAACCGGGGCTGCTGATGGAAATGCAGCAGTTTGGCAACTGGCAAAGTTTTAAAGAAGGTGACCTGATAATGGATTACGGCAAATATATCCGTATGATGCCCGTAATTTTAAAAGGTACCGTTAAGGTATCGAGGTTAAATGAAAACGGCAATGAGATACTGCTGTATTATTTATCCAGCAATGACAGTTGTTCGATGGCTTACAGTTGTTGTGTAGAGGCTAAAAAAAGCGAAATAAAAGCAATAGCAGAAGATGATGTAGAGTTGATTGCTATCCCTCATGAAAAATTAGATGAGTGGCTATGTAAATATTCAAGCTGGAAAAATTACATCATGCGGAGTTTTAATGAACGCTTTATCGAATTGCTGAAATCAATAGAAAGCATTGCATTTCATAAACTGGATGAAAGGTTAATTGGCTATTTAAAAGAAAAGCAACGGCTTTCCGGTTCAAGTGTTATCAAGGTGTCGCATTATTTGATAGCAGATGAACTGGCTACTTCAAGAGTGGTAATATCGAGGTTGCTGAAGCAGTTGGAAAATGACAGGAAGATTATCTTATACAGGAATGAAATAAAACTGATGCCTTCTTTTGGATAAAAATAATGTTGTGATTTTATTTCAACAACCCCGGTCATTTAATTAATAACGCAGCAATAAAAACCACCTGTTATTTTTTCAAATCACCTGAAGTAAAAGTAAGTGGCAATAATTGTTTAGCCGTCTGTATCACATACACTTCGCCATGCATACCGGCAAGGATTAGCCGCATTGTCTGATGAGTCCTTTCTTCAAACTCTGCTAAAAACTGCCGGCACATTCCGCAGGGTGAAATGGGATGACCGCTGCCGCCATTTTTATTATCATAGCTGATTGCCATTGTACTGATACCAACTTCTGGAAACTGAGTGGCGGCAGCTGACATCAATGCCCTCTCTGCACAAATACCCACGGGGTAAGAAGCATTCTCCTGGTTGGTTCCTTTAATGGTGCTGCCATTGGTAAGCATGGCTGCTGCCCCTACAAAAAAATTAGAATAGGGAGCATAAGCCACCTGGGTAATTTCCCTGGCTTCCTTTAATAATGCGGCATCTGCTGCAGGCAGTTCTTCTGAAGAATTATATACCTGTACTGAAAATTGAATATCTTTTAATTGCATAAAATTATTTTTGTTCACCCGTTATGTGATAAACATTTTACCAGCACAACAAATATTTTTTTTAGAAACAAAAACCACAAAGAAAACTTTGTGGTTTTAAAATATCAACTATAAATATAAGTACTTACCTGATACCTGCCATCAATTATTTAATAGATTGGAAAATACGTTTCCATCTTGGACCTTTCTCCCAGCTAAACCATATCAATGAAGCCTTGCCCACCACATGGTCCTCTGGTACAAAACCCCAGTAGCGGCTGTCCAGAGAGTTATGCCTGTTATCTCCCATCAGCCAGTAATAATTCATTTTAAAAGTATAAGCAGCAGCTTCTTTATCATTGATAAAAACCTTATCGCCTTTCATTTCAATTTTATTTCCTTCGTAAGCACCAATACATCTTTGGTAGCGGATATAATTATCAGCTGTAAGCTGAATACTCTCCCCTTTCTTTGGTATCCACAATGGACCATAATTATCAGCTCCCCAATTAGAAGCTGCATTGTAAAAAGGAAAAAGCCTGTTGCTAACCGGCTCAATATATATAGCAAATTTTGCAGCATTAGCCGGGCTGAGTTTACTCCATTCTTCGTTGGTAATATTTACCAGCACATCGCCATTGTCTTCTCTTCTTATGTCACCCTGTTCTTCTCTGATATTGATGCCAATTTCTTTCAGATTATCTTCATTTGGGTAGAAATTTTTAGTATCCACTACCCTGTACATCCTTTCTGATTGTGGAAATAATGTTTGCGGCACACCATTAATATTTACAATACCATCTTTTATCTGCAGCGTATCACCTGCAATGGCTACACATCTTTTAATAAAGTTTTCTCTTTTATCAACGGGTCTTGTAATAATGCTGTCACCATATTTTTGCCACACCGCATCCCTTCCCCAAAACCTTACCGCTTCATAATAAGTGGTCTTTGATCCGAAGTTATCAGCAGCATCATTTATCAATGTATCATTTGCAGGAAAATTAAATACCACTGCATCATTTCTTATAACTGGTGAGGCAAACCATCTTGTATAAGGAATGTGAATCCATTCTACATAAGCCTTAGTATTAAAGAAAGGCAAAGTATGATGTACAAATGGCATGGCGATTGGAGTATTCGGAATCCGGGGGCCATAAGCCGATTTGCTTACAAAAAGAAAATCGTTTACCAGCAATGTTTTTTCTTCTGATGGTGTGGGAATAGTGTATGCCTCAAAAACAAAAGTGCGGATAAGTGTGGCGGCCACCACTGCAAATGCTGCTGCATCTATCCACTCACGGGCTGCTGTTTTTTTATAATTTTTTACTACCAGTTCCCCTGCATATCTTTCGTTCGATGAAAAACCGAGATAAGGAAAATAAATAAATGGAAGAAATACCGTCAACGCATGATGCCCCACACCAAAGCGGCCAAAATATTCTACAAACTTGATCATGATCCAGATGGTGATGAACTGCCCTGCAATGGGTATCAACTGGAGAAAGAACCAATATTTTTTTAGGTTCATTTTAGTAACCATGCACCAAGTATTGTAAAAAGGCACCAATGCTTTCCAACCTTCAATACCTGCTTTCTTAAACATGCCGTACAAACCTACATGCCAGCCAATAGCGGCAACAATAAAAATAATCCAGCCAGTACTCATAAGTAAAATTTTATTATTGCCAAAAATACCATAATTAAAGTTTTGGCAAGTTTTTATATAAAAAATCTTATAAAAGGTTTAACTGCAGTGTTGAAGGGAAAAAAAGCAGGGCAAAATTTCATTTTTGAAAAGTGCCATTCAATGCCTTTCTCAATTGCTGCCTGCAACTTATCCACAATGCTGAATAACTATACTTCTGCTAAAGGGTTACCTTTCTTTGTATCAGGTATTAAAGCCTGAAAGTTTTAATCAAAAAACAAAAAAATGGTACAAAAGACTTATTTCAAAACAAAAGATTATTGTAAAGTAAAATTCACATTTGCAGTAGAAAATGCTGAAACTGTAGAAATACTTGGCCTGAACAGCGATTGGGAAAACTCAATCATTATGAGCAAGAAAAAAGATGGCAGTTTTACCTGCGATGTTTCCTTACCTAAGAATACCGAACATCAATTTAAATACCGTGTTAATGAAAACGAATGGTTAAACGAACCTGAAGCTGACAAAGAAGTTACCAATGAATTTGGTGGCATCAACAGTGTGATCGTTATCTAATTTATTCCCTCTTTCAAAAAACCTTTACAGCTTTTTTACCTGTTTCAAGAGTTGTAAAGGTTTTCTAAAATTGATTTGCTGTTACTTAGTAACCGGCATCAGTCTTAAAATATAGCCTGGATTTTCTACCGTGATGTAGATATATCCATCTGGTCCCGTTTTTACATCCCTCAAGCGCCCCACTTCTTTCAGCATGCTTTCTTCGCTGGTAATAATTTTGCCTTCGCCATGGCAACGGCTGAGCCAGTTAAATTTTAAAGATCCTGAAAGTATATCCCCTTCCCAACCCTTGTACCGGTTACCCTGTACAAATGCCAATCCACTGGGTGCAATAGAAGGCACCCAAAAATGCAGTGGCTGCTCCATGCCTGCCATCGCTGTTTTATCTGTAATGGCCGTTCCGTTATAATTGACCCCGTAAGTGATAACCGGCCAGCCATAATTTTTTCCTTTTTCAATTAAATTAATTTCATCGCCTCCCATAGGGCCGTGTTCATTTTCCCAAATAGCACCGGTGGCAGGGTTTACTGCCAGCCCCTGCGGATTGCGGTTGCCGTAGCAAAAAATAGATGGCTTTGCATTGCTGTTGGATACAAATGGATTATCTGACGGTATGCTCCCGTCATCTTTTATGCGGTGTATCTTACCAAGGTCGTTGGTTAAACTTTGTGGGTTTTGTTTTTCATTACCTCTTTCCCCCACAGAAAAATATAAGTAGCCATCTACTCCAAAAATCATTCTGCCACCATAATGGTGACGGGTAGTGCTGTAGGGTTTTGCTACAAAAATATCATGCTGGTCATTTAAAGTATTACCCTCTAATTTAGCCTGCATAATAGCGGTGGTGGCATTGTCTGTATTATTACTTTCTGATTTGCTGTAAGAAAGATAAATCAACTGGTTATTTTTAAAATCAGGATGCAACAATACATCAAATAAACCTCCCTGTCCTTCTGCCACTACTTTCGGCACACCACTAATCAACTGTAATTGTCTATTTTTTGTAACCCTGTATAATTTTCCTCCACGATCTGTTACCAACAATTCATCATTTGGTAAAAAAGCAATGCACCAGGGTAGATTCAACCCAGCTGCCACCGTGTCTGTTTTTATTGTTATTTTTTCGGTGTAAAATATATCCGACTGCTTTTCTTTTTTTGCCGGTTGATCCTTCAATTTATCAATACCAGTAAGCATGTAATTGCTAAGCTCATAAATTTCCCTGTCGGAAAATGCCGCTTCAAAACCTGGCATACCTGTATTTGTGTAGCCATATTTGATAGCTTTAAAAACAGCAGATTTTGTTTTCCCAAATTTCCAGTCGTGATTTACAAAAGTGCTCATCTGCCGGCCATGGCAGCCTGCACAATATTTACTGTATTGCGAAGCCACAACAGAACTGTCTGTACCAGGTTGCTTTTGAGCAATCCCCGAATATGTCCTGAATACTTTAGGGATAATATGCCAATCATTCAGAGCCAGGTACACTAAAAATAAGACAGGCAAAAAAACAGCAGTTGATAAAAACAGTTTTCGCTTTATTGTCATATTGTAAATTTTAGAAGCAGGGTAAAATAAACATGAATTTACAGAATTAAGTTCACTCATTTTTTTGTCTTTTTGTTGGGTATATAATAGAGTTACAGGAAGGTATTGAAATAAATTAATTGTTCTGCTTTTCTTCCGTCGATCAAAATAATCTCGGTCAATAATTTATCCGCCCCGGTCAATAAATATGTTTATAATAAACTACTGCTTAAAGTATTTTTCAAATTTAATTCAGTAACATACTTTAATGAAATTTTTATTTTTTCCTGGCTGGTTCCCAGGGAGAACCTTAACTGCATTAACAAAAAAAGAAAAATAATACCCCAATTAGGGTATAGTTTAATAAAAAAATTGTATCAACTTTACAAAAGTATTTATCTGCTATGGCAGCTTTTTTATTCTGCGCCTTTTTAAACAAATGCTTTTCTGTTAACACATCACTTCTGATAATTCCTGTGGCAGCCACTTTTATTTAATGCATTTTATCACCTTATTTTTTATATTTTAAAAATGAAACAATGAAAAAGTTCGCCTTTCTGTTTGTAACTATTTTATTTATTGCCGCCAGTGCTGACGCTAAAATACGCAGGGTAGGATTTTTCGGCAGCCCGGTTTCCGGTACGGATTATTCCACCTTTGCTTTAGCTTATACTGCTGCTGCTGCTGGAGATACCATACTGATGTTTCCAAGCACCAGTATCAATAACACTATCAGCAAAAAACTAACAATCATTGGCCCCGGCAACTGGCTTGACCCCAACGGCACACCGAAGGGAAATGCCAACCAGCAAGCATTTGCAGGCATTGCTACAATATACAGTATCACATTTGATCCGGGAAGCGATGGTTCGGTTTTAATGGGATTTAACGGAGGTACTGCTTATGTAAGAGACAATAATATTACCATTGAAAGGAACACGGAATTAATTGTATATATTTCATACAATGTAACGTCTATAACAAACCTTCAGGTATTACAAAATTACAGGGTTTTTATAATTAATAACTCTGCCACCAGTTCAAGCACTACCAACATGAACATCAGTAACAATTTGATCCAGCGGTTTTATACTATTTCCGGCAATACTTACAGTGGTAATATATCTAATAACGTATGGGCTTATGATGGACAAACTACCGGCGGCATAAATGGCGGGGCTAACACTTTTACAGATAATACTAACGTTGAATTGGGTGGAGGAGCCTACCTTTTACAGAATAATATTTTCCTCAGTTATACCAACACAGTAGCTGCAAGCAATTACAACTATTTCATATTTGCTAATGGAGGCAATAGTATTTTTAATTACAACCTGGGGGTACAATCAAGTACAGCTATCAACTGGGGAGTGGGCACAGGCAATGTTATTACTGCCATTGCCAATGCCCCTAATATTTTTACAGCATTCCCAACCATTGGCACTACGAGTGCAGATGCCAGGTACCAGTTAAAAGCAGGCAGCCCGGCACTTACAACGGGCTTAGGCGGCACAGCAATTGGAATGTTTACCGGTACATCACCTTATAAATTATCAACCATTCCCACTATTCCAACTATCTATTCTTTATCATCGCCACAAGGCAACAACCCTCCCGGAAATACCATACAAATCAACGTAAGTACAAGGGGGAATAATTAATAATTTCTGAAAGCTGGATAGTTTACAAATTGATTTTTACCATGAGTAAAAAATAAAAAGATGAAATGCTATTTATATAAAAAATCAGTGGTGATAAGATGGTTGTTGTTTTCATTTTTTTTCATTCAACAATTTTTGGCTGCCGCACAAACAGCACCCAACATCAACAGGATTGAATATTATTTAGATGCAGACCCCGGTTATGGAAATGCTACCAACCTCAGTTTTAGCGGAACCAACAATGCAACCGGCAGTATCAATCTCGACCTTATTCCATTAAATGCCGGCGTACATATTATAGGTGTACGCAGCAGGGATGCCAATGGTGCATGGAGCCTCGATAACAAATGGATTTTTCTAAAACCTTATGCCAATACCGGTGCCGCAGTACAGCCAAATATCAACCGGGCAGAATGGTATTTAGATAATGATCCGGGTTATGGAAATGCAACACCTGTCAGCATTGCAGCTGGGCAGGACCTTGCAGGGCTTGCTATCAATATCAACCTGGTGCCGCTAAACCAGGGTGTACATATATTGGGTGTAAGAAGCAGGGATGCTAACGGTGCATGGAGCCTCGATAATAAATGGATTTTTTTGAAACCTTATACCAATACTGGTGCAGTGCCGCAACCAAATATCAACCGGGTAGAATGGTTTTTAGATACTGACCCCGGCTATGGAAATGCAACGCCTGTCAGCATTGCAGCTGGGCAGGATTTACCCAGCCTTGCAATTAATATCGACCTGTTGCCGCTAAACCAGGGCGTACATATTGTAGGTATAAGAAGCAGGGATGCCAACGGTGCATGGAGCCTGGATAACAAATGGATTTTTTTGAAACCTTATACCAATACCGGTGCAGTGCCGCAACCAAATATCAACCGGGTGGAATGGTTTTTAGATACTGACCCTGGTTATGGAAATGCAACCCCCATCAGTATTGCAGCAGGACAGGATTTACCCAGTCTTGCTATCAACATCAGCCTTACTCCACTCTACCAGGGCGTACATATTGTAGGTGTAAGAAGCAGGGATGCCAATGGTGCATGGAGCCTGGATAACAAATGGATTTTTCTAAAACCTTATAATAATTCCGGAGCCATACCGCAACCAAAAGTGGTAAGGGTAGAATATTTTATTGATACAGATCCGGGCTATGGCAGTGGTACTCCTGTTACAATCACTGCGGCCACTAATATCAGCAGTCTTATTTTTGATGCTGATATTTCTGTGGTGCCTAATGGTGCTCACAAATTAGGTGTGAGAAGCCTTGATGAAAATGGTGCCTGGAGTTTAGACAATGAAGTAGATTTTACCGGTGGCACATTGGTGAGCAATACTTACCAGTGGGTGGGCAATGTAAGTACTGCCTGGAACAACGGAGCCAACTGGTCATCCGGCATTGTACCTACCGCCACTAATAATGTGGTGATACCTGCTAACAGGCCCTTTAATCCTGTAGTGGCAAATGCAGTGATAGCGAATTGCAAAAGCATTATTATAAGCCCGTCGGCAACAGTTACAGTGGCTACGGGTGGGCAGTTGAAGGTGAACCAGTAAAAGAGTTTAAGAAGTTAATTTAGGATTAATAAAAAAGCACAATGAATTAAAATTATAATTCATTGTGCTTTTTTTTATAAAAGAGAATCACAAAATTATTAAGTTAACAACAATGAAAATTATTACAGGTTTTTATTGATTCCTGTTTCCTGCACATTTATTTCTTTCCTTTCATCTCCATATAATCCACCACCAAATTGGCCATGGCCTTTACCCCTAAAATAAAACCACTTTCATCAATATAAAAATCTGGTGTGTGATGGCTGGGGGCTTTTAAAGGATCTCCACCTTTGGGCATACCGCCAAGATTAAAAAAAAGGCCGGGTACTTTTTGCTGGTAAAATGAAAAATCTTCTGCCCCGGTATGAGCTGGTGCCAGTATCACATTACCTGCACCTGTAGTATTTTGCAGGGATGCAAGCATTTTTGCTGTCAATGCAGGATCGTTGTAAGTAATGGGGTAATGGGTACTGTAAGGTATCAATACTTCAGCGGTTGCACCTGCTGCCTCAGCTGTTTTAATGACCACCTGTTTTACTCTTTCCACCATCATTTTTTCATCAGCATTACTGAGGGTACGTACGGTACCCAGCATCTCCACCTGCTCAGGAATGATATTATTACGAACGCCGCCATTGATAACACCAACCGTAACCACACCGGCATTTTCTGTAACGTTTAAATTACGGCTTACGATAGTTTGCAGGCTGTTGATGATTTGTGCAGCTACAACAATGGGATCGACAGATGACCAGGGATAAGCGCCATGAGCCGACTTTCCTTTGACGGTAATTTTAAAATCATTTGCTCCTGCATAGATTCCCCCCGGCCGGTAGGTAATGGTACCCACTTCTGTTTGTGAACTGATATGTAAACCGAATATCACATCCACTTTTGGATTTTCCATCACGCCTTCTTTCACCATCAGTTCTGCACCGCCTTCTTCTCCATTCGGCACACCTTCTTCTGCAGGTTGAAAAATAAATTTTACTGTGCCTTTCAGGTCATTTTTCATACCGCTTAAAACGGTGGCTACCCCTAATAAAATAGCTACATGGCTGTCGTGGCCACAGGCATGCATCACCCCTACTTCTTTGCCATTGTAAGTAGATTTTACTTTAGATGCAAACGCTAACGGCACCCTTTCTATTACCGGCAGTCCATCCATATCTGCCCGTAAAGCCACGACAGGACCGGGTTTACCTCCTTTTAAAATTCCTACAACGCCGGTGTGTGCCACACCTGTTGTTACTTCTATTCCAAGAGCCTGCAGTTCTTTTGCAATGAGTGCTGCTGTCCTTGTTTCATGGTTGCCGAGTTCCGGGTGTTCATGTATATCCCGGCGCCAGTCAATTACTTTTTGCTGAATTTTATCAGCAGCAGTATTGATTTTATTTCGGAGGGATGAGTTTTGAGCCTTTACTAACTGTGAAGTAAGAAGTAAAAAGAAAAGGATTATTTTTCTCATAAAAAAAATTTGCTAAAAGGTAAAAGATAAAAGGGGAATAAAAAAAATTACTTGTTGAGCATTTTTTTAAACCATTAAATAAATAGTATATTTTTTTAGGCATCATCCGTACCGAAAGAAAAATAGTTCCGTACATTTACAAAAACTAATTGAAATGAAAATTTTTGTAGCCGGTTTACCCTATGATCTTGATGATGCAGAGCTGGAAGAGATATTTGAAAAATTTGGCACCGTAACTTCCGCCAAAGTGGCGATGGATAAAGAAACCGGAAAGAGTAAAGGATTTGGTTTTGTAGAAATGATGGTGACTTCAGAAGCAAGAGATGCGATTGAAGGATTAAATGATATTTCCCTCGGCAAAAAACCTTTGGTAGTAAAAGAAGCAGAGGAAAGAAGCGGCCCTCCCAGTGCTGGCGGCAGACCCGGTGGAAACAGCAGACCCGGTGGCTTCGACAGGCCTGGTGGTTTTAATAAACCCAATGACCGTTACCGTTAAAATTATTTATTGTTGAATTTATATGGTGCTCCATGATGATGTACTTGTTTATACAGGTCTATCATCATGGAGTTTTTTTTGGGGTAATTAATTTGACAGGAGAAAATATTTCTCTATCTGCAATAAAACGGGCCTGTTTAATGCTTAAATTATATTCACTTCCCTTTCCAATTCCACCCCAAATTTTTCTTTCACCGATTGTATTATCTCACCACTCAGTGAATATATTTCTTCACCTGCAGCATTGCCATAATTTACCAATACCAACGCCTGTTTGCTGTGGCAACCGGCATCGCCTTTGCGGTAACCTTTCCAGCCACATTGCTCTATCAGCCAGCCTGCAGCTAATTTTACTTTTCCATTTTCTAATGGATAGCCAACGATTTTTTCATCGGTTGATTTCAATTTTTCAAACAAGGTTTTATCTACTTCAGGATTTTTAAAAAAACTTCCTGCATTGCCAATTTCTTCAGGGTTAGGCAATTTACTGCTGCGGATATTAATGACAGCTTGTGAAACAGCCTGAATGCTTATTTTTTTTATATTCATCTTATCCAACTCCTGTTCTATGGCGCCGTAAGATGTATTAAAAACAGGTTTCTTGTTCAGCCGGTAAGTAACACTGGTAATGATAAACTGGTTTTTATATTTTCTTTTAAACACACTTTCCCTGTAGCCAAATGCACAATCATTCAAATTGAATTGAACAATATTTTTATCTTTCAGATGCAATGCTTCCAGCTCATAAAACACATCTTTTATTTCCACACTATAAGCGCCAATATTCTGCATAGGAGAAGCCCCCACATTGCCGGGTATGAGTGATAAATTTTCTACGCCTGCCCAATTATTTTGTAAGCAGTGCAGTACCAATTGGTGCCAGTTAACCCCGGCGCCAGCCTTGATATAAACATACATTTCATCTTCTTTTACTTTTTCAATACCGCCGATTTCATTTTTTAAAACCAGCCCGTTAAAATTGCCGGTGAATAAAATATTACTGCCGCCGCCGAGAATGAGTAATGAGTGATGAGTGATGAGTGATGAGTGATTTTGTTCAAGCAGTTCAATTGCTTCATCAATGTTTTTAAATGACGCAAAAAATGCAGCATTTATATCAATGCCGAAAGTGTTATATTTTTTAAGCGATATGTTTTCCTGTATCTGCATTATTATAAAAGCTTTTAATTATTTAATTGCCTCCCAACTCATCACTCATCACTTTACTGAGCATCCACATCTGCAATCATCACCACTCCCTTAAACCGTTTTTCTGCAAGTAATAAATTAAAGTGGTTGCGTATTACCTGTTTGTACCGTTGTATCTGTTTCATATCCAGCGGCAGTTTTATCAGCAGTTCCATCAGGTATTGGTTTCGGATACGGCTTACCACCGGCGCTGCCGGGCCTACTACAAAATTGTGCAGGTCTTTTTGCAAAGCAGCACCCAATTTTTCTGCAATGTCATCTACCACTTCTTTTACCTTATGCTTCAACGTAATTTGAATGATCCTGCTGAAAGGTGGATAAAAAAACTGCCGCCTGTTTTCCAATTCGTATTCGTACATTTTTTTGTAATCATGCTGCTGTACAAACTGCAGTATGGGGTGATTTACCTGTGTGGTTTGTATCAATACTTTTCCACGTTCATCTTTTCTTCCTGCCCGGCCACTCACCTGCTCCATCAATTGAAAAGCCCTTTCGTTCACCCTGAAATGGGCAAAGCTCAACAAGCCATCAGCATCTAAGATACCCACCAGGCTTACCTTTTCAAAATCCAATCCTTTCACCAGCATTTGTGTACCCACCAGCACATCTATCCGCTGCTGTTCAAATAATTTTATCAGGCTGTCGTGTGCAGTCTTACCTTTTACAGAATCTACATCCATCCTGGCAACCCGTAAATTCGGAAACTCTGTCTCCAGCATTTCTTCTATTTTTTCAGTACCAAAATTTTTCTCTATCCAGCTCACAGTTCCGCAGGCCGGGCACTCCACTATTTTTGGATAGGTAGTGCCGCAATAATGGCAATGCAGTTTGTTAGAATATTTATGCAGCGTTAAAGTAACATCACAGTTTTTGCATTGCGGCAAATAACCGCAGGTGCCGCAAATTAAGTAAGGCGAATAACCCCGCCTGTTTTGAAAAAGGATTACCTGTCTTCCATTCGCTACTGTTTTTTCTACAGCTTCTTTCAGTTGTGGCGACAATATTACTTTTCCTTTTTGCACCACTTTCCTGGTATCTATCATTTCTATTTCGGGCAATAAAATACCGCCAAACCTTTCATTCAGTTCTACCAAACCATACTTATCTTTTTGTGTATTAAAATAAGTTTCCACCGAAGGCGTGGCGCTTCCCAGTAATACTTTTGCATCAAAGAGCGAAGCATAATAAACAGCCGCATCTCTTGCATTGTAACGTGGTGCCGGATCCTGCTGCTTGAAGGAACTGTCATGTTCTTCATCCACCACTATCAGCCCCAAATCTTTAAACGGCAGGAACAAGGCACTCCTTGCGCCCAACACAATTCTTATTTCGCCGGTCTTAATTTTATTCCACAGCTCTACCCTTTCGTTGTTATTAAATTTAGAATGATAAATTGCAATATTGCCGCCAAAATGTAATTGCAGCCGCCGGATCATTTGAGCAGTGAGTGCAATTTCGGGAAGCAGGTACAATACCTGTTTTCCTTTATTATAATATGCTTCAATCAGTTTGATGTATAACTGTGTTTTGCCGCTGCTGGTAACGCCATGCAGCAAACAAATATTTTTTGTGGTAAAACTTTGCTCCAACTGGCTCAATGCTTTTTGCTGTACCATGCTGAGATCAAAATTTGTTTCCATGGATTTCGGCATTGCCTTGATCCTGTCCACACTCCGCTTTTCTATCAGCAAAATATTTTTATCGCTAAGCCCTTTCAATTGTGCGGCAGTGGCACCGGATTTTTTCAAGAGCTGTGTTTGGGTCACTTCACCTTCCGTTTTTATTAAATGCAGGTAACTTAGCAACAATTCCATTTGCCTTGGCGCTTTGGTCCAGTTGTTCATTAAGTCACTCAACGCATCTTCGTTGTCATAAACTGGATTGAGCAGAATAAAATTTTCTTTCTTGCTTTTATAGCGTTCGCTCAATGCCTCCCATACAATACAAACTTTTTTTTCAATCAGGTTTTTTATTACCGGGTACACTTGGGTGATATCCAATATTTGCTGCACTTCACTTAAACTCAATTGCGTTTTTATTTGCAGGGCTTCTGCCAACAGGTATTCATCATTATTCAAATCAGTAAAATCATCGCCGTAATCTTCATTAAACAACACAATTGTTTCGCTGCTTAATTTAAAATGCGCCGGCAATGCAGCCGCCATCACTTCTCCTTCGCTGCACATATAGTAGCTGCTCATCCAATTCCACAATTTCAATTGCTGTGGATACAATACCGGTTCATCATCCAGCACATTTAAGATTGGCTTGGTTTCATAAGGCGGTGCCTCTTTACTGATTGATTTTACAATGCCTGCGTAGCGTTTGTTTTTGCCAAGCACCACTTCCACCCTGCAGCCGATTTTTATTTTGCCGGCAAAACTTTCCGGTACAGCATAAGTGTAAGTTTTAGGCAAAGCCAATGGCAGGATAACTTCTGCGTAACCCCCATCCCCTAAAGGGGAGAACAGCATCTGAGATTCAGCTTTGAAATGAGGGTTTTGAAATGGCATCTTACTGTAATCATTCATTACTAATAAATATACATTTTTTTATTGCAGGCTTTTCAAAATTCCCCTTTAGGGGATGGGGGCTTTATCCAGCTTGCCTTATACTGAATAAGTTTTTCTTCCATCATTTTGTAAACCCTATCCCTCAGCATTGGCACATCTTTTATTGTTAATCCTTCCACACTTATTTCTTCCAGGTACACTGCCCTTGATCTTCCTGGTAAAAGGGAAAAAATACTTTTATAACTAAGCCGGTCGTAAGCATCTAAAAATAAGATTGGTTTTACTGATGTCTGTGTTTCAATAGCCACTCTGAAAGCACCATCATAAAATTCTTTTAATGGTTTACCTGTCATGTTGAAAGTACCCTCGGGAGCAATCACCACCGATATACCTTTATTAATAACAGACTTTAATTGCTTCACACTCCTGGCTCTTTTTTCTGCACTGCTTCTGTCCACCATTACCACCGTTTGCCGGTAGATAAAACCAAACAATGGTACTTTCGCCAACTCTGCTTTTCCCAAAATACGAAAATGCTGTTTCCGGATCGCTTTCAGAATAATCGGTATATCTATAAAAGAGATATGGTTGAATACAAAAACATACTGCCTTTTGGCGTCATGCGGTGCTTCATATATATTAATATGCCGGATGCCCCATAAAGGCATAATGATATCGGCCCAAAGCTGGCATAGTTTGTAAATAAAATTGCCGCCGTTTATTTTACCAAAAAAAGACGCTGCCACCACAAAGGGGAATGCAACTAAGAGTATGGCTGTAAAAAGGAGAAAACCATACACTGAAAATGCCGCCTGAAAGGGGAAAAGCAATTTTTTCATAACGAATGGCGAATATAATACCTTTCCTTTTGTTGCCAGAAAACTTTGAAATTCATCCAATTGCCCCGGCATAGCCGGTAAAAAACCAGTAGAAAAGCAGTTATTGCCGGGCTATGCTGAAAAAGCCTTTAAAAAATTATACAATTTTAAGAGAAATACTTTACCTTCGCCGTCCTAAAATTGGTATATATGTTAGCAGTAGTAAAAATAGCGGGACAGCAATTTAAAGTAAAAGCAGGTGACAGCCTGTATGTACCCCGTATTGAAGGCAAAAGTGGTGACAATGTTGAATTCGCAGAAGTTCTGATGACTGACAACGCCGGAACCATCGCCATTGGCACAGCTGTAAAAGCTGTAGTAAAAGCGCAAATACTTAGTGAGCTGGTGCAAGGCGACAAAGTAATTGCCTTTAAAATGAAAAGAAGAAAAGGCTTTCGCAAAAAGCATGGTCACCGTACCCACTACACAAAAATTCAGGTAACTGAAATTGCTTAATTGGGTTACTGATTTAAATTATTATTAAGGTGAAAAGTTTTCTTTTTATCTCTTAATTTTTTAGACAACAATAATGGTTGAATCCATAAACTAATAAAAGAATAAATTAAAATAACATGGCACATAAAAACGGTGAAGGCTCGGTAAAAAACGGCCGGGATTCACAAAGCAAAAGATTAGGTGTAAAAATTTACGGCGGTCAATCTGCAATTGCTGGTAACATTATTGTTCGTCAGCGTGGGACGGTTTATCATCCTGGAAAAAATGTTGGTCTTGGAAAAGACTTTACCATTTTTGCATTAACAGATGGTGTGGTAGAATTTAGAAAAGGCAAAGGAGATAAGAGTACTATTTCTGTAAATGCTGTTGAAGTATCTGC
Organism: Chitinophagaceae bacterium; assembly: GCA_031371545.1. GTDB lineage: Bacteria > Bacteroidota > Bacteroidia > Chitinophagales > Chitinophagaceae > Ferruginibacter. Next base: position 19,309 of record JANMJU010000060.1, read on the forward strand.
ATAAATAAAAAGTTTTTTTTGGCAGATTAAAAAATGTTTTTATTTTTAAGGTATTATTTACTAACCATTAAATTTTAAAAACATGGCAACTGCAAAAAAAGCTGCAAAAAAAGCTGCTCCTAAAAAAGCTGCTCCAGCAAAAAAAGCTGCTCCTAAAAAAGCTGCTGCAAAAAAAGCTGCTCCTAAAAAAGCTGCAAAAAAAGCCGCTCCTAAAAAGCTGCTGCAAAGAAAAAGTAATTTTTCAAAAGCAAAAACTAATAAGAAAGTCCTGGCAAGTTGCCGGGACTTTTTGTTTTACAATCCCTCCACCCATTTCATTATTGAAAGTTGCAGCAGGCAATAAAAAAATCCATCGCCCAAATAGTATCTTTACAATTCAATACTTCATTCTATTCCCGGATTTTATCAAAAGTAATTTATGGACAACTCACAGATAGCAGACTGCTTCTCACTCTTAGCCAAATTGACGGACATACATGGAGAGAATAGTTTTAAAGCCAAGTCTTATTCTTCCGCAGCATTTACCATTGATAAACTGCCCATGCAGTTAAGTGAAACTCCAAGAGAAAAATTATTTTTCATAAAAGGAATTGGCGAATCAACCGGAAAAAAGGTAATAGAATTATTAGAAACAGGCGAGCTGAAAATTTTAAATGACCTCATTGAAAAAACTCCAGAAGGCATTTTAGAAATGCTGAATATAAAAGGAATTGGGCCTAAAAAAATTGCTACCATTTGGAAAGAAATGGAAATAGAAACGGTGGGAGAATTATTATATGCCTGTAAAGAAAACCGTTTAAAATTGTATAAAGGCTTCGGAGAAAAGACTCAAACGAACGTAATTGAGACCATTGAATTTTATTTAAAAAGTAAAGGAAGTTTTCTTTTTGCCCAAATGGAGGTGATTGCAGCCCCTTTAAAAAACTTTTTTGAAAAAATCTTTTCCACAAATAAAATTGAATTTACGGGGGCATATAAAAGGCATTTGGAGATTATTGATGAATTAGAAATTGTAATTGATAATGATATTAATGATGTAGAAAATAAATTATCTGCAACAGAAGATTTTGAATTGATAGAAAAAAATGAAACCAATATTTTATACAAAGCTTCCCTTGGCCCAAAGATCAGGCTGCACAGTTGTGATGAAAAAGATTTTATAAAAGAAGTATTTGTAAAAGGATGTTCAACTGAATTTATCAATGCTTTTCCAACAGTGTATTATCATAATTGCAAAACTGAAAAAGCAATATTTACTGCAGCACAAATAAATTTTATTCCTGAATTTTTAAGAGAAACTGCAGAGGTAATAATGAAGGCTAAAGAAGCTGCATTACCTGAAGTAATTCAGCCCTCAGATATTAAAGGCATCATACACAGCCACAGCGACTGGAGCGACGGCAGCAATACTATTGAAGAGATGGCAAAGGCGGCCATCATAAAAGGGTTTGAATACCTGGTGATAAGCGATCACAGCAAAAGCGCTTTTTATGCTAAAGGCTTAAATGAGGAAAGAATTAAAGAACAGCATTATTATGTAGATGAGTTAAATAGTAAGCTGGCTCCTTTTAGAATTTTCAAAAGTATTGAAAGTGATATTTTAAATGATGGTAACCTTGATTACAGCGATGCGGTGCTTTCCACCTTCGACCTGGTAATTGCTTCAGTACATTCTAATTTGAAAATGACAGAAGAAAAAGCCATGATGCGTTTGATGAATGCCATTCAAAATCCATACACCACAATACTGGGGCACATGACAGGGAGGCTGCTGCTGAGCCGGAAGGGCTACCCTGTGGATCATAAAAAAATTATTGATGCCTGTGCTGCCCACAATGTAGTGATAGAATTGAATGCACATCCCAGCAGGCTTGATATTGACTGGCGGCATATTGAATACGCCCTTGAAAAAAATGTATTAATCTCTATTGACCCGGATGCACATACTACAGAAGGGTTTGATGATATTGAGTATGGTGTGCTGTCTGCACAAAAAGCGATGGTAACGAAAAAACAAAACCTGAGCAGCTTCAACCTGAAAGATTTTGAAACCTTTTTAACAACGAAAAAAAGTAAATGAAAAATTTAACTGTCATTCGCTGATCAACGAGGCAAGCTGTTGATTGATTTTGTTGTTCCACATTTCCTGCTTGTCTTTTAGCAAGCCGTTACCTGTTTCGGTATCGTATTTACTTTGCAACTGCTCCATGTCGTTTATAGCACTGTTATAAATCGTTTGCAACTGTTCTTTGTAATTATCAACGGTAAGAGTGGCCTGTTTTAATTTCTTGATAAATAACAATGTGCTGATATAACTGATGTCAAAATGATGCTGCTCATGATTGAGAATATACTCATTCTTTCCTTTGTCTTTTATCCAGGATAACTGCTTGTCGAAACTGCAATCCACCAGTATGTTAAGAATAGCTTTGCCATTTTTATTTCTGAAACCTGCCTTAAATAAAAATCCGGATGAAGTGATGGCCACTGCATCATTGTTTGTATCCGGTTTCCCTTCAAAATTTGTGATGGCTAAATTTTGCTTTGCCGCATATACAATAAACCGGCTGTCAGCACCAGAGATACTGTTGGTGTACGTAATATTTGTTTCGATTGTTTGAGCAGATGCAGCAAGTGCAATCACCGAACAAATAAGAGCTGCTGCAAATTGTTTGTATATCATTTTATAAAACAAATTTAAAAAAATGATTTGCTCAAAATTATTACCGGGGATTATCAATAAATTAACAGGCTGCTACGATTCTGTATAATTCAAATCTTTGCCAAAAGTTTCTTCGGTAAACCAAACTGCAACTATGCTGATGGACATGATGATTACACCTGTAACCCAGGCAGCAGTAATATAATTACCTGTTGCTGATTGCAATCCTTTAAAAAGTAAGATCATTAATGGTAAAGAACCTCTCACCATATTGGGTACTGTAGTAGCGGCAGTTGCTCTCAGATTAGTACCAAACTGTTCTGCGGCCATTGTAACAAAGATGGCCCAGAAGCCAGTACCAAAGCCCAATGCAGCACATATCACATACATACCTGCAGGAGTACCATTGTACTGGTTAAAGAAAAAGATAACAGCAATCATCGTAAAAACATAAAACAGGTACAATGCTTTTTTCCGGCTTTTTAACCACTGGCTTACAAATCCAACCAACAGATCAGCAACGGAGATAGCGGCATAAGCAAACATGGTAGATTTGCCGGGCAATACTTTTTCAGTAAACCCAAACGCTTTTCCAAAATCATTGGAAAAAGTAATGAGAATACCAATTACATACCAGGTAGGCAACCCAATTAAAATTGCCAGCATATATTTTTTAAACCGGGTACGGTTGGTAAAAAACATACTGAAATCACCTCTTACAATATTTTGTTTTTTTACCTGGTTAAACATCCCGCTTTCAAAAACAGATATCCGCAACAGCAACAAACAAAAGCCTAATCCCCCACCTATAAAATAACAGGTACGCCAATGATAATTTTGTGAAATAAAAAAAGCTACCACAGCGCCAGTCAATCCTATCCCTGCAACCAAAGAAGTGCTGAGACCTCTTTTTTCTTTACTAACCAATTCTGATACTAAAGTAATTCCAGCTCCAAGCTCCCCTGCTAAACCCACGCCAGCAATGAATCTTACCAGTGCATATTGATTGGTAGTTTGTACAAATCCATTAAAAATATTAGCTACGGAATACAAAACGATGGAGCCAAACAGTACACTCAGCCTTCCTTTTTTATCACCCATTATTCCCCATATAATACCGCCAATCAGCAAGCCTGCCATTTGCACACTGATAATAAATTCACCTGATGATTTTACCATGGCATCATCCAGGCCAAGTTCCTTTAAGCTGTTGACCCTTACAATACCGAATAATAACAAATCGTAGATGTCAACAAAATAGCCCAATGCTGCTACTAATACTGTGATGTTGAAAATGGAAGTGGATTGTTTGGTCATGCAATTGTTGTGGGATTGGTATTATTTTTTTTCTTACCAAAAAATAATTGGATGATAACGGGTGCGGTAGTGATGAGTACAATGCCAATCACAATTACTTCGAGGTGCCGTTTTAAATCAAAATGAAATTGCGACAAAATCCATTTTTGTAAAAAATGACCGGCCACCAGCATACTCAGCACCCAGGCAAAGCATCCAACAATATTATAAAAACTAAATTTCTTTTTATCCATATCTACAATACCGGCCACAATGGGTGCAAAGGTTCGGATAATGGGCAGGAACCTTGCAAAGACGATGGCGCCACCACCATGCTTCTCATAAAACTCATGTGCCTGCTGCAAATATTTTTGTTTGAACAACAAGTTGTCTTTCCATGAATACATGGCAGGCCCAACTTTTCTCCCAAACCAAAACCCGGCGGTATTGCCGATGATACCGGCAACAGAAATCAACAACCACAAAACCGTTAGCTGTGCATAATCATTTTCAATAAAAGGAAAAATCGTTCCCACCAATTCCCTGTTGTAAATGCCTGCAACAAAAAGCAAACTGTCGCCAGGTAAAAAGAAACCGGCAAACAAACCCGTTTCAGCAAAGATGATAAACAGTATCAGCCACAGCCCGCCATTGATAATGTAAAACATTGGTGTCAATAAATCTTTCCAGCTGAAATTCTTTTTTACTTTCAGTACATTTTCTTTGGTAATTTTTTGTAGTGAAATGGCTGCAGAATCATAACCCTGATGTTCAATTCTGATTGCATCATTTTTAGAAGCCCAGATAGCCAGGTACCCATCCTTGTCTGTAATAAATTTATTTCCACTGCTTACTACTATGATGATAGCCTCATCAACAGAAGCTTCATACTGATTTTGAATAGTGAGCCTTAGAGAATCGGTTTGTGAAAAACAAAAATTAATCAGTCCACACAAAAACAAACAAAGCAAAAATATTTTCTTTATCATACTAATGATTAAATGATTTTAAATTAACCTATCCTTCTTTCAACTCACCTTCCCACTTACTTACCACCGCAGTGGCAATGCTGTTGCCCACTACATTGGTAGCACTTCTGCCCATGTCTAATAAAGGATCTATTCCTAACAACAAAGCTATACCTGCTTCCGGTATATTGAAAGTGGCCAATGTACCGGCTATCACTACCAGCGAAGCCCTCGGCACACCAGCAATCCCTTTACTGGTAAGCATCAGCACCAGCAGCATGGTTAACTGCGTTGGTAAAGGAATGTGCATACCATAACTCTGTGCTATGAATAAAGAAGCAAATGTCATGTACATCATGCTGCCATCCAAATTAAAAGAATAACCAAGCGGCAATACAAAACTTACAATCTTATCCCTGCAGCCAAAACGTTCCAGTTCCAGCATTGTTTTTGGAAAAGCGGCTTCACTGCTGGCGGTACTGAAAGCCAGTAATATTGGTTCTCTCATGCGTTTGATTAAAGTAAACACCCGTTTCTTTATAAACAGCGAACCAATTAAAATTAAAGTGAGCCAAAGTATGGCCAGCCCAAAATAAAACTCACCAATAAAAATGGAATAGGTTTTTAAAATGCCAATGCCCTGCTTTGCAATGATGGCACTCATAGCACCAAAAACCGCTACCGGCGCAAAGTGCATTACATAGCCGGTAATTTTTAAAATCACATGCGCTGTTGCATCCAATGCTTTCACAACAGGCTTTGCAATATCTCCCAGTGCCGCAGCTGCCACACCAAAGAACAAGGCAAAAACTACTATCTGCAATATTTCATTCTTCGCCATCGCATCAACCACACTCGCCGGAAAAACATGATAGAAAAAATCTTTGATGGTAAGCGCTGCTTTATCAATGCCTGTATTGACATTGTTATCAGGAAGTATTAAGTGCATGGAAGTACCCGGCTCAAAAAGGTTTACCAAAATCATTCCCAGCAATAAACTCAGTAAAGAAGCGCTGAGAAACCACAACAAAGTTTTTCCGCCAATCCTTCCCACAGCTTTAATATCTCCCAGTTTTGCAACGCCCACTACCAATGTTGTAAATACCAATGGTGCCACAATCATTTTTATCAACCGTAAAAAAATATCTGCCAGGATAGTTAACCAATCCAGCTTTTTATCACGGGCTTTCAGGCTGTCATTTTTTTGTAGAGATACCAGGTCTTTTTGTTTTTGCAAACTTTTATATGCTGTAGAGGCGGTATCTATTTGTGCAGCCAGTTGGCTGTTAATTGTCTTTAGCGAATCAGATAAAAATTTGATGCTAGTAAATGCGTTGGTTCCATCTTCAGTGTTCAGCAAATTTTGTTCAGTATTTTTTTTTTGTTCGCTGATACTTTTTTGCTTTGCCAGCAGACTGTTATATGCAGCACTGTCTTTTACTTTTTCATACCGCTTCATTTGCCCCAGCAAATCATTGGCCTGTGTTTCTGCGTTGGCAATTTTAGTATTCTCTGCACCTACATAATTTTTATTGAGGATAAACCCGGCAACAATACCCAGCAGCAATGCAATACCAATATAGAGTGTAAGTTTACTTCGCTTTTGAGGAGCATGGTGCATAATGAGCAATTAGTTTTGCAATATAATATTTAATAGTTGTTATCAACCGCTGCTCCACAAAAAAACGATACTGATTGGGTTATTAAAATTTATTCCTTATTTTTCCAAATCATTAATTTATCAAAACCAACATATACTATGAGTTTATTTGTGAAAAAACCAATGGAAGCATTGATGAATGAAGCCCAGGAAACGGGCAGCCATACATTAAAAAGAACATTGGGTGCCGGCGGTTTAATTGCATTGGGAATCGGAGCCATCATTGGTGCCGGCTTGTTTTCTATTACCGGTATGGCCGCTGCTAATCATGCAGGTCCTGCCATTACCATTTCATTTATAGTAGCTGCATTTGGCTGTTTGTTTGCCGGATTGTGTTATGCAGAATTTGCTTCCATGATTCCGGTGGCAGGCAGTGCTTACACTTATTCTTATGCAACGATGGGTGAATTTATTGCCTGGATTATTGGCTGGGACCTGGTGTTGGAATATGCTGTAGGTGCAGCAACAGTAGGCATTAGCTGGAGCCGTTATCTTGTAAAATTTTTAGCTGGGTTCAATATTCATCTTCCCGAAAGCCTTACTGTTGGCCCCTGGGATGGAGGCATAATAAATCTGCCGGCAGTTTTTATAATTGTTTTAATGAGCCTTTTATTAATGAAAGGAACCAAAGAGAGTGCATCTGTTAATGCTGTTATAGTAGGATTAAAAATCACAGTGGTACTTGTTTTCATTTTCTTAGGATGGAAATATATTAATATGAGTAATTACAATCCTTACATTCCTGATAACGATGGAAAATTTGGCAACTTCGGATTTAGCGGTATCATCAGGGCTGCAGCAATTGTATTTTTTGCCTACATCGGATTTGATGCGGTGAGTACTGCAGCACAGGAAGCAAAAAATCCTAAACGGGATATGCCCTGGGGAATTTTAGGATCGCTTGCTATTTGTACAGTATTATATATTTTGTTTGCCCACGTAATGACTGGTGTTACCAGTTACACAACTTTTGCCGGTAAAGATGGTATTGCCCCGGTTGCCATAGCAATTGACCACATGGGTACAGCAGATGCTGCAGGAGTGATACACCCGGATTATCCTTGGTTGAACCGTGCCATCCTGGTAGCCATTCTTGCAGGTTATGCTTCTGTAATATTGGTAATGCTGATGGGACAAAGCAGGGTATTTTTTAGTATGAGTAAAGATGGTTTGATACCTAAAATATTTTCTGCAGTTAATCCTACAACACAAACGCCGGCAAAAAGTAATTTACTGTTCATGGTTTTTGTAAGTCTTTTTGCAGCTTTTGTTCCGGCCCGTGTTGTTGGTGAAATGACAAGTATTGGAACACTTTTTGCATTTATATTAGTATGTATTGGTGTTTGGGTGATGCGTAAAAAAATGCCTGAATTGCCAAGAGCATTTAAAACACCATTGGTTCCTTTAGTTCCAATTTTAGGGATCTTCGTTTGTTTGTTTATGATGGTATTCCTTCCGATGGATACCTGGATTCGTTTATTAGTTTGGATGCTGATTGGTATGGACATTTACCTGGTGTATGGAGCTAAGCACAGCCATTTGGGTAATGGTACCGATAACAGAAAAGGTATGCGGATAGCCCGTTACACAAGCCTGGCACTTTGCCTGTTATTGATTGTAGTGGGTTTCCTGCATCAATACACAGTTGGGTTTGAAACTGACAGAACCCTGTTGTATATTTCATTGGCATTCGCTGTTATTCATTTAGTAGTTTTTGGAAGAAAGATTGGAAGAGTTGACAGTGCAGATTAATTCAGTTTAATAATTTATACAAAATCCTCCAAGCTTACTGGAGGATTTTTTTGTTACCGGAAAAAGAAAACGATAATAATGCTGGATACAAACTGACGGAAATTTTGCCGTTATCATTGCAGTAACTGCAAAGAGTAAATAATAAAATTTTTCAGCATAAATATTACAACTTTTAAATTTTCAAATTCCTGTTATTCTTAAAAATTTCCCAACACTACTTTTACAAAATGCTCCCCTGAATCATTAACCAAGATGACAGTTTTACTTTCCTGCGCTACATTATTCACCAATACTTTCATCCCTTTTAAATAATTATCTTTTGTAAAAATTATCTGGTAAGTAGTATCCATAAATTGATAACTCATTTTATACTCATTCCATTCATCCGGTATGCAGGGATCAAAACTCAATTCATTACCGGTTCTTTTTATTCCCATAAACGATTCAATAATGAGCTGATACATCCATCCTGCAGAGCCGGTGTACCAGGTCCATCCGCCACGGCCCTTATGGGTACTTACTGCATACACATCAGCCGCCATTACATAAGGCTCCACTTTGTAAGTGGCAATGGAAGCGGCATCCTTGCCTAGGTTAATGGGATTGATCATCTGCAACAGCTGCCATGTTTGCTGCCTATCTTTTAAAGCGGCATAAGCCATCACCAGCCAGATAGCTGCATGGGTATATTGTCCGCCGTTTTCACGAACACCCGGCACATAACCTTTTATGTAACCCGGGTTCAATGCCGATTTATCAAAAGGCGGATCGAACAACTGGATAATGCCGGCATCTTTTTTTATGAGGTACTTGCCTGCCGATTGCATGGCGGTATTCACCCTTTGCCGGTCACCGGCTTTTGATAATACACTCCAGCTTTGGGCAATGGAATCAATTTTACATTCATCATTGCTATCAGCACCCAACGGTGTGCCGTCATCAAAATAAGCACGCCGGTACCACTCGCCATCCCAGGCATTTTCTTCAATATTTTTTTGTAACAGTTTTGCCTGTTCAATACATTTTTTATTAAATGCGGCATCTCCTTTTAATAAAGCCACTTCGCTAAAACGCATCAATACATCATACAGAAAAAATGCCAGCCACACACTCTCGCCCTTACCATGCTCGCCTACTTTATCCATACCATCATTCCAATCGCCAGAGCCCATTAATGGCAAACCATGTTCACCAAACTTCAGTCCATGTTCTATTGCTTTGATGCAATGGTTATACAGGTTGGCAAATTGGTCGGATGGAACAGGCAGATCGTAAGAAGACTCTTCTCCTACATTCAGCAAGCGTCCCTCCAGGAAATTAATTTTTTCATTCAGCAATTCTGTATCACCGGTATGAAGCACATACCTTGCGGTAACAAATGGCAGCCACAAATAATCATCCGAGCAGGTAGTACGTACCCCACGGCCAACAGGCGGATGCCACCAATGCTGCACATCGCCTTCTTTAAATTGCCTGGATGCATTCAAAAGAATTTGCTCTCTTACAATACCTGGCTTATTATGCAGCAATGACAATACATCCTGCAACTGATCCCTGAAACCAAATGCCCCACCTGATTGATAGAAGCCACTCCTGGCCCATATCCTGCAGGCAAGTGCCTGGTAATTTAGCCATCCGTTTGCCAGGATATTCAATGCAGCATCCGGTGTTGTTATCTGTATTACACCTAAAGTTTTTTGCCAGTATACCTGTACGTTACTGAGGGCTTTATAAACAGTCTCACCTGTTTTAAATTGTTTGATCAAATCAATGGCGTGGCTAAAATCATTTCCTGCACCGAGTTTAAATATAATTTCCTGTTCACCATCATCAGGCAGATCAAATGCTGATTGTATGGCTGCACAGGGATCTAGCCCTGCTCCGTATTTTCCTGACAGCTTTGCTTTGTTCATCGCTTCCGGATTGCTCAATAATCCATTGCGGCCGATAAATTCAGTTCGGTCGGCGGTGAATGAAGTAACTGCATTATCCACTTCAAAAAAAGCCGTCTTGTTTTGCAATTCTGTGTTGTAAGAATTTCTGGCAAGGATGGCGGAATGTTCACTACTCATTTCTGTTACCACATGCATTTGAGATTTTGGTCTCAGGTCTCCTAATACCCATTCAATATATCCGGTGGCAGACAAGCGCCGAGATCTTCCGGACTGGTTATGCAGTTTAATCACAATAAACTTTACGGGGGCTTCCAGGTCAACAAATATGGTCATTTCAGAATGAATGCCATCTTCAATATGTTCAAAAATACTGTAGCCAAATCCATGACGGGTGAGGTAAGTTGATTTGCCTTTACTTTGTAACGGTGATGGTGACCAGAATTTTCCGCTCTCTTCATCCCGGATATAAAAAACTTCTCCTGCCAGGTCTGTTAACGCATCATTGTTCCAGGGTGTTAACCGAAATTCATGTGCATTTTCAATCCAGGTATAGCTCTGGCCACTTTCAGAAATGATTGTTCCAAAACCAGGATTGGCCAATACATTGATCCACGGTGCTGGTGTTGCTTTTGATGCAGTTGTTGCGATAATATATTCTTTTCCATTGTTTGAAAATCCACCGAAGCCATTAAAAAATTGCAGATCACCTGCTGCTGCATTAGCTATTGGTAAAGAAGGATAAAATTTACTTGGGCTGAAATAAGGAATGGGAGTTTTCATTTTATCACGCCTGCCGATTTGCTCTTCCAGTGTTCCATAAGTATCGGATATAATGATCCTTGCCACTGTTTGAAAAAGAATACGGTCTTCATTGGATATTTGATCTGCCGACCGGATAAAAATTCCACCCGGCTGCTCTTTCATTTCAGCACCGGCAGCTGGAACCACCAAACCCAATATTTGGTTTTGAAGTGTCTGCCTGTAGCCACCATGGTCTTCATTCCAAATCACCAGGTCAACCATCAATCCTTTCAGCCGCCAGTAAGCATGAGCCTGTATCATTTGTTTTACCAATTCAATATTGGCACCATCTTCAATTTGTAATAAAACGATGGGCAGATCGCCTGAAATAGAATAACTCCACAAACCTGATTGCCCCCGGTGATTTCGCATGATGACATTGGCATCGGCACGTAAAGAAGGATTGGCATAAATAACAGAAGCTGCCAGCCTGCCATATAATTGGGCATCGGGTTCCACTGCATTGATCTGTCTTAATACAACCTGGCTGTGTGTCCACGACAATTCAAAACCACGGTCAGTTAAATGTTTGTCCTGGTATTTTTCCACCAGGCTGTTGCAAACCGGCCTTGTTTCGGCAATGCCAATCACCATATCCACAATGGCTGTTTGCTGTGGTTCAATAATGATCCTGTATTGAATGGCAATCACCGGATCCAGCACGGGGCCCTGGGTATTAGAAAGTAAAGCATCCTCCTGCATGACTGCAGGTTGGTGAATGGTATTGCCACGTCCGATAAACTTTGCCCTGTCTGTTTCATAAGAAACAGCTTCCACTTTTGCATTATGCACTTTCATTAAATGAAACATGGAAGGCGTATGTTCTTCCACCGAACGTGGACGCCGGTTGCACACGATGGCATTGCGCTGATCAATGATTTCTGTTTCTACAAAAAGATTGCTGAAAGCAGTATGTGCACTATCTGCCGCAGACGAAGTGAGTACCACTTCTGCATAACTTGTAATTTCTAAATACCTTTTTTTTCTTGACCTGTTGGTAAGATGAATGCGTCTTAATTCAACATCATCTTCCGGCGATACTACAATTTCTGTATGTGTTTCTATTGAATTATCCTGCCTCCTGAATTCGGCACGCCCTTGAGAAAAAACTGCTTCATACGAGCCTGCTTCCTGCAGCGTGGGTTGATGTGCAGAGGACCAAAAAGTATTACTGTCGAGATCCCGTATAAAACAAAATGTTCCCCAATTATCACAGGTCACATCTTCCCGCCATCTTGTTACGGCAATATCTTTCCACCTGCTGTAACCCCCGCCGGCATTGGTGATCATTACATGATAACTGCCATTGGATAACAATTGTACTTCAGGCAAAGGCGTATGTGGTGTATTGATTACCCTTATCGGATTTTCATTTACATCAATGGCCATGGTGCTGCTATCGGTGGTGTGTACACTGGGAGAATAAAAAGTAGATACCCTCGGGATACGTTCCTGCAGCAGCAATAAAGCTGACTGAAATTGTACTTCTGCCTCAAATCTTTTTTGCATAGGCTGATCAAGCAGCAGGTAGGATAAGGATAATAAACTCATACCCTGGTGATGAGCCATGAAAGAACGGATGACTACATTTGTCTTTCCTCTTGGTAAACGGGATGCGGTATAATCAATGGCTTCATAAAAACCATATTCGCCCTCGAAACCTTCTCTGGATAAAAGTTCCAGGTTATCACATGCTTCTTCGGGCATTACCATCAATGCCATCACAGTTGAATATGGAGAAATCACCAAATCCTCTCCCAGCCCACGCTTGAGGCCAAGCCCCGGCACACCAAATGCACGGTACTGGTAATTCAAACTGGTATCCACCATATTATATCCTGACTCTGAAATGCCCCACGGCACTCCACGTTTTTTCCCATAATCAATTTGTTTTGCCACCACCGCTTTATGTGTCTGGTCGAGGATGGTGTTTTCGTAAGATGGCATTACCAGCATCGGCATCAAGTATTCAAACATAGAACCACTCCACGAAACAAGGATGGGTGCAGCACCAACATTGGTTAATTGCCTGCCTAAAGCAAACCAGCTTTCCTGTGGCAATTTACCCTGGGCAATGGCAACAAAAGTACTAAGCCTTGCTTCGGAAGCAAGGAGATCGTAGTAGCTGTTATCCCTGCGGTGTTCATCAGCATTGTAACCAATGGATAACAGATGCTGTGATCTGTCATATAAAAAATCATAGTCCACATTTGATAACTCAACACATAAACGGGTAAGGCTTTCTATCAGCAAGATCCTTTCCTTGGCCCTTTTTCCTGCGGTTATAATTCCGGTTACAAAAGCATCGAGCCATTCGTTTTCTTCAGAAGAATTACCGGGTGAATAATAAACCCTTACACCTGGTAACAATACTGCCGGCACAGCAGCGAGTTCTGTTAGGGTAGGTATATACGATAGTAATGCCTGTATTTCACTCAACGCTTCAGAAGGTGGAGTAAGTAGAATCCATGGAGCCAGTATGCCAAGGTCGTTATTGATTTCATTTATCTGGCTCCCTAATTTTTCCACCCACCTGAATGTTTCACTATCCTGTTCTTCATGAGCACTAAACGCTGACAGGATATTATTAAATGACAGCTGCAGTTTATTCATACTGCGTTTTGCATCCTGCAGGGTAGATGGAGCAGTCAATTTGATATCTTCCAATTCTTTTTGAAACTGGCGGATGACGATTTGTTTTTCTACTGTTGCCAGCAATATTGCTGCGGTATCAGATAACCCGTCAAAAACTTTTAGAGAAAATATTTTATCCTCCGGCAGGGAAAATAAAGCCTGCTTTAATGTGATGAGATGGCCAACAAAGTTTCCGCTGTCAACAGTAGATATATACCGGGGTGATAATGGAACAAGAGAAATAGTATCATACCAATTAAAAAGATGCCCCCGGTATTTTTCTAATAATTTGATGCTGTTAAGTGTGTGTGCAGTACGTTCAATCAAAGAGCCTGATGAGATGTATCCAAAATCATGAGCGGTAAGATTAGCCAAAAGTGCCAACCCAATATTAGTTGGGGAAGTCCGGTGTGCAATCACACCTGCAGGATGTTCCTGGTAATTATCCGGAGGCAGCCAGTTATCCTGCCGGGTAACAAATTCTTCAAAGAAAGCCCATATTTTCCTAGACAGTTTTTGAAGCATCAGGGTTTGTTCATAGCTGATATTATATTTCTTTTGTCTTCCGGGATGGCTTAGCAGCCATGCAAATGCAGGCGCCAGCATCCAAATCATCAATACAGGTATTTGAATGATCAATGCAATACTGGAGTAATGCATTAAATAACACAGTATCCCCAAAGCAAATACAGGCTCTGTCCACATTGATAAATAAGCCAAAGGAAGTGTTTTGGGTACAGTGTTGATAACATTTACCGAAGGGTTCCACTCCAATAATTTGCGGCCTGAAATAAACATCCGCCACCCGGTAAGGAGGATGGCATCAATGTATATTAATGCTTCATAAGGCAGAAAAATAAAGTTGAGCAGGTGATGAATAAAATTAATCATCCCGGTCTTTAAAGAAAAAACCAGGTGCTGAAATAACAAGATATCAGTTGGCTTACGCCATAGCTCCCAAACAAAAGTAATAATAGAAGAAGATGTAATAATGCCCAGCACTGTAAATGTCCAGAACCATGCAGCAGCCGATAGCAGCCAGCCGAATAACAATAACAATACAAACGACAATGGCACCAGGCTTCGGCGGAGATTATCAAATATTTTCCAGCGTGATAAAGCAGAAAGCGGATTTCTTTTAAATCGTTTTTCAGGAGCAGGAACATGAGGAAACAACCATCTTGCAATTTGCCAGTCGCCCCTTATCCAGCGGTGACGGCGTTTCATATCGGCATTGTAATTTTGAGGATAAGCTTCATATAACTGCACATCACTTACCAATCCGCAACGGGCATAGCAGCCCTCCACCAGGTCATGACTCAGTATGCGGTTATCAGGAAACCTGCCATTTAAAGATTGTTCAAATGCATCGATATCATAAATACCTTTTCCAATAAATGAGCCTTCGCCAAACAAGTCCTGGTACACATCTGAAATGGCTCTTGTGTAAGGATCGGTACCGGGTTCATTGCTGTTGATTTTGGCAAATACAGAACTTTCAGTGTGTGGCTGACTGTTAGATACCCTTGGCTGCAGGATAGTGTATCCATCCACTACACGCTGTTGCTTTTCTGAATACAAAGCATGGTTGAGCGGATGTGCCATGGTGCCAATCATTTTCCATGCAGCATCCCTTGGCAGCAGGGTATCCGTATCCAGTGTGATAACATATTTTATTTGTGCGAAGATGGTTTCATCACCCACTATCAGTGAAAAATTTTCTTTTTCATTTTTTTTCAGCAAGGCATTTAATGCAGAGAGTTTACCCCGTTTGCGTTCGTAACCCATCCATACTTTTTCCCTTTCATTCCACTTTCTTGGCCGGTGAAAAAGAAAGAAAGTATCATTCACTGTTCTTCCGTACCGCCTGTTTAAATCGATGATCTTATTTTTTGCCAGTTCAAGCAATGCTTCATCATCCGGTTGCATTTCCAAAGCCGAATCATTAAAATCTGTAAGCAATGCAAAATGCAGCCGTTCATCCCTGTTAGCAAGAAATCTTACTTCAAGGCCTTCAATCAAATGATCTACTTCATCCGCATTGGTGAGCATCGTAGGCACCACCACAATGCTGCGGTTTTCCTCAGGTATCCCTTTTGAAAAATCCATTCTTGGCAACAGGCCTGGGCGTGCTACTAATGTCGACAACCAGTTGATGAGGGTGATGGAAAACTGGCTTGTTGCAAGTATACAAATAATAAATAGCACAATGACTTTCCATCCGTGTACCCCTTCAGCACGGGCTATGTTTACTAACATCCAGCTTAAAAGAAATGTAACAAGGGCAATAGCAAAGAGATAATAAAAAACAGGCGCTTTGTTAAATATTTTTTTCAAAGAATCACCTGCCGACAATTTTGGCTGAATATTTTTTTCAACCTCTGCAAATCCTTTTCCCACCAAATAATATCCAACATGTGAAGTCCTTGAAAAGGCCTGATCTGCGGATAAATTACTGCCGGCCAACTGAACAACTATATTGGCCACTTCTTCTTCAGTGAGGCTGCTGTTCTTGGCTGTTTTTTCCACCACATGACGGTAAGCATCTCTTGTATGAAAGTCCATTTTTTTATACACATCATCACTGCCGGAAGAAAGTATCTGCTCCACTACACTGGTATCTTCCACAAACTCACGCCAATCAGTAGTGTTTAAAAACCGGAGGCTGCTGATGCTGTTGCTGATGGATACCTGATCGGCAGCCTGCTTCTGATTTTCGAGGTGTACCAGTTCGCTGCTAGTCAATCCATTTTCAGATAACCGTTGTTCCACCCAGCTAAGCGGCAATGTTAATGCAGCACCTTTATCCAGCAGGCGGCGGGTTAACTCAGCCACAAAAGCACTCTCCATTGGCGGGTTTGATCTTGCCATATCAGCAATCACCAGCACCAGGCTTTTAGGATCTTTCTTTGCAGTTTCCGTCATTTCATCGGCCCAGTAATCTGCCAGGTTTTTATCAATAATATCCAAAGCGATCTGTGCACCAAGTCTGCGTAAATTTTCCAGCAATGCCAGGCGAAGCATGATGGGCACTGCCCACAACTCTCCCAGCTTTAGCGTAGTAACCTTTTGATATGCTTTTATAAAACTAACCAGGCTTTGCAGGTCAACCCTTCCATCACTGTGTGAAATAATTTCCACTGCAATATCATACACCCTCGGAAGCCCTTCTGATGCACCTTTTGCCAATTGCGGCAATCCTTTGCTGTAGCCTTTGGGTAAATGTTTTTTGCCGGTGTATATCTGTTCTTCTATCAGGTAAAAATTATCCAGCAGCCATTCGCCAGCAGGCACAATCCGGTTGTTCTGCTTAATATTTTCCGTTAATAATTGATGGACTTCTAATAATATATTTTCATTTTCTGCAAGCCTTTTTAAAAGTTGCTCCGAAGGATGGCCGGCAATAAGTATGTGCTTACGGGCTATTTTCTGAGCATACAATTCCATCTGCTCTACGGTAAAAAGTTCAGACCGGTACGGCGATTTTTCATTACCATATTTACCGGTAAGGCTGGCACCGAAGAAAGGAGTAAAAATTGTTTTTTTTAAATTGGCAATTGCCTGCGGAAACACGCCTGAAAAAATATCTTTCTGTTGATTTTTCTGTCCGGTAAATTTCATTCTAAAGGGGGTGTTTTCTTTTGGCTGAATTTGTGATTTTTAAACCCATCAGATTTAGCCAACAATCATGCCTTTAAAAACACCAAAATAAATACATAAAATGCTGAAAAAAGCAGTATCCCGATTTGAGGTTTTTATATATTGTGTATAATAATCTACACTGTGAGGAATTAAAAAAGTACTGAGTATTTAGCATCAGTATTTTACGGAATAAATAATTTCCCACAATGCAACTCCATTTTATAAATATCTTCGCATTCTCATAATTTATATCAACCAATATGTTTCCAAAAATTAACCCCGCCACAACTGCTGCATGGCAGTTATTGCAGGATCATCTTGCTGTAATGAAAATGATTGCTATCAAAGATTTATTTGCAGCTGATGCTGGCCGTTTTGATAAATTTTCATTGAATGCAGAAGGCATTGTATTCGACTATTCAAAGAATATCATTACAGAAAAAACCATTTCCCTTTTGCTGCAATTGGCCAATGAATGTGGGTTGGCGGATGCCATCAAAGCAATGTTTGCAGGTGAAAAAATAAATGTTACAGAAAACAGGGCCGTACTGCATACCGCATTAAGAAATTTTTCGGGCAAGCCGGTTTTAAATGATGGCAAAGATGTAATGCCGGAAGTAAAAGCGGTGCTGGCGCAAATGAAAACTTTTTGTACCAACCTGCACAATGGAAACTGGAAAGGCTACACCGGAAAAAAAATAAAATATATTGTCAACATTGGTATTGGCGGCAGCGACCTTGGCCCGGTGATGGTGACAGAAGCATTGAAACCATATTGGGTAAAGAGCATCCAGACTTATTTTGTAAGCAATGTAGATGGAACACATATTACAGAAACACTGAAAAAAATAAATGCAGAAGAAACACTTTTCTTAATTGCATCCAAAACATTTACCACCCAGGAAACCATGACCAATGCACACACTGCAAGGAATTGGTTTTTGGAATCAGCAAAAGACGAAGCACATATCGCTAAACATTTTGCAGCGCTAAGCACCAATGAAACGGCTGTGGTAAAGTTTGGAATTGCCCAGGAAAATATGTTTGTGTTTTGGGATTGGGTTGGCGGAAGATATAGTTTGTGGAGTGCCATCGGTTTGTCAATTGTATTAACGGTTGGCTACGATAATTTTGAAGCATTATTAAAAGGTGCTTATGAAATGGATGAGCATTTACAAACAGTTGATTTTGAAAAAAACATACCTGTATTGATGGCATTAATTGGTGTTTGGTACACCAATTTCTTTGGCGCTTCCAACGAAGCTATCCTGCCTTACGATCAATACCTGCACCGATTTGCAGCTTATTTGCAACAGGGAAATATGGAAAGCAATGGTAAATATATTGACAGAAATGGCGACAAAGTAACCTACGCTACCGGCCCTGTTATTTGGGGAGAGCCGGGCACTAACGGGCAACATGCTTTTTATCAGCTGATACACCAAGGTACACAATTGATCCCCTGCGATTTTATTGCACCTGCCATCAGCCACAACCCGGTTGGTGATCATCATAAAATTTTATTAAGCAATTTTTTTGCACAAACAGAAGCGCTTATGAATGGTGCTGTAAATGATAATCCTTACCGTGTGTTTGAAGGCAACCGCCCTACCAATTCATTTTTGGTAAAACAAATCACCCCATTCACTTTAGGCGAACTGATTGCTTTATACGAACATAAAATTTTTGTGCAGGGTGTTATCTGGAATATTTATAGCTTTGATCAGTGGGGAGTAGAATTGGGCAAAGTACTGGCGGGTAAAATTTTGCCGGAATTACAAACGGATGAGCCGGTACAATCGCATGATGCTTCCAGCAACGGGTTGATTAACGAATATAAAAAAATGAGAAATTCTTGATTAAAAAAAATAATTTTTTCTAAAACCAACCATTCTTAAACTATAGTCGTCTGCCTATTATTGGTAATCATTAAAAACTACAACAATGAAAAAAATAACTGCTTTTTTCGTAATTGCCTCTTTACTGCTGGTAAGTTTTTCTTCCTGTAAAAAAGACAACCGGGAAAATGAAATCAAATCTGTAACACTGGATGTTACGGTAAACGCCGGTGAAATTTATCAATTAGACCTGAGTCAATATGCCGATGCAGATGACTTTGCCGGCATTACCCAGCAGGCTGCCAGCTTCTTAGTATCAGAAATTACTAAAGATGCTGCAACAGGTAATTATATTTATAAATTTTCAAAAGCAGGCAGTCCAAAAACTGGTGGCAACGGAACAGAAAAAGTTATCTTAAAAGTATCCGAACCCCAAGGCAGGTGCCGTGACAAGGACGAAACCAACATCAACATCAATTTTACAATTCTTTAGTAAAAAAATTATAGCATAAAAAAGAGACAGCTGCAAAACAGTTGTCTTTTTTTTATTTTAAAATGTTCAGCACCTGCCAAATTTTTTCTCTTACCGTTGCAGGACTGCCATCAAAATTATTGGCTATAAAAGCAAAAGTATATTCCGTGCCATTTTTACTTTTGATATAACCTGTGTAAGAGCGAACGCCGCCAATGTAGCCATCTTTCATTTTGATACCATTCATTTCGGGCAAAGCATTGTAAAAAGAAGGAAACCATTTTTGCTGCTTTGTATATTGCAAAACCGTTACGAGTGCTTTTGTTGTAACACGGTTGGATGGGGAAAGCCCACTGCCATCTTTCATATTCAAGGCTGATTTTTCAATGCCATTTTTACTCCAAAAATTATTGATTAATTCAATGCCCTTTTCTGTACTGCCGAAAGATGTTTTTTCATAAGCAATGGCTTTTACAAAAGCCTCGCCATAGAGGTTGATACTTTTTTTGAGGAACCAGTAATTGATACTGTCTAAGCTGGGAGAAAGATAAGTGAAAAAAATTGCTGGATTGATTGGCAGATTTTTTTTATCAACTTCAATACCATTGTAAGAACCTGCATATAAAATACCTTCTGCGTTTTGTTCTTTTAATTTTCCCACAACTGTATTCACCAACTGCCCTGCAGGGTCAGGCATGGCACCTGCGATGGTAAAATTATTTTCACTCAATGGAATGCGGCCTCTTACAAATCCGTAAATAGAATAAGGAGCCAAATAGATGTACGCATTATCACCACTACCCTTTTCACCGGTTGTTAGTTCCGAATACAAACCAACATCCTGAAGTTTCGGTTTCATACCGGCAATGGTTACCGCATCGCCAACCCTTCGCCCTGGTTTCAAAATCAAATCATATTGATTCTCTCTCCAGTTTAATGCAGAGGCACCAGCACCATAATAGTTACCAATATCTTCCCACACCCAGCCACCGGGAGTTGTGTTGCTTTCCCATTTTCTGTCGTAGCCAAAAATATTTCCTTCAATTTTTTTAATTTTTGCTTTGGCAATAGCAGCAGTAATTTTTTTCAGTACTTCTTCTTCTTTAGTATTTGTCCATCGCCAGCTTCCCAATGTTGGATCGCCATAACCCACGATATACAGATTGCCTTTTAATGTGCTGTCTTTTATTTCACCATCATAACCAAGCTCCGTTTTAAACCGGTAATTATTTCCCAGCAATTCAAATGCTGCAGCACTGGTAATTATTTTCTGGCAACTGGCAGGCACCAAACCCAATTCTGCATTTTTATCAAAAATCAGTTTACCAGTTTTGCTTTCCACCACGTACATGCTGATGGCGGCATGTTTAAATTGTATATCTTTTTCCAGCAAACTGATTGCTTTGGCCATTCGGTCACTCACCGATTGGGATAGCGATACTAATGGCGAACAAAATAAAAACCAGCAGCCATATTTTTTCATTGTATAAAAATTGAATTCTCAAAACTAAAAGAATTAAATTTGGTGTATGGAAAATATTGTGAATGAGCCTGCACTCAAATACAACTACATTTCGCCGGAAGAATATTTAGAAGCTGAAAGAGCAGCTTTGGAAAAACATGAATATTACCAGGGCGAAATTTTTGCCATGAGTGGTGCTTCTTTAAAACACAATAAGATATTTTCAAACTTATTTGGAGACATTGCCTTTAAATTAAAAGGCAAAGGCTGCAGGCCTTATGGCAGTGATTTGCGTATCCATATTCCTAAAAACACTTTGTTTACTTATCCGGATATTTCAATTATTTGTGGTGAACCAGACCTTACAGATGATAAGTTTGATACAGCTACTAATCCATCAGTCATTATAGAATTACTTTCCAAATCAACCCGTAATTATGACAAGGGTGAAAAGTTTACATTGTACCGTGACATTGATTCTTTAAAGGAATATATACTGGTGGATACAGAAAAAATTTATGTAGAGAAACATATACGCAATGCAGATAACAGCTGGCAGCTTACCGAATACAAAACTTTAGACAGCTCCTTTATTATCACAACCTTTAGCCTTAGCTTTTTGTTAAAGGATATTTATGAAGATTTATCTTTTGAATAAACCATTTTTTACTCCCACATTTAATTTATGACACAGGCAACCATCATCACCATTGGTGATGAACTTTTGATAGGACAGGTGATTGACACCAACAGTGCCTGGATGGCACAGCAACTTAACAAAGCTGGCATCCGGGTGGCCCGGCGGGTAGCCGTTGGCGATGTGTGGGATGAAATATGGAATGCACTGGATGAAGAAAGCAAACATGCAGACATCATCTTAATCACCGGAGGCCTGGGCCCTACTGCCGATGACATTACCAAACCTTTGCTGTGCAAATATTTTAATGGCAATATGATTGTGGATGAAGGAGCACTGGCCAATGTGAAAAATATTTTTGAAAAAATATTGAAGCGGCCAATGATTGAGCGGAATTTAAAACAGGCCGAAGTGCCTGATAATTGCAAAGTCATTTTAAATAAAAGAGGAACTGCTCCGGGTATGTGGTTTGAAAAAGAAGGAAAGATTTTTGTAAGTATGCCCGGTGTGCCGCATGAAATGAAAGGGATGATGGAAGATGAAGTGATACCGGGATTGACAAAACATTTTACCTTTCCTCACATTGCCCACCGCACTTTGCTCACTGCAGGCGTAGGAGAATCTTTTTTAGCAGACCTCATCCAGGATTTTGAAGAAGCGTTGCCGGTTCATATTAAGCTGGCTTACCTGCCCAATTATGGCATGGTGAGGCTGCGGCTGTCGAGTACCGGTTTTGAAAAAGAGGTTATTGAAAATGAAATAGCCGGTCTGTTTACAACACTGCAGCGATTGGTAAAAGAGTACCTGGTAACCAATGAAGATGAACCGCTGCAGGAAGTAGTTGCCAAATTATTAAAAGAAAAAAACAAAACAGTATCTACGGCTGAAAGCTGCACCGGTGGCTACATTGCAAGCTTACTGACTGCTAAGGCCGGCGCTTCTGCTTATTACAGCGGCAGTGTGGTAAGTTATTCTTACCAGGCAAAAGAAGACCTGCTGCAGGTAGATAAAAATACCCTGCAAACATTAGGAGCGGTGAGTGAAGAAGTGGTGACACAAATGGCAAAGGGTGCATTAAAAAATTTAAAAACAGATTACACCATCTCCGTCTCCGGTATTATGGGGCCTGAGGGCGGCACTGCTGATAAACCCGTCGGCACCGTGTGGGTGGCAGTGGGCGACAATAATAAAATCATTGCACAAAAATTTCATTTCCGTTTTGACAGGCAGCGCAATATTGAACTGACTGCAACGAATGCGTTGAATTTGCTGAGGATGTTTATGATAGCTGAATAATCCGGGTAGTTTTATTTGATTAATAAAGATAAAATGTACAAGAGTGCGACGCCACCGCAGCTCAAAGAAGATAAAATGCCGGGACAATAAAACTGTCTTTCCTCTTTTTACACAGCCACCACTATTAAAAGGAAATAATTACCTTTGGCACCGATTGCGCTAAATGAGAAAAACCTGCCTGGGCGGTTTCTCAAATTATTCATTTCAAACTGTTAACTGCTATGTCTTTAGTTGATTTAATAATGCCTAAACTGGGGGAAAGTATTATGGAAGCCACCATTTTGAAATGGCACAAAAAGCCGGGTGACAGCATCCAGGAAGATGAAACGGTGCTGGATATTGCTACAGACAAAGTGGACAGCGAAGTGCCGAGCACTGCCGCCGGTGTGATAGAAGAAATATTATTCAAAGAAAATGATGTGGTGCCCATTGGTACCGTTATTGCTAAAATAAGAGTGGGTGCATCATCAGCCATTACGGCCACACCCACAACGGCTACGCCTACCCCTGTTTATGAAGAAGCCAGCGTGATAGAACATATTCCTTATCAACCGGCAACGGCTGTAGTAAGTCAGCCATCAGCAGCGGCTGCAAATGCAATTAGATTTTACTCTCCATTAGTTTTAAATATTGCACAACAGGAAGGCATCAGCATGGCCGATCTTGAAAAAATTCCCGGCACCGGGCAGGATGGAAGAGTGAGCAAGAAAGATATTTTAGCGTTTGTAGCTGGCAAGGGTTCAGTAAGCAATACTCAGCAACCATCAGCTGTAATACAGTCTGCACCTTCAATACAGCCTGCTGTAACCAGCCAGCAACAGCCAATCAACAACGGTCAACCAGCCAGCAATGAAGTAACTGTTTACAGCGGCAATGTGGAAGTAATTGAAATGGACCGGATGCGGAAGATGATTGCCAAACACATGGTGGACAGTAAACATACCAGTCCGCATGTAACCAGTTTTGCAGAATGTGATGTGACCAACCTGGTGCTGTGGCGTGAAAAAGTGAAGAAAGATTTTGAACAGAGAGAAGGCGAAAAAATTACTTACACTCCCATCTTTATTGAAGCCATTGTAAAGTGCATCAAAAAATACCCGATGATGAGCAGCTCTGTAGATGGCGATAAAATTATTATTAAAAAAGACCTGAACATTGGTATGGCCACTGCCCTTCCCAGCGGCAACCTAATAGTGCCGGTGATAAAAAATGCCGACCAATTAAATCTTGCCGGCCTCACCAAAAAAGTAAATGGTTTAGCCAACGCAGCCAGGACAGGAAAACTAAAACCGGATGATACCAGCGGTGGTACTTTCACCCTTACCAATGTTGGTACGTTTGGCAGCATTATGGGCACACCCATCATCAACCAGCCGCAGGTGGCCATCATGGCGGTAGGCGCCATTAAAAAAAGGCCGATGGTAATTGAAACCGCACAGGGCGACTGCATTGCGATCCGCCACATGATGTACATTTCAATGAGCTACGACCACCGCATTATTGATGGCGGACTGGGTGCCACTTTCTTAAATGCAGTGAGTAAAGAGTTGGAAAATTTTGATGTAAGCAGGACGATTTGATGATTGTGTTTTGGGAAACTATTTGAGATAATTATTTTGACACCAACAAAATTTCTTTATTCAACATCGTTGTGTCACTCACTTGTACGTCATACCTGTTGGCAACTTTCATACGTCTACGATTGATCAATATCGCAATAAATTTATTGTACCAACCTTGATGCAACGATTCTAACTATTCTGTTGTCATCTCACTAAAGTACAATTATGAAAAAGTCATCTCAAATAATATCAATTATTTTGATGCTATTTCTTTTTACAAATAATTCTTGTAAAAAAGAAGACCCGTATATGAATGATGCAATAATTACCGGTTCTGACGCAAGAGCGTGTATTTGTTGTGGAGGATTAATGATTACGTTTAATAGTGACCCAAGACCTTATACAGGAGACTTCAAACTGATAAATAACAGTGCCGCCGATATTGGACTAACAGAGAAGGACACATATCCTATTTATGTAAAGGTTGATTGGAAGGTTGACACAACTAATGTTTGCAATCATATTATCATAACAAGAATTGCAAGAAGATAAACATCGGTTATCTGCATTGAGCTAGGCTGATATTTATTAATTTTTCTTTTTAGATGTCAATTTTATACTTCCAAATAGACGCTTATTTAAACAGAACAATTAATAAATTCCTTGCCTTTGAAAATACAGGAACAATAGAAAATTTTTAACTTAAGTACGCAATTATTTTTTAAAATACCGAAGCACTCCCGGCAACCCATTATATTTCAACCCAACATATTTTTCTTCTCTTGCTCCAAAGCTGCTGTAAAAAAAAGCAAGGCTGTTAATATCGCTGCCTTCAAAATCAAGCAACAAATTTTCTCCGGCATGGTCTTTTATAAAAGCGTTGATCAACGCATGCGAAGCGCCAAATGCTTTGCCATTGGGATGATTGCCTACCAAAATATAATAAGCCCGGTTGTGAGAAAAGAAAAATACAGCGCCGGCCAGCAGTTCGGCTGTCGGAGAATACACAGTATAAGTGATGGCCTTTTGCTGCAAATGCAATAATTGATTCAAGGCTTTAAACCTGTCGTAATCTTCTTTTGTTACGGGTGCAAATTGCTGTGTTTGTTCCATTGCCAATGCAATCACTTCTTCCACAGCAAAATCTTTTTTAATAACGCAATTTAATTTCTCCGCTTTTTTAATATTTCGTTTGATGTTATCCCGAAATGCAGCATACAATTTTTCGTAGGGTTCATTCAGCGGCAGTACATAGTTCATCCTTTCATACAAAGTAAAATCGGGCAGCTGAAAAAAATTACCGTTGTTAAAATAAATATCCCAGTACTTAAATTTAGCAGGAATGCTTTGCAAAAAAGTATTGAGTAAATCACCAGAAATATTTTTTCCAAACAAGCCGAGGCTGGAAGTAAAAAAAGGCTGGTACAAATAATGGATGCCATATTTTTTGTTCCGAGTAAGCGGCATCACTGCTTCGTAATCCCCCAGCACGAGGGCATCCCAATGCTTTGCCATCGCATCCAGGTAAAAAGAATGGGCGTAGATCAATCCGTTTTCAGCAGCAGCAATACAGGCATCCCACTTTTGTTTATTAATCTGCTGGTATGGTAAGTATTGAATGTTCACTGCTTAAAAAGCAAATTGAGGAAAGAGCTTTTTCAAAGTTAAATTTTGCAGATCGATACTGAAAGTAATTTTCTTAAAAAACTTATTTGCTTCTGCGTCCGTTTTCAACTGGTCTTTAAACACATTGCTGTAAATAAGCGGTGCATAAATATTCAGCACATTTTTAAAGAGGGTCAGCTGCAATCCGCCCACATATAAAAATCTTGGTGTAAAAGAATTTTTGCCCCAGGCTTCTGAGTAAGTACCTGCATCAAAAAATATTTTTAAAGGCAGTTTCAATGGGAATATTTTTTCGGGCAAACTGGTATTTACATTCACCGCCGCCACCCAGTTTTCTGAATACCCCTGTACGCTGCCGTAAGGATCCAGCCTCAGTTTCAGCCCGCCGGTATTTTGTATCATTATCTGCTGAGCCGCTATGCCACCGTTTTTTACCAGCACATCGCCAAAAGCAGAAGAAGCCGTACGACCTAAAAAATAATTGCTGTTGGTGTAATCATCCACACCGTTACCGGCTAATAATTTGGGTTGATACAGGTAAGCTGTATTGTTTCTTTCACCAATGTACCCAAACTTAGCAGCAAACAAACGCAGCTGCATTCCACCGCCTTTTGCATAATTAAAAAAGTAATTGCCGGTAGCATTGATCCTGTAAAAACCATCGCCCTGCTGCAACTGCAACTGGTAACTGTATGGATACAATACCCTGGTATTTTCTACTGAAAAAGTTAACTGGTTAATGTACCGGGTAGTATTTGAAAAACTTTTTGGATAAAGATTTGCACTGTCGCTGCCAATGATATAATCATACTTATCAAAATTCTTTTCCCCAATAATGAATGAGCGGATATCAAGATAAGTTGCCAAACTATTCCTGCTGCCATGCTTAAAATGAAACCGCACAAAAGGAACAGCCCGGTAATAATTTTCAAATATTTTTTTACCAGTTGTATCCAAACTGTGGTTGCT
Organism: Chitinophagaceae bacterium; assembly: GCA_031371545.1. Taxonomy (GTDB): domain Bacteria; phylum Bacteroidota; class Bacteroidia; order Chitinophagales; family Chitinophagaceae; genus Ferruginibacter. Next base: position 46,481 of record JANMJU010000060.1, read on the forward strand.
TGAAAAGCGGGAACCATTCAAACCAATTTCAATTTTTTGAAAAGCATTGTTGGGATACCAGTGATAGTTAAGCGTTCCAATTCCATTTAACTGTTTGCTCCCGGTGGCATACATCGGAGCTAAAAAAAACTGGAATTGTTCTGCCGGCAAAGTGTAATTGTGTATCGCCAAACCCAGCATCAGCTTATCATACATATTAATTCCAACTGCAGGTGAAATAAAAATGTACTTGTATTTATCGGTGTCTTTAAAGCTGAAGAAAGAGGCAAGTTTTGTTGGCCTTTTAAAAGCGGTATTTGAAAAGCTGCCTTTTTTTGAAAGTAAAGAAAATTCATCATCTAAATTTTTTCCAACTGCATTTTCTACCACAGCTTTAAAATCTTCCGGATACGGATGTTTAAATTTCCACTGTTGATAATATGCTCTCATGCAATTGTCAAACATTTCTTTTCCCAAAGTTTTTTCCAGCAGCTTCATCCATTGGCCAGTGTTGTAATAGGCTGTCAAATTATAATTAGGTGCTGAAAAATTTTCAGATGCTGTTTCAATGGGCTGGTCTTTTTTTTCTGCAACCGCTGTTCTTAAAAAAAGGTCACTGTAATTATCCGGCATACGGTCTTTCCAAAAATCATGATCCCCTTTCATTTTTATTTTCACCAGCTCCGGCTCATAATTGTACCTGCTTTTATAATAAGTACTCATCCCTTCATCCATCCACGGATGCATTCTTTCATTACTGGCTAAAATGCCGTAAAGCCAGTTGTGGCCTACTTCATGTTCAATCACACTTTCAACTGCCCGTTCTGTTTTCATTGCAGATATCAACGTGATAGTTGGATATTCCATACCGCCAAAATAAGGCACATCTGCCTGCACAGTGCTCACTGTGTTGTAAGGATATTCACCAATTAACCTGCCTCTTGTCAAAACAGTTTTCTTAATGTACTTCACTGCATTTTTCCACAAATCATTCTCGGGTTTTGCAGGCAAAGTATAAGCTGCCACATGGATAACTCTTCCGGAAGGCAGCGCCAGTGTATCTTTTTTTACAATAAAATTTTTATCAGCGAACCAGGCAAAATCAATCACTTCATTTTGGCGGTACACTACTGTTCTCAAATTATGTGCAGAAGGAATACCAACAACAGGGGCTATTTTTTTCTCCGGCCAAAAACTTTTCTTTTGTTTCACTGCTGGTTCATCTTTGGCAAACCAGTTTCCATCCATCGCTGGCTGGGTGCTGTCTTTTATTATTTCGCCGGTGGATGCCACAATATAATTTGCAGGCAATGTGATACTCACTTCATAACTACCAAAGTCGCTGTAAAATTCTCCCTGGTCCAGGTAAGGCATTTCGTGCCAACCTTTTTTATCATACACTGCAGCCTTGGGATACCATTGTGTGATTTGATAAGACTGACCAATATGACCACCTCTGGAAAAGTTGTAAGGCAGCTTTACATGAAAGGGAGTTTCAATGTTGCAACTTTTGTTTGGTGCTAAAGGAAATGGCAGTAGCAGTTTAATAATATCCTGGTGCTGCGGATGATCAACCATTGTGGCAATGGCACCATCAACTTTAAAATTAAGACGGTTGATATAGCCACGCTGATCATCATTGCTAAAATAAAAATCAGTGCTGCCGTTTTCCAGCAGCTGATCGGTAAAAGCAGTGCGGTCATTTTTGTAAGCATTGGCCCACAAGTGTATCCAGATAAAATGAAGCGTATCATCAGAATTATTGACATACTGCATTTGCTCATATCCATTCAGTTCATGCACCTGGTCGTTCAGCGAAACACTAATGGTATAGTTCACCTGCTGCTGCCAGTACCTGCCTTGTGCAGCTACAGTGAGGTAAAAAAAATGTAACAGAACCAGCAGCGCTGTTCTCTTCATAGCGTTTTTGTTTTGATCAAATATAACCAATAATATTATTTGCCTTCGCCTTTTAAAAGGATCACCAGGGTGAGTATCATTATCCTAAGGTCGAGCAGTAAAGAAATATTTTCCACATACATCAAATCGTACGGCATCCGCTGTATCATCTCCTCTACCGATGAAGCATAGCCGAATTTTACCATGCCCCAACTGGTTAAGCCGGGCTTTACTTTAAACAGGTAATTGTATTCTGAATGCTGCTCCACTATTTGCAGCACATAAAATTTTCGTTCCGGCCTCGGTCCCACCAAGCTCATTTCACCTTTGATGATATTCCACAACTGCGGCAATTCATCCAGCCGCCATTTACGCATCACCCTTCCCCAGCCAGTTACTCTTACATCATCATCGGTGCTTAGCATCGGGCCATCTTTTTCAGCCGCCTCAATCATACTTCTGAATTTATAGATAGTAAAAGGTATGCCTTTGTATCCAATACGTTCCTGCCCATAAAGCACCGGGCCTTTAGAAGAAAATTTTGTTCGGACAGCTGTATAAATCAGCACTGGCAGCAGCAATATCGATGCTGTGATGGAAATAAACAAATCCACAAAGCGCTTGATATTTTTTTGCCAGGAAGGCAGCAGGCCGCTGTGCACATCTATCAGCGGCACTCCCATTACATTACTTGTTTGCACAGCGCCGCTGATAATGTCCACCGCATCCGGTGTTATTTTTATATTCACATCCTTATCACTTAACTGTTGCAAAATTTTAGTCAGTAATGCCCTCTCAGTTTTTTCCACTGTAATAATTACTTCTTCAATTTTATCGGCAGCAATTATTTCATACAGCTTTGTCAGGTCGTTGTATTTGTTAATCGCTTCCGGCAATTCCAAACCATGGTTTCCATTGATGTTTAAAAAACTGCTGATCTTATAACCGGTATTTTCATTTGTTTTAACGAAGCTGTTAAAAAATGAAGTGGCACTTTTGCCAGACCCAATCAACAGCACTTTGAAGAAAACTTTTTCTTTTTTTAACTGGGTACCCGACAGCTTTAAAAAAAATAACCTTATTATAAGGGTAACGACAAAAACAGGCAGCAGCAGGCTGTAAAATTCCAGGTAATAATTTTCATTATTTTCCTGTGGGTTTTTAAGAATAAAAAAAAACAGCAACACAAAACAGCCTATCAGGCTTACGAGCAGTGTACGGAAAATTTCAGTAATAGTTGACTTTTGATAAATAGCTTCATAAGCTCCACTCAGTAAATGCAGGCTTAGCCAGCCCAGTACATACAAAAAAGCGCCGGCATAAAATCCCGGTGGCAGTGAAAAAGGATAATGGTAAATAATAGTTCGTAAAAAATAAAATAACAGCCAGGTAAATAATGCCCCGATAATATCAGCAATAATGTACCAGCTAGTATGTATCCTTGGTTGATTCAAAGTAAGATTAATAACAAAATTGATAAAAAGAGTGACGGTTAATTTGCATGGGCAGCACCAATCTTTTCCAGTATCTGGTGAGCTACATCCATCGCCCTGAAACCATCAATGACAGTTACCGGTGTATCAGTATTATATATAATGGCATTATAAAAAGCTTGCAGTTCCATTTTAATGGCATTACCATCTTCTACAACCGGGTTGGCAATCGCAATTGTTTTTTTCCCATTATTGGTTTCTATATCGAATGTAAAAACATTTTTATCTCCAGGTGAATTTAGTTTTATCACTTCGGTTTTCTTTTCTAAAAAATCAATACCGATATAAGCATCTTTCTGAAACAACCGCATCTTACGCATCTTCTTCATTGAGATACGGCTGCTGGTTAGGTTGGCCACACAGCTGTTATCAAACTCAATACGTACGTTGGCAATATCTGGTGTATCACTCATCACCGCCACTCCGTTGGCAGAAATACTTTTTACATTACTCTTTACAATGCTTAAAATAATATCAATATCATGAATCATCAAATCCAATATCACACTCACATCTGTACCCCGTGGATTAAACTGTGCCAGCCGGTGCACTTCAATAAACATCGGGTCAAGCGTATTTTCTTTTAATGCTAAAAATGCAGGGTTAAATCTTTCCACATGCCCCACCTGGAATTTAATGTTTGCCTCTTTTGCCAGCTTTACCAATTCCCTTGCTTCCTCCATTGTATGTGCCAGCGGCTTTTCTACAAATACATGCTTGCCTTTGGTAATAGCAGCTTTGCACAAATCAAAATGATTGGTGGTAGGTGCAATAATATCCACCGCATCGCAGGCATCCAGCAATGCATCCACGGTATCAAATCTTTTCAATTGGTATTTACTAATTACCTCGGCAGCATTGGCATCACCGGGGTCAAAAAAACCTGCCAGTTCAGCCCCGTCAATTTCCTTCCAGTTATTCAAATGAAATTTCCCCAAATGTCCAACTCCAAAAACACCTACTTTAAGCATAGCAATATTCTTTTTTCAAAGATAAGAAGCCGCATGGTATGCAGCAGTCATTATGTTTGTACATCCGTGGATGAAATGATTTAATAAAATTTCGCAGGTAACAGGAAGACTAATTATTTTTTTAGTAACCGAATCGTTTAATACATTTTAGTTACCAGCTTTTGTTTTCTATGTCATCATCGTTGTGAACTTGTTCTGTTATTTTTTCTTTTTAGTAAAAAGGAAAAATAATCTCACTTGTACAACATAACATTGTGAAGCAATAAATTCTCCAAAAAAAAATCATACTGACTTTATAAGGAGTTTGTAAAATATCAACAAGAAAAACCCGTAACTCACAACCCGTAACATCCCAAAAAAAATTATCCTTCCACCGCATCCTCCGGCAATTCATCCCAAAATCCCATCTTGCAAAATTTTGAAATCCTTTCTTCACAACGTTGCTCCGCAGGCAATGCTTTTAGTTCTTTGATAATTGGCAGCAGGAAATTTTTAAGTCTTTCACCAGCCTCAGCATAGTCCCAATGTGCACCACCCAATGGCTCCGGAATCACTCCATCCACCAATCCAAACTTCAGCATATCATCACCTGTCAGGCGAAGTTGTTCTGCTGCTGTTTCTTTTTTATCCCAGCTACGCCATAAAATACTGCTGCAGCTTTCTGGTGATATTACAGTATACCAGGTATTCTCCATCATGTACACCCTGTCGCCCACACCAATACCCAAAGCACCGCCACTGGCGCCTTCGCCAATAATCACACAGATTACGGGCACTTTCAACCGCATCATTTCGTAAATATTCCTGGCAATGGCTTCGCCCTGTCCTCTTTCTTCTGCTTCCAGTCCGGGGTATGCACCTGGTGTATCAATTAAAGTAATAACAGGTTTATTAAATTTTTCTGCCAGCCTCATTAACCTTAATGCTTTGCGGTATCCTTCGGGGTTGGCCATTCCAAAATTTCTGATCTGCCGCATTTTGGTATTGATTCCTTTTTGCTGGCCAATGATCATCACTGTTTCTCCATCCAGGTCAGCAAATCCACCTACCATTGCCTTATCATCCTTCACATTCCTGTCGCCATGCAGTTCAACAAAACTGGTACACATTTTATCAATGTATTTTAATGTATAAGGCCTGTCGGGGTGGCGGCTCAGCTGCACCCTCTGCCAGGGAGTTAAGTTTTGTGTCAGTTCCCTTTTCGCCTCCACGATACGTTGCTCCAGCGCCGTTATCGCCACACTCATATCCGTCTTGCTCTTCTCTGCAGAAATAGTCAGGATTTCGATCTGGTCATATAAGTCTTTGATTGGTTTTTCAAAATCTAAGAACTGGCGGTTTTTTAATTCAGGCATATAAATGATTTACAGTTATTTGTTTGGATTCAAAAAAGATTGCAAGGGCAAATATAAAATTAACCGGCAGATTTTTTTAATAAAAATTTTGGTGTAAAAAATGAATCCCATATCTTCGCAATCCCTAAAAATACTGACTTAATCAGTTTCTGATTTTGAATGTAGCCGCAGGGTTCTAGGAGCGGTAGTTCAGTTGGTTAGAATGCTGCCCTGTCACGGCAGAGGTCGCGGGTTCGAGTCCCGTCCGCTCCGCAAAAAAAGAGGTTGTTTTACAAAGCAGCCTCTTTTTTATTTTATGCCATTCTACGTTTATATTGTACAAAGCGAAGTTGACAATTCTTTTTACAAAGGATTTTCGGAAGACGCATTTAGACGACTCCAGTAACATAATGCAGGAGAATCAAATTATACAAGTACTAAAACTCAATGGAAACTTGTTTATTATGAAGAGCACCCTGATAAAAAAACAGCTTTAATAAGAGAGCGAAATCTAAAGAAAGCTGATAAAACCCGAATAACTGAACTAATCAAATCAATCAAAAATTTATTAAACCGGTAGAATGCTGACCTGTCGTCCCTACAGTATTGTAGTGAAGGTTTCCAGTCCCGTCCGCTCCGCAAAAAAAGAGGTTATTTTACAAAACAGCCTCTTTTTATTTATGCAATTAATTTTCGTAACCGGTAAGTGCAAATACGGAGAAAGAAGACAACCAGTGATCTACATCATAATTTCCCTTGCCAATACTTTCCTGTGAATAGTTCCACATATTTTTTTGTGCAACTATCCATGCCGCTTTTACTTCAGAAGTAAGTGCTGTAGCCGGCAGTGATTTCAACATTCCATTGATACACCAGATCCTGTTGAGGTGAAAGCCATCCCAATGAGAAGCATAGCCACTGTGGGTTTCTATCTTTTGTACCACCAGCACTTTTTTAATTCCCTCGATGCTGAAAAGCTCCGGCGAAAATGCTTTCAGCCATTTCTCATATTCTTCAGCAGTGTATATTTTTCTCATCAGGTCTGTTATCAACAG
>JANMJU010000061.1:0-1791 GCA_031371545.1 Chitinophagaceae bacterium
AACCCGGAAAGTGAATTACAGGAAGTGAATAATAAATTAAATGCATTGAAACAAGCCATTGTAATGGCACAAAATATTTAAAACAGGTTGATGGTTGATAGCTGATGGTTCATTGTACACCATCAACTATGAACTATTAACTATCAACTTTCCAACATGAAAATATTAGTTTTTGATAACTACGATTCTTTTACATACAACCTGGTACATTTGGTAGAAAAGATCATCAAACAAAAAGTGGACGTATACCGCAATGATGAAATCAGTTTGGAGAAAGTAAATGAGTATGATAAAATTATTTTATCACCCGGCCCGGGCATACCGTCTGAGGCAGGTCTGCTGCTGCCATTGATAAAACAATATGCTGCCACCAAATCTATACTGGGCGTATGTCTTGGCCACCAGGCCATTGGAGAGGCTTTCGGTGCTACGCTTGTCAATTTGGATAAAGTGTATCATGGTGTGGCAACACCTATTAAAATTGTAAACAGGAAAGCAGCAGTATTAAAAAGCCTGCCCGAAATCATCGAAGTGGGAAGGTATCACAGTTGGATAATAAGTGATAAAAATTTGCCTGCCGATTTGGAAGTAACTGCAGTAGATGACAATGGATACATCATGGCATTGCAGCACAAAACATTGGATGTGCAGGGAGTGCAGTTTCATCCGGAGAGTGTACTGACACCGGATGGAGAAATGATATTAAAAAATTGGTTGAATAAGTGATTTAATAATTCGTGTAATTAGTAACAATTAGTGTAATCAAAATGAAAAAAATACTCAACTTCTTATTCGAACACAAAACGCTTGATAGTTTGCAGGCAAAAGAAGTATTACTAAATATTTCCAAAGGCATCTATAATGAAAGTGAAATTGCCGCTTTCATCACCGTGTATTTAATGCGGAGCATTACCATTGATGAACTGCAGGGCTTCCGGGATGCATTGCTGGAACTCTGTGTGGCAGTGGATTTGAATGGATATGAAACAATAGATATTGTAGGCACCGGCGGTGATGGAAAAGATACGTTTAATATTTCCACCCTCAGTTGTTTTATTGTGGCAGGTACCGGAAATAAAGTTGCCAAGCATGGTAACTATGGTGCTTCTTCCATCAGCGGCAGCAGCAATGTAATGGAACAGCTGGGTTACAAATTCAAGAACAACAATGATGAGTTGAAAAAAGAAATTGAAACAACAGGCATTTGTTTTTTACATGCACCGTTATTTCACCCGGCATTAAAAGTGGTAGGCCCCATTAGGAAAAATTTAGGTGTAAGAACATTTTTCAACATGCTGGGGCCGATGGTGAATCCTGCTTTCCCAAAGCACCAGTTAGTGGGTGTGTATAATTTAGAGATGGCAAGGATTTACAACTACCTGTTGCAGCAAACCAATAATAATTTCACTATCATACACAGCCTCGATGGCTACGATGAAATTTCTCTGACAGGAGATACCAAGGTAATTACCAACAACGGCGAACAAATATGGAGTGCAGAAACTTTGGGCAAAAGAACGGTAAGCCCGGAATCTATCAGTGGCGGCACCACTGTGGAAGAAGCTGCAAAAATCTTTATTAATATTTTGGAAAGAAATGGCACCTGGTCGCAAAATGCAGTGGTGCTGGCCAATTCAGCCATGGCATTGCAATGCACAGGCAGGTACAACAGTTATGATGAGTGTTATCAACTGGTGGTAGAAAGTTTGGAAAGTGGAAAGGCATTGGAGGTGTTGAAAAAGTTGGTTGGGTAAAGTTTAAGATTCAAAGTTTAAAGTTGTAGTACGGATG
>JANMJU010000138.1:0-13350 GCA_031371545.1 Chitinophagaceae bacterium
CAATCGCCACAGTTTAGCCTGGTACTGGATGATAAGAAAAATAATTTTGGATTTATTAATGCCATGACGCAAGACGAGCAAGGCTATATTTGGTTCACGTCTGGATTAAAAGGTTTGGCTCGGTATGATGGGAAAAAACTGACTTACTATAGTCACGATAACGATAATAAAAATTCGCTTGCTGGAAGCCAGGCTATAGCTCTTTCCCCAGATTCTTTGGGTAACATTTGGGTTGGTTTCTTTGGTCAGGGGTTAGACCGCTTTGATCCTGTGGCTAATCAATTTATGCATTTTCGGCACGACCCTAAAAACCGGGAGAGCCTGGTTAATGATACGGTCGTTTGCATTAAAACGGATAGCAAGGGAGATGTATGGATAGGTACAGTAAGAGGACTTGATAAATATGAAAAAAACACTGGAAAATTTATTCACTACACCATCGACGAACAGTTAAAAAACTTGCCTGTTAGTGATAATTCAATGATTACTATTTGTGCCATATACGAAGATAAAATTGGGATGTTATGGATAGGTTGGGGTGATCCTTTTACTGGTAAAAAAGATGGAGCAGGCGGATTAGCAAAATTAGACAAATCAACAGGAAAAATTACCCGGTACCAATATAACCCGGCCGATACCAATTCTCTTGCCGATAACAATGTGTTTTCCATATTTGAAGATAGCCAGAATAATATGTGGTTAGGCACTAGTGGAAATGGCCTCCATACATTTGACAGGAATACCGGAAAGTTTACCAGTTATGTTTACGATCTAAAGCATCCAGAAAAATTAAGCGGTCCGCCACTTTCAACTGCAATAGGAGCAAATGTGGTTACATTTATAACGGAGGATAAGACTGGCAAACTATGGATAGGTTCTATAACAGGTGGTATAAATATGTATGATCCTCCAACAAAAAAAACAACACATTTTGGTACTGTACAAGATGATAAATCCGGCCGTTTTGCAAAAGATACCCTGAATGGCTTTTCGGGTATAGGTGGCTTTTGTGCCCTTGTGGCAAAAGATGGATTGCTTTGGATTGCAGGAACACCCGCCAACATTTATAACATCAATTTTTCCAAAATCAAAATTCCATATACTCCGATAAATGCGGTAGCGGCTTCTTTTTACCTGGAGGAAGAAAAAAACATATTATGGATACAATCGGACAGTACACTCATCCGGAAAAATCTATTAAACAACCAGCAAAAAATATTTAAGTATGATATCAGGAATGCAAACAGCCAATCAATCATAAACGTAATGTCTATGAAGAGTGATAGTGAAGGAAACCTCTGGATGGCTACTCACAACAATGGCTTATTGAAGTTCAATATCAAAACAGAACAATTTACCAACATAAAACACGATAATAAAAACCCACGGAGCATTTTAAATGATTCAACACATATCTTGTTTTTTGACAGGGAACATTTTTTATGGATTGGTACACACATTGGCTTTTCCCGGATGGATTTGAAAACCGGCAACTGCACCCATTACATTAATAATCCAAAAGATAGTCTTAGCATAAGCAAAGGCCATATAAACAGTTTTGCACAGGATAAAAATGGTATGATGTGGATAGGTACCGATGATGACATATTTACATTGGATATTAATTCGGGAAAGTTTCAACGATATATAATAGGTGGCGGATCACTGTCGAATATATGTATTGATGCTGCTGGTAAAGTTTGGGCCGGGGGGAATGGCGGACTATATTTTTTTGAAAAGCAAAAGAAAGGTTTTAAAAAATTTACTACACTGGTTTTTCCCGAAGGAGTTGGAAGCGTATCGGGTTTGGTTGAAGATGGCAAGAAAAATTTATGGTTAAGCACCAACAATAGCATCATCAAAATAAACAAGGAACGGGATTCCATTCACCTATATAGTGCAGAGCAGGGTGTACAGCCTATTACAAGTATGTGGATGAAAAATTTTAGGTCAAAAGATGGTCGCCTGTTTCTGGGAAGTTTAAAGGGCTATTACTCTTTTAACCCGGATGAACTGATTGATGAAAGAATAGCTCCCTCTTTGAACTTTACCAGTTTCAAAATAGGCAATCAGGAGGTGGTGCCTGGAGATGGAAGTATTTTAACAACGCCAATATGGAAAACCAATAGTATAGAATTGAGTTACGGGCAAAACACCTTTTCATTTGAATTCAATGCTATTGAGTATAGAAATCAGGAGGATATTAAATACCTGTACAAACTGGAAAATTATGATAACGAATGGCGGGATATTGGCACCAACTCCAAGGCCACTTTTTTTAATCTTCCTCATGGAAAATATATACTGCACATTAAAGCTGTAAACAATAATGGTTCTGTTGCCGAAAAGAGTATATCTATTACCATTACACCACCCTGGTGGAAAACATGGTGGGCATTTTGCCTCTATGCTATTTTGGTAATAATTGCAGGTTTCTTAATATACAAATACCAGAAACATTATATCGTAAAAAGAGAAAGAGAAAGAACACAGCAAAAAGAACTGGCGCAGGCAAAAGAAATTGAGAAGGCCTATACAGAATTAAAGACAACACAGAGCCAACTTATCCAATCCGAAAAAATGGCCAGCCTTGGCGAACTCACAGCAGGCATTGCACATGAAATACAAAACCCGTTAAACTTTGTAAATAATTTTTCGGAAGTAAATAAAGAATTGATTGGTGAAATGAAAGCGGAAATTGAAAAAGGGAATTTAGAAGAAGTAAAAGCAATTGCAAATGATATTGAATCAAATGAAGAAAAAATAAATCACCACGGCAAACGAGCCGATGCAATTGTAAAAGGCATGCTCCAACATTCAAGAACCAGCAATGGTGTAAAAGAACCAACCGATATTAATGCATTGTGTGATGAATATTTAAGATTGAGTTATCATGGATTAAGAGCCAAAGACAAATTATTTAATGCAACAATAAAAACTGATTTTGATAATTCAATTAAAAAAATAAATATCATACCGCAGGATATAGGAAGGGTGATATTGAATTTACTCACCAATGCTTTTTATGCAGTGGATGAAAAAAAGAAATTAAACATTCCCGGTTATGAGCCAACTGTTACCGTTAGCACAAGGCTTTTGAATCCGCTAACCAGTGGAGGCAGGGGGGCTGAAATAAAAGTAAGTGATAATGGCAACGGTATCCCTCAAAAAGTTTTAGATAAAATCTTTCAACCCTTCTTTACCACCAAACCCACGGGGCAGGGAACAGGATTGGGGTTGAGTTTGAGTTATGATATTATTATCAAAGGACATGGCGGACAATTGAAGGTAGAAACAAAGGAAGGTGAAGGTTCAACGTTTATAATTATCTTGTAGATTCAAACTGTTTATAAAAATTATGTCTCTTTCTTTAGGTTCTTTTGTTGTTAGTGTGATACTTTCTCAAAAGCTTCGCAAATACTGCAAATTAAATTCGCTGCCGGGGCTGGAGCGTATTTACATGGCGGCAGTAGTTTTTTCGGTATTGCTTTTTGTGGTAGATGTCACCCTCCATGCAGGAGATATTACTAAATGGATATGGCATTTATTTTTGCTGGCTTTGGTTGGCTTTTCATTACAGCAAAATGCACTCAGGATATTCCGCATGACAATTTTTGCCGTTGTCCCTTTTGTAATAATATCATTGATAACAGATATTACTGCAACAGCAAGCAGCAATTTTTTTAAAAAATGGGAAGACTATTTTGATTATGCATCAGGTTTTGCTTATATCTGGATGGGGGTTATTTTATTTACACAAAACAGGCAGCTGAAAGCTGCAGAAAAAGACCGCATTAAAAGACAGCATGAAGATGAACTGAACAGGGCAATAGCCATCCGCAAGGTAGAGCTGGAAGGGCTGGTGGCAGAACGTACGGCAGAACTGACAAAGCAGAAAGAAGCATTAGAAAATGCTATCATAGAATTACGCAGCACACAAAAACAATTGATCCAGTCAGAAAAAATGGCCAGCCTTGGAGAACTAACGGCAGGCATAGCCCATGAAATACAAAATCCCTTAAACTTCGTCAATAATTTTTCGGAAGTAAACAGTGAACTGATTGCCGAAATGAAACATGAAATTGAAAAGGGAAATTTTGAAGAAGCAAAAAGTATTGCAAAAAATATTGAAGAGAATGAGCAAAAAATAGTTTTTCATGGTAAGAGAGCAGATGGAATTGTAAAAGGAATGCTGCAGCACAGCAGAAGCAGTAGTGGCGTAAAAGAAGCAACCGATATAAATGCCTTGTGCGATGAATATTTGCGGCTGAGCTATCATGGACTTAGGGCAAAAGACAAATCATTTAATGCCACTATGAAAACTGATTTTGATGCATCACTTGAAAAAATAAATATGATTCCGCAGGATATCGGCAGGGTGATTTTGAATTTGCTCACCAATGCATTTTATGTTGTAGATGAAAAAAAGAAATCAGGAATTGAAAACTATGAACCGACTGTTTCAATCAGCACAAAAAAATTAAATGGAAAAATGGAAATAAAAGTTGCAGACAATGGCAACGGTATCCCCCAAAAAATATTAGATAAAATATTTCAACCCTTCTTTACCACCAAGCCCACCGGACAGGGAACTGGACTGGGTTTGAGCCTGAGTTATGATATTGTTACCAAGGGGCACGGCGGGGAATTAATAGTTGAAACAAAAGAAGGAGAAGGTTCGGTATTTATTATTAATTTACCTATATAAATCTTACATTCAGCAAATGAAAATCTTAGTAGTTGACGATGAAAAAGATGTACAGGTGCTTTTTGAACAAAGGTTCCGTAAAGAGATCAAGAACAATGAAATAAAATTTGTCTTTGCCTTCTCTGGGGAAGAGGCACTTATCTATCTTAACCAGCATGAGCATGAAGCAGTGCTGATTCTTTCGGATATTAATATGCCGGGCATGAGTGGGCTCGACCTGCTGGGGCATATCAAACAAAAATATTTTAAACCCCCGCCGGTGGTAATGATGATTACTGCTTATGGCGATGCTGAAAATTATAATATTGCCAAACAATTGGGTGCCGATGATTTTTTAACCAAGCCGGTTGACTTTACTTTACTAAAAGAAAAACTTAAAATAATATCCTGATGGCAAAAATTTTAGTGGCTGATGATGAGGCTGATTTGGAAATGCTCATCAAACAGAAATTCCGCCAAAAGATAAGGGAGCAGCAATATGAATTTATTTTTGCTGTGAATGGAAAGGATGCATTGGAAAAAATTCAGCAAAATCCGGATGTGGATATTGTATTGAGTGATATTAATATGCCGGAAATGGATGGCCTTACATTGCTGAGCCGGTTGGGAGAAACAAGCCCGTTGATAAAATCAGTAATCGTATCTGCTTATGGCGACATGGAAAATATCCGTACGGCTATGAATCGGGGTGCATTTGACTTTATCACCAAGCCCATCAATTTTGAAGACCTTTCATTGACGATGGATAAAACACTCCGGCATGTTGCACAAATAAAAGAAACACTCAAAGCAATCAAAGAGAATAATATTCTTAAAATGTATGTGGATGAAACAGTGCTGAAATTTATGGGAGGCCGTGAGTTTGAATCTTCATTAATGGCAAATGAAACGGTGGATGCAACGGTGGTTTTTATTGACATCTGCAGCTTTACTTCCATCAGCGAAAATGAAACACCGGATGTGGTGGTGAAACTGCTGAACAATTATTTTGATGTGATGGTGAAAGAAATTATTGCACAGGGTGGCTACGTTGATAAATTTATCGGCGACGCCATCATGGCCGTTTTTCGTGGCGAATATCATTTAGACAGATCCATTGATGCCTGCCTTGCAGTAAGAAGTAAAATAAGAAGTTTGCCTGCATTGTCTGATAATATTTCCTTTACACCACAGGTTTCTATCGGTATCAATACGGGTGAAATGATTTCAGGAAATATTGGTTCGGCAAATTTGAAAAGACTCGATTACACAGTGATTGGGGATACCGTAAACATTGCACAGCGGCTGCAAGCGGCTGCTAAAGAAAGCCAGATCGTCATCAATGAAGCGGCTTATCAAAAAGTAAAAGAATCATTCAACTGCCGCAAAGTGGGTGAAGTAACTTTAAAAAATAAATCGACGGCGATGCTGCTGTATGAAGTAATGGATTAAGATTACAATATTATTCGGTTGATCAAAAAATTAGCCACTGTCAGCATCGACAGTGGCTTTTAAATAAAATGGTATTTGATGCAAAGCAAATGAAAACAAAATTCGCTTAACTCATCTCCGCAAAATATTGATGGAAATAAGGAATGGTTTCAATGCCTTTGTAATAGTTTTCAATATTGAATTTTTCGTTCGGACTGTGCAGGTTATCACTGTCTAATCCAAAACCCATAAATACAATTTTAATCCCCAGTTCTTTTTCAAACAATGCACAAATAGGAATGCTGCCACCGCCACGAACAGGAATTGGTTTTTTACCAAAAGTGGTTTCCATTGCTTTGGCTGCGGCTTTGTATGCTTTGCTGTCAATCGGTGTCATGTAAGGTTCGCCGCCATGGTGTTCAAATGCAGATACGGTAACATTGGGCGGTGCAATTTTTTTAAAATGCTCCAGCAATTTCGCCGTTATTTTTTGGGATGATTGATTGGGTACCAGCCGGGCAGAAATTTTTGCAGATGCTTTGCTTGGCAACACTGTTTTAGCTCCCTCGCCCTGGTAGCCGCCCCAAATGCCGTTCAGCTCTAATGTAGGCCGGATGCCGGTTCTTTCATTGGTGGTAAATCCTTTTTCTCCCCACAATTCTGCCACACCCAAATCGGCTGCATACTCTTTTTCATTGTAAGGAGCTGCCGCCATTAATTTTCTTTCTTCATCTGTTGCCATCACCACATCGTCATAAAAACCCGGTATGGCAATGTGATTATTTTCATCATGACAACTGGCAATCATTTTTGCTAAAATAGTAATTGGATTGGCAACAGCACCACCGTACACACCACTGTGCAGGTCACGGTTTGGCCCGGTTACTTCCACTTCTATATAACTCAATCCACGTACACCGGTATCAATGCTTGGATTCTCCATACTCAGCATTGCAGTGTCACTGATTAAAATACAATCTGCTTTCAACAACTCTTTATGGCTTGCAACAAACTTGCCGAGGTTAGGCGAACCAACTTCTTCTTCACCTTCAATACAAAATTTTATATTGGTGGTAAGGGTGTTGGTTTGTACCATTGTTTCCAATGCTTTTACATGCATATACACCTGGCCTTTATCATCGCAACTGCCACGGGCAAATATTTTACCATCAATAATTACCGGGTCAAAGGGGCCGCTTTTCCAAAGCTCTAAAGGTTCTGCCGGCTGCACATCGTAGTGGCCATATACCAGCACGGTTGGTTTGGAAGGATCAATTATTTTTTCTGCATATACCACCGGGTGGCCGTCTGTAGGATAAATCTCTACGTTGTCAACACCGGCTTCCACCAGTCTTTGCTTTACAGCTTCGGCGCAGGTTATCATGTCAGCCTTATTCTCCGTCTTGGCACTGATACTTGGTATCCGCAACAGGTCGAGTAATTCATTTAAAAAACGATCCTTATTTTTTTCCTGGTAATCTTTCCAAACTTGCATAATGATGAAAATTATTTTTAAAAAAAAGAAATATTGAGCTGGTAAAATTAAGTGATTTTACAAATGCAAATATTTAGTTTTGTTAAAACAAAAAATTAAGTAAAAAAACAATGTTTTTTGTTAGCAGCTTAATGTTTCCGATATTATATTTGTCAAAGATTGATTGCCAATTTATCAGCCTTTGTTTTAGTTGTACAGGATGTACTTCTACTGCAAAGGCTGAGTCAATTTTA
The DNA here is from genome assembly GCA_031371545.1 of Chitinophagaceae bacterium. Lineage (GTDB taxonomy): Bacteria > Bacteroidota > Bacteroidia > Chitinophagales > Chitinophagaceae > Ferruginibacter. The sequence goes on from JANMJU010000138.1 coordinate 7,847, forward strand.
GGAAGTGCTGTAAATGTTATTGACTAATTTTTTTAATAAGAAACCACCCGCCGCCAATTACAGAATACAGCAGTGCAGCCAATGCCAGCAACCATTTAACCCCAGAGAAAATAACGGTTATCAGGCTAACGAAATTGTTGATATACCCATGAAGTGTAAGCAGCATCCCAATGTTTTCAAATACATCTAACAGGCCTGCAGCAATAGCCCCGTAGGCTAGTAAAATTCCTGCTGTAGCTGCAATACCTTTATAATTTTCGGCAACCATTTTACAGGCATGATACAAAAAGGCAGCATAAAAAAGAAGGAAAATAAAATCTAACCCGGTATTGAATTTAGCCGCAGCAATATTATCGGTTTTGCCATCATCCTGCCAGGCATTTATTACAGTAGTTGCTTTATCGCTGTTGTAAGCAAATTCCAGGTCAAGTATGCCTTTTGGAGTGGCAGCAGTTTTTAATGTGGCACCATTTTTTGCCATCACTATTAACATTACCAATGTGCCAATTGAAATAAGAAGAAAAAAATATTTACGCATCAGGTTGCATTGTGCCCAATTAAATATTGCTACATCTTTCTGACACAAAATCCCAATTCAGCACTTTCCAAAATCCATCAATGTAATCAGCCCTTTTGTTTTGATACTTTAAATAATAAGCATGTTCCCACACATCCAGGCCGAATAGCGGTGTGCCTTTCACTTCTGCAATATCCATCAATGGGTTGTCCTGGTTAGGGGTGGAGCTGATGATTAATTTTTTATCACTGTTCACTAACAGCCAGGCCCAGCCGCTTCCAAATCTGGCTTTGGCAGCATCCGAAAATTTTGTTTTAAATCCATCCAAAGAGCCAAACTCTTTATTGATGGCAGCCAGTAATTTTTCTGAAGGCTGTGTGCCGGCTTTTGGTGTAAGACTCTTCCAAAACAGTTCATGGTTGTAATGGCCGCCTCCGTTGTTACGCATTTTTACAGAATATTTTGAAATGTTATTCAGCATTTCTTCCAGTGGTTTTTTTGTATCCACTTTTTCTGCCAGTACAGCTTCTTTTACATTTTTACAGTAAGCCGCTGCATGTTTGGTATAATGTATTTCCATTGTCATGGCATCAATGGATGGTTCCAGTGCATTGTATGTGAAGGCTAATGGTTGCTGGTCGAAACCAATATTGGTGATGGCTGTTGCAGATGTGCCGGCAGCGAATAATTTTCCAAGGGCAGGTGTGGCAAGCATAGAACCAATACCAACTGTTGCAGACGAAATAATAAATTTTCTCCTCGATGACTTTTTCATAAAAAATATTTTGGTATAAATTTAATCAAACTATTCCTTAACGTCTTGCTTATTAACAACCGTGGGGGGTATTTTTTTAAACCGTTTTAAAAAGCGGTAATAAAATTCTTTGTTGAACAGTTGGGAATCATGCATCGCTTTGTAAGTAAGAAAAATACCGACAGGTATCAACACAAAAATAGAAAGCCACATGCCGAAAAAGACGGAAGTGATATTTTCTTTAGCGAATTTTTCTCCAAAAATATTAAGCAAATGAAAGATGATAAAAAAGACAATGGCTGTTACCAGTGGCATACCCAGCCCGCCTTTCCGGATAATGGAGCCCAACGGGGCACCAATAAAAAAAAGTACCAGGCAGGCCAGTGAAAAAGCAAATTTGCGGTGCCATTCAATTTCACTAAACCGGGTATCTAACTTTTTATTTTCCCACTCAGCACCTACAAACTGGTAAGTGCTTTTTAAATTGTTACTGGTAGTAATGGCTGTTTCAAATACAGTAAGTTTTGCGGAGTCAGGAATTAATTCGTCAAAGCTTTTTATTTTTTTGTTACCGGGTACAGCTTTTTTCCAGGCGCTGTCCGGCGAATTGGTATAGTGCAGTTGCAAACTGGCTTCTTTCTTTAACCGCTTTGAAAAACTGTCAGCAACTTTTTTTAATGAATCAATATTTTTATTCAGCTGCCGGATGCTCAGCATTTTTGAGTCATTTTGAAAAACCGTATCAGATGTTTTTTTCATTTGCAGCGACGATACATCAAACAGTTTTTTGTATTCTTTAAAACCCAGTTTAATAAACTCGGTGCTGCTGTCTCCCATGTTGCCACGTTCCTGGTATCGGTAGCCATTTTCTAAACTAAATTCCAGGTATCTTTTATCAGCAGAAATTTTCATGGTGCCTTTTTCGGCAACAATACTGTTGTCCTGCAACTGGCCCTGCTGTTCAAATATCACCACATTGCGGATCGTTTTCTGGTCTTTATCTTTTTTACCAACCTTAATGGCGTAGCCGGGTATTTGTGTATAAAATCTTCCTTCTTTTAAATCCAGTGCAGGTTTCTTATAAACGATGTCGTAATAAATAGTTTTAAATTTCAGGTTGGCAAAGGGGATCACATTATTCGCAAAGAAAAAGCTGAGGCCGCAAAGAAAAATGGAAAACCAAATTAACGGCCGCATAAAACGAAGCAGCGAAATACCGGATGACTTGATGGCCACCAATTCAAAACTTTCTCCCAAATTTCCAAATGTCATGATGGAAGAAATCAGTATCGCAATGGGTATAGCAAGGATCAGTAAGGAAGCACTGGCATACCATAAAAATTGCCCGATGGTGAAGAAGTCAAGATCTTTTCCTACCAGGTCGTCAATGTATTTCCACAGGCTTTGCATCATCAGCACAAATAAGGCAATGAAAAAAGTAACCACAAAGGGCCCGATAAAAGACTTCAGTATAAGTTTGTCTAATTTTTTTATCATACCGCCCCAATAGCCGCCAGGCAAGGTTATTAAAAGTAATGTTTATCTTGTATTTGCAATGACTGAAAACACAAAAATAGCCCTTTCTGCGAAGGAACTGGAATTGGTATGCAATACTAACTGGATTTTAACCAAGCATATAATTATTCAAAAAGTATATAGCCTCTTTGGCGATGTGTTGCCACACCTGCAAAATACACTGGAAAAGGAAAAGAGTTGGTTGCCAACAGACGTGTTTATTACCCGGGCTAAAATTTCTAAAGGAGAAAATTATAAACAGCTTCCTTATCTAATCCTGGATTATCCTCGATACTTCAGCAAAGAAGATAGTTTTGCCATCCGCACTTTTTTTTGGTGGGGAAATTTTTTCAGCGTTACACTTCAATTATCCGGTACTTATAAAAATGATTATTTGCCCAGGCTGATGAACCATTTTAATTATTTACAGCAAAATGATTTTTGGGTATGCGTAAACGATGATTTGTGGGAACATCATTTTGATGAAAGCAATTACCTGCCGGTAGAAAGTTTTACTGAAGAAAGTTTTTGGGCTATTGTTAGCCGTGAGCCGTTTGTAAAAATTGCAAAAAAAATACCTTTGCAGCAGTGGCAGGAAGCGGAAGTTTTTATAACAACCACGTTTGACGAATTAATAAAACTGTTGAAAAAAGGTTAAGCACCTAGGCGGTGAAAAAGGTCTTTTACCTGGTATTCCCACAACTGGCTTTGATCTTTCACTTCTTTTTTTTCCGCAAAATCTTTTATTATCAATATGGTTTGATTGGTTACTTCTGATTTATCAATGCTAAATTCAAAGTGTTCTTCTTTGGGTGAAAGAAGCCAGTGAAAACGTATGTATTTATCTTCTTCACCTTCCATTAGTTCTGCTTTTTCATCAGCACCATTCCATGAAAAACTGAATATGCCATCTCTTTCATCCACTTTATCAGCAAACCATTCCTGCAGGCCTGCAGGGGTACTTAAAAATTCGTATAATATTCTTGGTGAACATCTAACGGGGTATTCCAGCGTGTATAAAACTTTCTTACTCATCCAAATAAATTAATCTTTCTTCAATAATGCAATAATAACAAATAAAATGCGGCAACAAAATATTTTCTCAACTATTTTTGTTTAACCTTTTTTTGCAATAGGATAAACAAAATATCCTTTTCTCTAATGGTGGCCGAATCCCAAATAAATAATTTTTGTTTAATATAAAGAATAACTTTAAATTAGACTTATCAATTTTTTAATACAAAACACTATACATGTTTTTCCAAAATTAATTTTAATCCTTAAACACAACGGCTTATGAGTATGCGTCAGCTGAAAATCACGAAGTCAATTACCAACCGTGAAAGCCAGAGCTTAGAAAAGTACCTGCAGGAAATAGGTAAAGTTGAATTGATCAATCCTGAAGAAGAAGTAAAATTAGCAGTGCTGATACGTCAGGGAAACCAGACGGCATTGGACAAATTAACTAAGGCCAACCTGCGCTTTGTAGTGTCGGTAGCCAAACAGTATCAAAACCAGGGACTTACTTTGCCTGATCTTATTAATGAAGGAAATGTAGGCTTAATAAAAGCTGCCCAGCGTTTTGATGAAACCCGTGGCTTCAAATTTATTTCTTACGCTGTGTGGTGGATACGCCAAAGTATTCTGCAGGCATTGGCCGAGCAATCAAGGATAGTAAGGCTGCCATTGAATAAAGTGGGCCTTACCAACCGTATCAGTAAAGCCTATTCGCATTTGGAACAGGAATTTGAAAGAGAACCTACTGCAGAAGAAATTGCATTTTATCTGGAAATAGAAACAGAAGAAGTAGCTGCTACATTGGGTGCCTCTGCCAGGCATATCAGTATGGATCAGCCTTTTTCCGAAGGGGAAGAAGGCTCTTTGATTGATGTGCTGGAAAATCCAAATTCAGAAAGCACGGATATGCACCTGGTATTTAATGCATCGCTGGCAGAAGAAATAAACCGTTCCTTAAGCACCCTAACCGAAAGGCAGAAAGAAGTGATCCGGTATTTTTTTGGTATTGGAGTAGATCATGCTCTGAGCCTGGAAGATATTGGTGAACGCTATAATCTTACAAGAGAAAGAGTAAGGCAAATTAAAGACAAAGCCATTACCAAATTAAGGGCAGTATCCCGGTGCAAGCTTTTAAAACCTTACCTGGGAGCATAAAGATTTCCTACATTTGCAAACTTATTTATAGTGAACCTTTAAGGTTCACTATTTTATAATTACAGGAAATTAAAAAATATAAAAGTGTTTAATTCTTTAAGTGAAAAATTAGAAAGCGCCTTTAAGAACATCAAAGGTGAAGGAAGGATATCGGAACTTAATATTGCCAATACGGTAAAGGATATCCGCCGGGCCCTGGTGGATGCGGATGTGAATTATAGAATTGCCAAAGAGTTTACCGATAAAATAAAAGAGAAAGCTTTAGGAGCTAAAGTATTGCTGTCGGTCAATCCCGGTCAGCAGATGATAAAAATTGTGCAGGATGAATTGACAGAATTAATGGGAGGAAAGGAAAGTGAGTTTAATATTTCCGGCAACCCTGCCATCATTTTAATTGCAGGTTTACAGGGTAGTGGTAAAACAACCTTCAGTGGTAAACTGGCCAATTACCTTAAAACAAAAAAAGGCAAATCACCATTGCTGGTAGCGGCAGATATTTACAGGCCTGCGGCGATTGACCAGCTGGAAGTATTGGGTGGGCAGATT
>JANMJU010000035.1:0-16325 GCA_031371545.1 Chitinophagaceae bacterium
ATATCCCATTGACCTGAATGCCATACCACATATTGATGTGTTTTTAGAAAACGGTTACACCAAAGAGGAAATGAAAATGACCCTAGAAACAGTAAAAATTATTGGTGATGCAAATATTAAAGTAACTGCCACCACGGTTCGTATCCCCGTAATGGGTGGCCACAGTGAAAGTGTGAATATAGAATTTGAAAATGATTTTGACCTTGCTGAAGTGAGAGACATTTTAAGTAAAGCACCAGGTGTGGTGGTGCAGGATGATATTGCCAACTTCATTTATCCCATGCCATTAACAGCGCATGAAAAAGATGAAACATTTGTAGGCAGAATCAGGAGAGATGAAACACAGGCCAACACTCTCAACTGCTGGATTGTTAGTGACAACTTACGCAAAGGTGCTGCCACCAATGCGGTGCAGATAGCAGAATATTTAATGGAAAAAGGCCTGTTGTAAAAAGTCCTTTTAAAAAATAAAAATTGATAGCAACGGGCAATGTTATGCAGTACTCAACTGTTTTACATTGCCTGTTCTTTTTAAAACACCCCAGCCCTGCAGCTCGCCTTTAATGGCTTTGTTGAATGATTTGATAATGATATAATACATCAGCTGACGGTATACCAAACGCTGCGGTATCATCCAAAGCAGCTTTTTATAATCTTCTTTTTCAAAAGCAAAAGCAAGGGCTGCGCCGGCCACATCTACCAGCGTAAAAATAAAATAGTACAGTACAATATTGCCTGCATCTGCCGGTATGATTCCAAAGCCGGCAGCCACCAAACTCAGTACCAGCAGCACATCTGCCAGTGGTGCCAAAAAAGGTAATATCATTTGAAAGATGAGGATATTGGGCAATGCCACCATGCCAAAATTTTTATACTTTGGATTAAACACGGCATCTCTGTGTTTCCAAAAACATTGCATCACGCCAAAGCTCCAGCGGAAACGCTGTTTCAAAAACTGCTTCATTGTTTCCGGAGCTTCTGTGTAAGCAATGGCTTCGTTGCAGTTGCGTACCTGATAGCCGATGCGGTGCAGCCGCATGGTGAGGTCGCAATCTTCTGCCAGCGTATCTGTGGTAAAACCTCCGGCTTCTATGATGGCTTGTTTTTTAAAAGCCCCAATTGCTCCCGGCACCACGGTGATACAATTGAGCAGATCAAAAGCCCTGCGGTCAAAATTTTGTGAAGTGATATATTCAATACTCTGCCAGCGGGTGATCATGTTTACTTCGTTACCCACTTTTACATTACCCGCCACCGCACCTACTTCGGCTTTACCTTCAGGAGAAATAAATTTCAACATCAGTTGTGATACTGCATCTGTTTTCAATTGCGTATCTGCATCAATGCACACCACATATTCGCTGTTGGCTTTTTCAATCCCCACATTTAAAGCAGAAGCTTTGCCGCCATTTGATTTGGTATACACAAATACGTTAGCTGTATTTTCAAATGCCTTCCTTACGGTTTCATAAGTACTGTCTTTGCTGCCATCATCTATAAATACCACCTGCAGGTTTGGATAATCCTGCTGCAGTAAACTTTCAATTGTTCTTACCGCATTTATTTCCTCATTATAAGCCGGTACAATAATACTTACCAACCGTTTTTGTGCTGCCGGTATAATGGCTGCCACTGCTTGTTTTGCTTCTTTCTTTTTTTGCAGCCATGCCAGTGTGGCCATCAGCAGCATCCTGCCTATTGAGAAAGCTATGCCTACAATGAATAATGCAAATACAATATGACCACCCCAATAAGTTGCTTCTGCAAAAAAGAAATTTACTTTACTGAGCCAGCTATCCCTGGAAGGTGGCAGCACAGGCATTACATCATTTTTTGTTTTGCCCATCAAATCAGCCACGGTGGTAAACTTGAAGCCCCTTTTTTTAAAGTAGTCAATAATTTTTGGCAGTGCATCCACGGTAGCTTTTCTTGTTAGTCCTCCTGCATCATGCAGTAAAATGACACTGGCATTTCTTTCGGTAAGCTGGGTAATTATCCTGGCTAAAATTGAGTCTGGCGTTACCCCTAACTGCCAATCGTTGGGATCAATACTCTCACCGATGGTTAAATAATTTTCGAGCCGGCTTCTTTCAATGGGTTCCAGTTCTTCATAAGTATGCGGTTCGGAATCGGCATTGAAAGGTGCCCTGAATAAAATAGTGGAGCGGCCGGTAACACTTTCAATCAGCAGCCTGGTCAGTTTCATTTCCAGTGCGGCCCGCTGGAAACTCATCTTGGCAATATTGTTATGCGTAAAAGTGTGGTTGCCTATTTCAAAACCAAGCTTATTGATACGCTGTAATAAAGGGATATTTTTTTCTGCCTGCAGGCCCACTACAAAAAAAGTGGCCGGTACTTTTTCCCTTTCCAGTATATCTAAAATCTGTGGTGTCCATTCTGGATCCGGCCCATCATCAAAAGTTAAAATCAATTTGTGGCCAGGGCCTGTGGTGGTATCTTCTGCAAACCTGCGGATAATATAACCGGATGGGAGTTGTGTATAATCCTGTTCTGCAATTAACAATTCGTTACTGTCTGCTGTAATTTTTATTTTGCCTTCCTGCGGAGAAGCAACAATATCCAGTACCTCTCCCTGCCCGTCGTAAGCCACGTTATCCGGTATGATAGGTATGCTGGAAAGTGAATTGAAATCGAATGGTTTTGCAACCAGTGATTCCGTACTCAAATCCCGGCTGTAAAAATTCCACATCCTTGCATCTTCGCTGCCCAGCCGCCAAAGGGCAGTTCCGGCTGTTTCGTATTCATCACTAAAGCGAAGTACGTTGAATGTTGTGGCAGCATCTGTAAACCATATTTCATGTTTTATTTTTTCTGTGTTACCATCTTCTACTTTCTCTTCATCTATATATCTGAAATGCAGGTTGTAACTGTCGTTATCAAAATCAATTTTTACATTTTTAATTTTTGCTGTGTTGATGGCATCATTATAATTAATTGGCTTTACAACAGTTTTGCCTTCCTCATCCGTAGCCCAGTCATAACCATATCCTGCAACCCCCAAAATAATTTTTGCAGGGTCAATTTTTTCTACAGCTAAGTCCATCTTTTCTTCTATCCATTTTTGTGCACTGATAGGGCCAGGCTTGGTAGAAGTATTAAACTGGTCATAAGCCATCAAAACAATGTAGTCGTTATATTCAGACAACTTCTTAAAATCATAATCATTGTTGTCTACAGCCACATCCATTGTCACCATCATATTTACTGCATGCAATGTTTCATACAACTCTTTTTGAAAATTGGTGAGTGGACCGTTGGTAGATTCTTTCAGTTCTTCAAAGTCAATATTGATGCCGTCAAAATGATAATAATTAAGTGTATCTGCCAACTGTGTAATAAAAGCTTTTCTTATTGCATCATTATTCAATAAAACATGTAATAATTCACCGTCAAAATCTGGTTGCAGTTTTCCGGATGCATCTCTTTTTGTAGAATTAAAGTTATTGAGGATGGGCATTATCCTCAGATTTTTTTTTCGCATCACCGCAAGCCCAGCACTGTCAATCCTTGTCTGCAGGCGGTGTGTAACCGTATCAATAAAAAACCATTCCGGAAAAATCACATTTAAGTTGCTGCCGTATTTTTCTAAATCAGGAAGTGAAGTAAGTTTAGTCCATGGCGCATAAAAAGCAGCCCTGATATTGGGTATGGTATCTAAAGATTTATTGGGTTGCTTAATATTATTTAAAGAGTCTTCCTTTGTTTTTTTATCAAGAAAAATCTTAAACCCTTTGTATTTTTTATTATCACTCTGAGAAAAAGTCAATGGTTTATTAGGATCCATTTTTTCTTGATACACTTTCGACTTTGCTTCCAGGTTGGGTGTTGATGGATTGGTGCCGCTTACCACTGCAATCACTAAAATGACAATAAAAAATAAAGCCACCATCAGCAATATCCTCAACGACCATTGAAAGCTTTTCCAACGTCTGGCACTTGCTGTTTGAAATATTTGTGTTTCCTGTTTCATGAAGGCCGTAAAGATAGTTAACTTCAATTCCTGTAGCAGTGATACCGTCTTCAATTTGTTTTTTCATTTTATAAAATCATCCCACTTAACATGGGCTTAACCATGTGATGGAGTAGATATACCTGTTTAATATGAACTTTGTCTGATATGCGGTCAACAACATTGAGATGGATAATGCTTGGTTGCAGTATCATTATTGCATTGATATTAATTTTCCAGTTGTACTGGTTGAAAAAGGTGTATAATTTAGAAGAGCAGCAATTTAATTACAGCGTATTAAAAACAATCAGGGGTCTTTTCAGCGATATGGATATTGCTGATGATCCTAGGCAACAGATAAAGCAGATTGTGGAATCGACAGATGCAAATACCTACATGGTAAAAGTAGATTCCATCCCTCCAAAAGACACCCTGCAATTTTACCTGAGTAATGAGTTTGAAGATTTTGATGTATGGACAGACTGTAATGTGGCCGCCTTCAGCAGCGATAAACAGGGTTTTATTTACCAGTATTATTTACCTACAGCAGCCTCAAGGTATCCACAGGTAAGCAGCACAGGAATTGCTGTAATTAAAAAAAATTACGACTACCTTTTGCTTTATTTCCCCCACCGGGGCAAATACATTATTCAGGAAATGTTTTTCTGGATTGTAACGGCAGTGCTGCTGCTGCTGGTGCTGATAGGGCTTTCCATCAGTCTGCTGTACTTGTACCGGCAAAAGTTTTTGAACGAAATGCAGAAAGATTTTGTCAATAATTTTACCCATGAATTTAAGACTCCACTGGCGGTGATGAAAATTGCCAGTGATGTGCTGGTGCAGCCGGGCATTGCCAATAACCCTGCAAGGTTGATAAAATATGGCATTGTTATAAAAGAACAAACCGAACATTTGCAAAACCAAGTGGAACGTTTATTAAAAACTGCCGCCAGCGAAAATAAAAAACTCATCATTAAAAAAGAAGCCTGTCAGCTCAATGATGTTATTCAAAGCGCTATTGACCAGATAGAGCCCCTTATCAGCAACCGGGATGCTGTGGTAGACTTTATACCCGATGAAAATGAACCGGTGATATTTGCAGACAAAGCTCACCTGCAGCTGGTGATCATTAACCTGGTGGAAAATGCCATTAAATACAGCATTAATCAACCGCATATCATCATAGAATTGCTGGACACAGACAATGATTTTTATTCTATCTCTGTAAAAGATAATGGTATTGGAATAGAAGAAAAAAATATCAAGTTTTTGTTCAAAAAATTTTACAGGGTGCCTACCGGCAATGTACACAATGTAACAGGGTTTGGACTTGGATTGAATTTTGTAAAGAAAGTAATTGATGCTCACGATGGCAAGGTCATCATCAACAGTATGGTTAGCATTGGTACAGAATTTAAAATACACTTACCTAAAAAATAGTCTCATTATGCAAAGCAAAGCAAAAGTATTATTAGCCGAAGATGATGCATCGCTGGCATTTGTAATAAAAGATAACCTGGAAGAAGAGGGATATGAAGTAGTGTGGTGTGCAGATGGAGAAAGCGCCTGGCAAACATTTGCAAAAGGCAATTTCAGCATCTGCCTGCTGGATGTAATGATGCCGGTAAAGGATGGTTTTACTTTAGCAAAAAAAATCAGGCAAAAAAGTGACATGGTGCCCATACTTTTTTTAACGGCCAAGTCGCTGGAGCAGGACAAGCTGGATGGTTTTAAGGCAGGTGGTGATGACTACATTACCAAGCCATTCAACATGAAAGAGCTATTGATGCGGATGGAAGTTTTTTTAAGAAGAACAAAAAAAATGCACTCGGAGCAGGTGCAGGAATTTAAACTGGGCAGCCTGCGTTTTTCTTTTACCGATTTAAAAATGTATGACGGCAAAGAAGAAGTTTCTTTAACACAACGGGAAGCTGACCTGCTGAAATTCTTTTGTGAGCATCCCAATAAAGTTTTAAAAAGAGAAGAAGTATTGCTGAGTGTGTGGGGAAAGGATGATTATTTTTTAGGCCGCAGCATGGATGTTTTTATTACCCGGCTCCGTAAACATTTCAAGGCAGATCCATCTGTATTGCTGGAAACCATACACGGCATTGGGTTCAGGCTGAATATTTGATGGTGAATGGTTAATGGTCAATGGTTAATCATTGGGGTTCTTTAATGGTTCCATAATAGATTAATGAATATGAACTTCACTCTTGCCTCTTGCCTATCCACCCATTCACCCATTAAAATCTCGGTGGGCAAGGTGTTCCCTTCATACGAAAATCTTCATCACACCTGTCTTCGCTTTTAATTCCGGTGGGTGTTAATTTTTCCCAAATAAAAGCCCCCTCGCCACTGCCGGCACTCCGGCTGAAACCCAATTTGCTGATGGTGGCATCATAAGCCAATCCAATTCTTGCCCTGCTGGTTTCATTCTCTCTCCTGTCAAAAAGATCAAGGCTTAATGTTACTGCAAATGCATCGCCATTTTGAAAATTTACATTACCCCTGTACCAGGCGCCAATGCCCACTCTTGCGTCTTTGTACTCACAACCTAAACTGATGGAATTACTTTTTTGCTGCTGGTAATAAATAATACTGGGTAAAAAATATCGGTCGCCTGCTTCATCCAAATCTAATTTGTATCTCACATAACCAAACCATTGCCTTGGTAATTTGCTGTAGATGTTAGATGTAAGCGATTCATCCGGCTGGTTGATATGATGTGCCCCGCCGCCAATCATCCAGCTATCGCCGTAATACAATAAAAAGCCTGCTCCAAAATCAGCAAAATATTTATTGTTGTTCAGCGGCCTGTCTGCAGCAGAAACAGAACCCGGAATAACACCCGTGTTGTCTATCTGGTCGCTGAAATAAAGTTTATCATAATTTACATTCCTGTTGCCAACACCTGCCTGCAAACCCAGGTGCAGCCTTGCATTCTGAAGACATAGCCCGTAAGAATAAATAGCACTGAAACTTGTTTTGTTGATGTATCCTTCTTTTGAATTGGATAATAAAAGCCCCACACCACCATGCAGATTTTTTATGTACCTGTCTGCACCCACTGCTGCAAACTCCATGTTGGAAGGAACATTTATCCAGTGGCGTTTATACGTTGCCGTAAAACGAAGATCCATTTCTCCTGTGCCGGCGGTGGCAGGATTTAGTGATAAAGGCGAGTTAAAAGCATGGGTAAAAAATGGATCCTGTGCTGCAGTTACCAACTGCAGCAGCACAAAACCCATCATGATTAAAAATTGTTTCATTACATCAAAAATTATTTCACAAAAACAATCATCACTGATTGCTGAATATTTATTTCACCACCGTAATGGTTCCGGCTTTTTTATATTTTCCTTCGCCGGGATAAATCATTCCAATCCATTCTGTACCATTTTTAAATTTGGCATCTATCCGCCACACATACACATCCTGCTGCACCAGTATCCCTTTGTATCGTCCATCCCATGCCTGGCTGGGGGCACCTTCTGCATCAATGCCTGTGGTTTGAAAAATCAATTCTCCCCAGGTGGTAAATATCTGCAGGCGGTATTGAAGCAAGCCTTTTCCTTTTGGCAAAAATTCTCTCAAATTACTTTGAATACAACCTGGGCAAATTGCATTGGGTACATAAAGATATCCGGGAAATCCATCAATCCTTGCTATCCTGATCATCGTGTCGGGGCAGTTGGTGCTGGTGTCCAATACAACCAGCTGAATGGGGTAGCTGCCGGTATCACTGTATTGATGTATTACATCCCGGGTGCTGGCAAAAGAACCATCTCCCAAATTCCATTGATAAAAATAACGGCTACTGTTTGGCGTTAAATTATTAAAACTAAAAGTATAATTGGGTATTGTAATCACCGGCGAAGGACTGATGAAAAAATCAGTGGCAGGCGGCACTTTTGCAGTGATCAAATTTACTTTCACCAAAGAATCTTTACAGCCCAATCCATTATCAACAACCAGTTTCACTGTGTAAGGCGTAAGGCTTGGTGCAAACAATTTGAATGGATTCACCTCCGTGCTGGTGGTCCCATCACTAAAGCTCCATACATTATTGCTGCCGCCTGTAGTCAGGTTAAAGAACTGTACCCTTGCTGTGTCGCAGGTAAGTGTGTCACTCACATTAAAACCAGCTACTGGTTTTACAGAAATTTTTACCAACTGGCTTAATGTGTCTTTACAAACAGCATCGCTGGCAACTAAAGTAATAAGATACTGACCTTGTATATTGTACAAATGTGTTGGACTCGTTAAAGCACTGTTAGCAGAATTATCCCCCCAATCCCACTGGTAAAAATTAGCACCGGTACTTAGATTGGTAGTACCAATATTTAATATTCCTGTACATCCCAATGTATCGCTTAGTTGAAAAATTGCTTTGGGCCTTGCTCTTGAAATAAAATTAAAGGTAAACGTATCCGGTTTGCATCCATAAATATTATCCGCAATCAGCGTAATATTATAAGCTGTTGATGGTAGAGTAATGGTAAGCGTTGGATTAGCGGTGGTATCCGTCAACACGCCATTTACAAACCATTTATAATTCGTAGTATATTTCGATGCGTCTGTTACAGAAGCAATAAATGGCACACAGGCAGTTGGGTTGCCAATACTAAATTGTGCTGTGGCGGATGGGCTCATTTGCAATACTGCCGTAGCGGTATCACTGCAACCAACTGTGTTGGAAGCAATCAGTAAAGTGGTGAATGTTCTTGGCAATATGACTCCGGCAGGTGCTGTATATCGATGGGTAAAATTACCAGTTGTTGCCAGTTGTAAATTATCTACAATCCACCGGTAATTCACTGGACCATTATCATTAAAAGTGGTGGTATTGATATAAGATACAGTGGTATCAATTTTACAAATAAATAAATCAGTCGGTGTAAAAGACGCAACAGGCGTGCCTCTCACAGTAAAGTTAACAGTCGTACTGTCTTTGCAACCCAGTGAATTTTCTGCAATTAGTTTTGCAGAAAAAGTTCCAGGTTTATTAAATATATGTTGTGCAGTAACTCCATTCAAAACAATTAAAGAGGGTGTAACAGTACTGTCAAAAATATACCAGGTGGCATTTTCATTAATGATGCCCGGCGCTGTTATATCCAGTGTAAAAGGTGCACAATTTTTAGCAGTAATGTTTGACTGAACGGACACATTTGGTTTTACCAAAACAGTAACAGGTCTTACCAGAGTATCGTAACACACTAGGCCGGAATTGTTTGTTCGTTCAGCCCTCAGGTAAATTATATAGTTGCCTGCCTGTGCATATAAATGTGTTGGATTAAGTCCGGTACTCGTTTGCCCATCTCCCCAAAACCAGCGGTAACTGTTGGCATTGCTGGATGTGTTGTTTACTTTGATGGTATCACCCAAACAATAAACATCAGCACCGATAGTGAAAGCGGCTACTGGTTTCAGATAGACTGTTATCTTTCTGAATACAGTGGTATCGCTACAGCCGTTGGTAATATCAATCTTAACATTAAAAGTACCACTGTCGGTATAAGTATGCATTACCACCACTTCATTATTATTAGTAACAATTGTGGCCGAGCCATCACCAAAATCCCAGGTGTAACTGGTGGCGCCGCTGGTACTGTTGATAAAGCCAACTGTATGTGGCGAGCAGCCAAACAGGTCGCTGCCATTAATATTTATTTGTGGAATAATGATGTTGGGTGCAATGCGGATGTCAATTGCCTGTGTATCCCTGCCACACTCGTTTACAGCAATCATTTGTATGGTAACGGTGTCTATTGCAGTCCCTGTATTGTAAGTATAATTTAATGGCCCGTTAGTAAAAGTGGTATCCTTATCGCCATTACCAAAGTCCCAGTAATAAGTATTGTTATTGCCCGGTGAAGTATTATTTATCTGTACCGTAAAAGGCGAACAGCCAAAAGTAGATACCACACCAAATCTTGCTTTTGGTTTCGATTTAATTCTTACACTGTCTCTCCACAAAGTAGTATCACAGCCATTGTAAGCCTTTAGTGAAATTTGATAAGTGGTATCAATAAAGAAAGGACTGCTGTTAAAAGTAACTGTGCCGGGCTGTGGCAATGTGCTGCTGATACCATTACCAAAATCCCAGAAAAACTGGATGTTATTATTAATGGTGCTGGAGATATTATTGAAAGAAGCAGTGATAGGTCCGCAGCCACCAAAAGTATCTTTAGTAAATTTTGCCGCAGAAGCCGCTGTGGTAATGAACTGCACAGAAAGATTATCCGGCAAACATCCATACTGGCTGGCAGTAACTAATTTTATTACTACGATATCGTCTGCATTCGGCATAATGTAACCGGGGAATAAACCAGTGTTGTTGGTTCCAATAGATACATTATCTGCAAACCATTGATACTGCCCATTCCTGTCGGGGAAAGTGGTAACAGCAATCACCGTACTTAAATCAAATGGGATACAGCCCACCGTTTGGCTGCCGGTAAATTGTGCAACCGAATTTTGCCTTACCGTAATTTTTACCGGCACACTAAAACTTCCCTGTGTGCCAAAACACAAAGTGGTATAAGCAACCCTTCTGTAAAAAGTAGTGGTATCTAAAACCGGTGGCGTAAAATCCAATGATGTGGCATTCAAAATATCTGTCCACGTTAAACTGTCCAGGCTTTGCTGCCATTGATATGCAGGCGTACCGTCTCCCCCGGTTGCTGCAGTTCCATTAATAATTCCCGGTTGTGTATTAATACAAATAGATTGATTGGGGCTGATGATATTATTAGTGATGGCATCTTTCACCGTAACCGTTACAGTGTCTTTCGCAATGCAGGGGCCTGCCCCAAAAGTATAAATCAAATCATATACTCCGGGTGTGGATGAAGTAAAGCCGCCGGCTGCAGTAATGAAAGAAGAACCTGACCACGAGCCTCCTGCCGGGGTAGCCGTAAAAGTGAGTAGGGTATTATTTTGGCAAATAGAAGTATCGTTTCCTGCTTTGGCTACAGGTGGTTCTATTATTTCTATTGATGAGGATGAAGTTCCGGTGCCACATTCATTGGTTACAATTAATTGTATTGGCTGAATACCGGTTTGAGTATAACTGATTGCGCCGGGAGCTGCAGCAGCAGAAGCAGCAGGTGAGCCATTGGTAAATGACCAATCGTATTGCAATGCACTGTCTGCATAGCAGGGCGATACAGTTGCTGAAGGTAAAAAACTGGTATTGACACAAATATTACTGAATGGGCCGATGGAAACCTTAGGCCTTCCTTTCACCGTAAAAGTATCCGTCTTTATTCCGGGAGAGCAGGAACCTCCAGAGCCAGTGGCTGTCACCGTTAGTGTAATGGCATATTTGCCCGGTGCATCAAATCGTATGTCTGCATTGGTGCTGGTACTGCTGGTACCATTGATAAAACTGTAATTGGTAGTGGTACTGTTGCCACATCCAAGAGGATCCAGGTAATCAACTGCCCATTTGTAACTATCGCCAAGGCATAGCCCGGCAGGACTGGTATTGATGATGCTGGTGTTTCCTGAGAGACAAACTGATTTTTCACTCATGGTAAAAGAAGCAACAGGAGGGTTTCTTACACAAATTGTTTGTACCGTACTGTCAATACCACAGCGCTGATTAAAGATATACAACTTCACCGTGTAGGTGCCCGTAGCAGTAAAAGTTACATTTAAAGAATTGCTGCCGGGTGTCCACACAAAACCATTTAATGGATTGCCATTGACTGAACCTAGGGCTCCACTGGTAATATTGTAGCCAGTGGATGGTGATATATCCCATACCACGGTGGCGGTGTTTTCACAAGTAGATGCTCCACCGCCGGTAGAAGTAACAATACCGCCTGGCAAGGAAGTGCTTCTGATATTGGTGGAACTGCCGGTGCAAACAGTATTGCTTGGGGCCACAATAAATCTTGCTCTCGGCTTGCCGGAAACATAAATCGGAATAACACTTACGCTGGTTATATCGCAGGGGTTTTCGATGGTAAGCGTTGCATTGAAAGAATTATTAAATGAAATGGTTCCATTGCTGCTGGTAGTACCACAGGAGGAGAAAAAAAACGCATGCGTTACCGTATCTGGCGGAGGATGGGTAAATACCAGCGGAGCACTTCCATCATTTACAGTAATGGTATAGGTGGTGCCCGGTGCATTGTTCTGAAATCCATTAATCACAAAACGCAGGGAGTCAGGTGCACAAATATTAGTATTGCCCAGGCTGCTGAAACCGCCTGCAGGATTGGTTCCCAGGAATACTGTGTATTTTTTTATCCCGATACAACCAGTTGGACCAATAACCTGTACGGTTAATATTCTTGAACCGATACCGTAGATGTGTTGAATAATATCTCCTGCCGCCCAAGTCGAAAATGTAGAGTCAACCGAACCATCTCCCCAATTGATTGTGTAAGAAACATTGCTGCCAATGGTGGTGGATTGATTGATAAATTTAAAAAGATAAGAAGCTGTATTGGTACATACTTTAAAAGTGGATAAAGCCGGAATATAAGTAACCCCGGCGTCAGCATTGCCGATTGTTGCATCTGGTATTTTTCTTATTGTTACCGGTTTTATCAAAGAATCTTTACACCCATAAAAATTAGTAGCCACCAGTTTTACATTAAACACCTGGCTGCCAGAAGAACCTACTGCTGTTAAAAATTGGTGTGTTGGGCTTGCAGCACCCGATGCAGTTCCATCTTCAAAATTCCATTTATAAATATTGCTGAGGCCGGTGGAATTATTGCTGAACACAATCGGGATATTACCACAAACATCATCCGGAGAAAAATTATAATCCACCACCGGCTTTATATCAGACACCCTTACATAGATGTACATTGAATCGCTGTTGAGACCATTTGAAATTGTTTGCAGGGTGGTATCAATCCCGTTTGTATTATAGGTAATTGTTTGCACTGCTGAAGTAATGCTGGAAGCTGGCGTACCTAAATCAAAGCGCCATGCAATAGAACTGAAACCGAATGCAGTGGTTTCATAAATGAGTGAACTGCCCTTGCACACATTAATAGTGTCTCCCTGTGCTACGGTACGGCCATTTACTTTCATGCCGGGAAACAACTGTGCAGAAGCTTTTTCGGATGTGAGCTGAAATAATAAAAACAATAAAACACCGCAGCAATATTTCATTTGGTTCAATAATTACAATTTGGCTGCTGATAAAAGCAGTATTAACAGCCTGGATATAGTTCAGTTTTTAAATATACATAAATATTCAGCCGCTCCTGATAACAGGGATTGATAATATTAAATCCCTCTCCAGCTTTAATAAAAATCATGCAAAATTTACTGATTGCTTATCACAACAAAACGTACTACTGTACAGATACGTTTGTTTTGGTAAACGATGTATAGCAAGGCAAAAAAAATGCCACTATTGATTATTTTGGAAGGTTAAAGACCTGTTGGCAGGGAGGTTGTAGAAGAGCCATTGCAAAACACAAATATACAATGCTCCATTTAAAAATAAAAGCCCGGCTACCATTACGGTGCCTGGGCTTTTGTTATCGTATCTTTTACCTGTTGCCTTTTTAGAAGAATAACATTAAAACTGAAAATAAATAAATGAACTGCTGCTCTCCTGGCTTAATATCAGCAACAGCAACAGTACTGCCCAAATAATTCCTAGTAGCCACCAGGGAATTTTGTACGCCACGTCCAGTACTTTGGTGTTACGCATCAGCCACTGAACAATTATCATTATAAATATAATTACTGCTACTTTAATGATGGCAAGTGTGGTAAGCAATGGTTCTCCCTTGTGCATTCCAAACATCGATTTAAAAATATCAGCGGCTTTTGTAAAAGTATTGGCCCGAAAAAATACCCAGGTAATATTGATTAAGAAAAAAGTAAACAAGGCATACAAAAATCCAGTAACCGTTTTTTGTGCAGACGAAGTCATTGCAGTAATCTTTCCTGTTTTGTCATTTACTATTTTTTCTACCCACAAATAAAAACCATGCAGGCCGCCCCACACCACAAATGTCCAGTTGGCTCCATGCCACAAGCCGCCAATGAGCATGGTAAGCATGAGATTGATATAAGTCCTGATTTTTCCACTTTGATTACCTCCCAATGGAATGTATAAATAATCCCTCAGCCATGAGGATAAAGTAATATGCCAGCGCCGCCAGAAATCGGAAAAGCCAATAGCGGCATACGGATAATTAAAATTTTGCGGCAGCACAAAACCCAGGCACAGTGCCACCCCTATGGCACAGGTTGAGTAACCGGCAAAGTCAAAAAATATTTGTCCGCAAAAAGCCAGCACTCCAGTCCATGCATCCAAAGCGGCTACTGTTGTGTGTGAGCCAAACATATCATTGGCAGGAGCCGCCAGCATACTGTCTGCCAATACCACTTTCATAAACAAACCAAGAGACAGCAGGAGCAATCCATCCATCAATTGTTTTTTTGTGGCGCTGTGTTCTGTTTCAAACTGCGGCACCAACTGTGGCGGACGAACAATGGGCCCTGCCACCAGGTGAGGAAAGAAGGTAACAAACAAAGAGAAATCGAGCATGCTTTTTACGGGTTCACTTCTTTTGTGGTACATATCAATGGTGTAGCACAGGGTGGTGAAAGTATAAAAAGAAATACCGGCCGGCAAAATAATATTAGGTTTTGCCGGGTGAAAATTTGCACCCAGTAAATTTATTAAGCTAGTAAAATTTTCTAATAAAAATCCGCCGTATTTGAAAAAGCAAAGCATGCCCAAATTGCCTATCAAACTTACTACCAGCAACAATCTTTTTTTCGCTACATTTTGTTGTGTGTACAATGCCCGTCCTACAAAAAAGTCAACCACGGTAGAAAGCCACAGCAGCAAAATAAATGGTGGGTTCCAGGCTGCATAAAAAATATAACTGGCCAGCAGCAGGTTTATCTTTTTTGTTTTCCAGCTGACGGGAAGATTATGCAGTATGAGAATAATGATAAAAAAAACGACGAAGGTGTAAGAGTTAAATACCATGATTAAGTAGTTAGTGGCTGAATAATTAATTTACTGATGCAGCAGGTTTAGCAAACTTCCATCCCTTTTCTTCGCTAATTATTTTAATGAACCCTGCAGTAAACTCCTTTGCCTGTGATAAACTTAAATGCGAATTTTCGGGACATATAAAATGATTTAAAGAAGGATAATCTTCAAAATGAATTCCAGGACAATTTGTAACGGCCAGCAACCTGTCCCAATATTTTTCCCTTGGAAAACCCATCTTTTCAGCCATGTGATAATCACCGCTCGATGGAGTTCTTACAAATAATACCAGCCCTCCTCTTGCCTTTATTTTATCAACCGCAGTTTTTACTACCGTAAATATGGAATCGAGTCTTGCACCAGATACAGGAGGTTCCTTGTTTGCCCTTCCGAAAAATGACCAAATGTTTTTTACAATATTCTGGAGAGCCGTATCTGATGAAAATTTATCTGTCATGTATTCCTGCCGGTTAAATTTTACTCTCCCAAAATCAGGTGGAAACCCTTTAAAATTTTGTACCCCCGGCCTGTCTTTGGTTGGTATTTTTTCTAACATCGCACCTAAAGAAAGCCACTCTTTATCTAAAAAAACAAATTGTGATTCCAGCAAATGGTTAATTTGAAAACTTGCCCGCTGGGCTGGTGTTTGTTCTTTATAATATTTTATATTTTCAACCGGCCTCTTGTCACTTCCTGTAGGGGCAAAAAATAATCCCTCGGTTACATCCACCACTAATTTTCCTTTAAAATTATTATCCTCCGCAAGATTCTGTAGTACTGGAATAGGGTTGCTTCCCACACAAGCCAATTGAATAGCATGGTCGCCGGTGATGTTTTGCCAGTCATTAATATCCAAATCAAATTTAATTCTGGAGGAGCCGATAAAAACGGTGGCTTGCTCTAAAGGCTCATACACCATCTCCCTGTTATGTGCCCACAAAGCAGGATCATCGTAGTAGAAGGTTTCAAATCCTTTATTACGCAGATATACTTCCCAGCTAATAATGGAGGCAGCAACAATAAGCAGCATCAATAAGGCTGCTTTTGAAAAATTAGCAGTTGGCATTTTGTAAAGTTTTGATAAAAGAAAAAATGTATAGTTGATCGATTATTGCTAAACAGAATGATGAATTTTCATTGGTATGCGGACTTTAATTAGCACTGCTGTTCATATACCACTATTAAACTTATTGCACGAAATCAAGAATTAGCCAACACAGGGAGAAGGGATTATTACAGATATAGTTTATGGTTGATAATTTGAAGATATAATATTTATGGGATATCTAATGACTTAATTATTAAGTAATGAAACAAAGTTGTGTTTACAAAAAAGAAGCTGTTGAATCGTTGCCAGTA
>JANMJU010000148.1:0-3607 GCA_031371545.1 Chitinophagaceae bacterium
GCCGGGGCAATCTACATTTGTGTAACAAAAACAAAAAACATGGAAAATAAAATGAATGGTAACAGAAGGTACGAAGGCAGAATATTTGCCGGAATAATTTTAGTAGGTGTGGGTGCTGCATTATTGTTACGCAACAGCGGATTTCCTCTGCCGTACTGGTTGTTTAGCTGGCCGGTAATATTAATACTGGTTGGTATCTACAGCGGTGTAAAACACAATTTCAGAAATAACAGCTGGATGATTATGATAGGCATTGGCGGATTTTTTTTGGTTGACCGCTTTATTCCCGACCTGCAGCTGGCTCCTTATTTTTGGCCAATAGCCATCATTGCATTAGGCATCATTTTCATTGTACGGCCGGAGAGAAACAAATGGAGAAATTTTGGAGACGATGAAAAAAAAAATGCCGATGGAGATATAACCGGCAGCAACTGGAAACAAACTGACAGCAACAGTTTTTCAACAGACAACAGTGATTATCTACAGGTACATTCTGTATTCAGCGGCATAAAAAAAAATGTGGTATCCAAAAATTTTCAGGGTGGAAAAATAAGCTGTGTATTTGGTGGCGCTGATATTGATCTTACACAGGCAGATATTTCAGGAAAAACAATAATAAAATTTGAAGTGGCATTTGGCGGCACCAAATTGGTAGTGCCGCCGCACTGGACGGTGTACAACGAAATTGAAGGCGTTTTTCATGGTGTAGATGATAAAAGAAAATTTAATACCGCTACTGGCATTAACCCAGAAAAGATATTGGTATTAAAAGGTTCAGTAGTGTTTGGAGGAGTGGAGATCAGGAGTTATTAGCGGCCCACCTACCCTCCAAAGTAGGGATTTAGGGCAAGTGTTTTAGATTGATAGTTTCTTATTTTATTGTTAGCGTGAATATATTCGAATTGTTGAATAAAGAAAAAATGTACAAGAGTGCGACGCCACTGAAGTCAAATAAATATCCTGCAGCCTGGCTCATAAATTTATCAAAACAAAAACTACCTGAAATGAACTGGTACATGGCAAAATTAGTTTATCAATTTATCTGCGGCAGCGGCCTGCATACTCCTCAGTTTAATGAACAGCTCCGGCTTATTGTGGCAGAAGATCCGCTGCATGCTTTTTATAAAGCCCGGCTGATTGGTGAAAGAGAAACCGCCACTATCGCTAACGATAACCTGCAAATAAAATGGAAATTTATTGATGTAACACAAATTGTACCGGTAGATAAATTATCAGACGGCGCCGAAGTATGGTCCTGCATGAATGAAGATACAGATGCAGAGCTGTACATTCGTACTACGCAACAAAAAGCTGCGGCTTTATTGCAGGATGGCATATTGGAATTTAATTATTAAAATGTAACAGTCATTGGCATTTAACATCATCAACGGCGGAAGTAAAAAAATAAACAACAGCATTGTGTTTACTGCATGGTGGTGTGTATGGGGAGGGCTGCAGGTATGGGTACTGGAGCAAGGCGGGGCAACAGCTGCACAGGCACTAGCAGATTCATTGCTGAGTACAATTTTGCTGGCTGGCCTCTGTATTTTTGTGATGAACAACATGCGTTATTACCTTCCTAAAAAAGAAAAGTACTTGTATGTTTTATTTATGTCGTTTGCATTAAGCGCTGTGTGGCTGGCAGTGATTAATGTTGTTTTAAAAGCGATGTACAAAGAAGATGCAGCCTACCTGCAATTGCTGCATCACAGCTCTGTATTGCGTTATGCTGTGGCATTTTTGATGATTGCCTGCACAACATTACTGGGCCTGCTGTGGTACTCACAAAAAGAACAGCAACAGGAAAGCGACCGCAAGACTGATATGGAACGGCTGGCCCGGGAAGCAGAACTAAATAAACTTCGCCAGCAGCTGCAACCACATTTTTTATTCAACAGCCTCAACTCCATCAGTGCATTGACTGGTCAGCAGCCTGAAAAAGCAAGGCACATGATACAGCAATTATCAGATTTTCTTCGGGGCACTTTACGCAACGAAAGCCAGCAATGGGTGAGCCTGCAGGAAGAACTGGAATACCTGCAATTGTATCTTGATATTGAGAAAGTACGTTTCGGTTACCGGCTGCAATCGAAAACAGCATGTGATGAAACAGCAATGCACCTGAAGCTGCCTTCCATGCTGCTGCAACCTTTGGTGGAGAATGCTATTAAGTTTGGATTGTATGATACGATTGGCGAAGTGGAAATTTTAATTGAAGCAAAAAATAATAACGGGATGCTGGAAGTGACAGTGCAAAACCCTTACGATGAAGCAACTGCCATGCCGCTGAAGGGTACCGGGTTTGGACTTGCATTTATTAAGCGGCGCTTGTTCCTGTTATTTGGAAGGCAGGATTTATTGCAGGTAAAAAAAGAGCAGGAAAAATTTATTGTGGTGGTAAACATACCGCAGTTGAATGTTTAAAATTGTTTAGAGGGTTTAGAAAGTTTAGGAGTTTAGATGAGTAGTTTAATGAAAAAATATTTTTAAAAAAATTGGGTCTTTAAATAATCATTTTTGAATGAAAGCAATTATAATAGACGATGAACCACTGGCAAGGTCAATCATAAAAGAATACCTGCAGGGCTACCCCGCCATCACCGTGGCAGAAGAATGCAATGATGGCTTTGAAGGAATCAAAGCCATACAACAACATCAGCCTGATCTTATTTTTCTCGATATACAAATGCCCAAGATCAATGGCTTTGAAATGCTGGAACTGATAGACAATCCGCCCCTGGTAATTTTTACCACTGCCTTTGAAGAGTACGCTATCAAAGCGTTTGATGCCCATGCCGCAGATTATTTATTAAAACCATTCAGCAAAGAAAGGTTTGACAAAGCCATTCAAAAAATGCTGCTGCAAAAAAATAATACTGCAGAAGCAGTAGTGGCCACCGCATTGCAAACACCCACCGCCAGCAACCGCATTGTGGTAAAAGACAATGGCAAAATAAAGATCATTCCACTGGCACAGGTACAGTACATAGAAGCAGCGGATGATTATGTAAAGATCCATATAGCAGAAGGTATTTTTTTAAAAAAGAAAACCATGCAGTATTTTGAAGACAGCCTGCCGCAGCAGGAGTTCATCCGCATCCACCGCTCCTATATTGTGAATGCACAACTCATCACCCGAATTACCCCGTACGAAAAAGAAAGCCATTTGGCATTACTCACTACCGGTGTGCAGGTTCCTGTTAGTAAGGCTGGATATAGCAAATTGAAAATGGTATTGGGGATTTAGAATAGAGGCATTTACCTCGCCGCCCGGCGGTAAAAATAATAAGTAAGGATGCCGAAAGCAATGTTGGGAATCCAGGCGGCCAGCAAGGCAGGAAAGTTTCCCTTGGTGGCAAACACCAGTGAAAAGCGGCTGAACAAAATATAAAGCACACTCAGTATAACGCCGATGGCCAAATGGAAGCCGCTGCCCCCCCTCACTTTTTTGGAAGATAAGATAGCGCCTATCAACGTTAAGATAATTACAGACACCGGTATGGCATCCCGGTTGTAACGCTCTACCAGCAAGGCATTGATACCCTCTGTTCCCCTCAGCTTTTCAAGGCTGATGAGTTCATTCAATTCGGGTGTGCTCAGGCGGTCT
>JANMJU010000039.1:0-33005 GCA_031371545.1 Chitinophagaceae bacterium
ACGTAAGCCGGGTGGAGGTTACAAACTACCCGACACCATGTTTTCTTCACAACCCAAAGCTGGCGATGATGAAGAACTGCGAAGGCTTTTTTATGTGGCGCTTACCAGGGCAGAAAAACATTTGTACATCTCTTACGCCAAATTTAAAACCGATGGCAAAGAAATGGAACCCTCTATGTTCATTGCTGAAATTTTAGAACAGCACCAGTTGCCAGTGGAAAAAATAAATTTGTCAGCAGAAGAGATGATGGAATTTCAGTCGCTGCATTTTACAGCACAGGCACCGGAGATTGAAAAAACAGAAGAAGATTTTATCAACGGCCTGCTGGAAAAATTTGTGATGAATGTAACGGCACTCAGCAGTTATTTAAAATGTCCGCTGGGATTTTATTACCAGAATTTAATCCGCATCCCTTCCGGAAAAAATGAGGCCACTGAATTTGGCAGTGCTATCCATCATGCGTTAGAAAAATTATTTCGCAAGATGCAGGACAGTAAGAAAGATATTTTTCCATCCAAAGAAGAAATGGTAGAAGACTTTAACTGGTACATGCGCCGCCACCGGGAACTGTTTACCAAAGAGGCTTTTGACAGACGAATAGAATACGGCGATGAAGTACTCCGTAATTATTATGACAAATACATCAACAGCTGGAATAAAATTGTAGCCGTAGAAAGAAATATCCGGGGCGTAGTAGTAAATGGCGTACCACTCCGGGGCAAGCTGGATAAACTTGAATTTAACGGCAAAGAAATAAATGTAGTGGATTATAAAAGTGGTGACATTGATAAAGCCCTGCCCAAATTAAAAGGCCCCAATGATAAAGATCCTAACGGCGGTGATTACTGGCGCCAGGCCGTATTTTATAAATTACTAATTGACAATTACGAACAGAAAGACTGGAAAGTGATTAGTACGGAATTTGATTTTGTGGAGCCGGATAAAAAGAAAGAATACCGCAAAGAAAAAATCGTCATCACAGCGCAAGACACCGAAACAGTAAAGCATCAGGTGACGCAAGTATGGGAAAAAATTCAACAACGGGATTTTTATACCGGCTGCGGCAAAGAAGATTGCCATTGGTGCAATTTTGTAAAAGACAATAAGCTGGCCGTAGCGTTGTATGATGTAGAAGAAGATTCAGATTAAAACAACTTTATGATTTATCAACTATCTCAAACAAAAGAAAGCAGCTAAGTTTGCATTTCAATATTTACAGATGGGCATTAAATACTTTTTTTATTCTGCGGCTACAATATCGATTTTTTATTTCACTACAGCGGTCATCAGCGGTTGCGCCCAAATAGGGATGCCTACCGGTGGGCTGAGAGACAGTCTTGCCCCGGTGTTGGTAACTGCGGTACCAGCATTAAACAGCACTAATTTTAAAGGCAATAAAATTGTGTTCACTTTTAATGAATATGTAGATGTGCAGGATGCACAAAACAATGTTTTGGTTTCTCCCTTACCAAAAACCAATCCGCAAATTTCTTTTAAATTAAAAACAGTAACCGTAAAAATAAAAGATACTTTATTAGCCAATACCACTTACGCTATCAACTTTGGCAATGCCATCAGGGATAACAATGAAGGCAACCCGTACAAAAATTTCACCTACGTTTTTTCTACCGGCAATACAATTGATTCGCTTAAACTGAGCGGCAAAGTTTTAATGGCGGAATCAGGAAAAGCAGACAGCACACTGGTAGCACTCCTTTACCGCAATGCCCCCGACTCTGCAGTGGAAACAAGAAGGCCCGATTATCTTGCCAAATTAGACAAGCAGGGAAATTTTACTTTTATCAATTTATCTGCCGGCAGTTACAAACTGTATGCACTCAAAGATGGCGATGGCGGAAAAACATACAATTCAAAAATAGAACCCTTTGCTTTTAATGATGCTGATGTAATGGTAGCCGACAGCACAGCTCCTATTACTCTGTATGCTTATGCAGAAGAAAAAGACAATAAAAGCAAGCCTCCTGCACCACAAATTAATAACACAACAAAAGCTCCTGCTGACAAAAAAATAAAATTTATCACATCACTTACAGCATCTTTACAAAGCCTGTTAACCCCACTCAGCCTCAATTTCAACAAACCGCTGAAAAGCTTTGACGATAAAAAAATTATTCTTACAGATTCCAGCTTTAGAAAAATAGATGCTGTTACAATGTCGCTTGACAGCACAAAAAAAATACTGAGCCTGGTTGCAAAATGGACAGAAGATTTTGATTACCGGCTGATCATTGACAAAGAAGCTGCAACAGATACTTTAGGTAACCAACTTTTTAAAACAGATACCATCCGCTTTAAATCAAAACGGGAAAGTGACTATGGCAACCTGTTGATACGCTTTACCAATTACCAAAAGGCCAATCACCCGGTGCTGCAATTTTTTAAAGGAGATGAAATGATTGCATCTGCCACCATTACAGGCACTACCTGGAGCGATAAACTCTTTGAACCCGGCGAATATGAAATCCGTATTTTGTACGATGATAATGAGAATGGTAAATGGGACCCGGGCAATTACACAAAAAAAATACAACCGGAAAAAGCGGTGACACTGGAAAAGAAAATTACCGTAAGAGCCAATTGGGATAATGAAAAAGATGTGGAGTTATAAGGAAGAGAGAGCGGTTGAAAGTTGTTGAAGATTGTTGAAATGTTTATCATAAAAATATTTTATTATCAAATCCAAAACAAATTTCAACACATTAACATTTCAACCTTTCAATTTACCCCTTTACCTTTGCCCAATGATTTTTTCTTCTTCTCTTTTAGAAAATGCAGTGAATGAATTTGCCCGGCTCCCGGGCATTGGTAAGAAGACAGCATTGCGTTTGGTGCTTCATTTAATAAAGCAGGATGAAACTGCTGTAAAACAATTCAGCGGTGCCATTGCCCACATGAGAGAGGCGATACAATTCTGCAACCGCTGCCACAATATTT
The DNA here is from genome assembly GCA_031371545.1 of Chitinophagaceae bacterium. Lineage (GTDB taxonomy): Bacteria > Bacteroidota > Bacteroidia > Chitinophagales > Chitinophagaceae > Ferruginibacter. The sequence continues at coordinate 2,957 of JANMJU010000039.1, forward strand.
CTGATACTGCCATTTGTAATATATGCAGCAACCGTGCCCGTAAGCAGGAGCTGATCTGTGTAGTAGAAAATATCCGTGATGTAATTGCGATAGAAAGTACCCAGCAATTTAACGGGCTCTATCATGTTCTCGGTGGCATCATTTCTCCATTAGATGGTATTGGACCGGAACAGCTTACCATTGATTCTCTCATCAGCCGGGTGCAGCAGGAAAATATTTCCGAAATTATTTTTGCCCTCAATGCCAACGTTCAGGGCGATACCACCGTTTACTATATCAGTAAGAAACTGAAAGGCAACCCGGTAAAAATTACCACTATTGCCCGTGGTATAGCTTTTGGCGGCGAGCTGGAATATGCAGATGAAATGACTTTAGCCAAAAGTATCAGTAACCGTATACCGGTTGAAAATTATATTACCACAGGCAGTTAGTTACTTGTTTCTATTTAGTCATTGTTTTCCTAACCGTTGAATTTATTGGCAGCGTTTAGCTACTGGACATTATCTTTATTTTATACAAAAATGAGCAGCAAGACAAAAAAAATAGTAACCATATTGATTATACTGGCAGCAGCAGGAGCGGCCACAGGATATTATTTATGGAATAAGCCCCATTTGAATGTTGCAGGTACTGAAGGAATAAAAACAGATGCCGCAGTTTTGTATGCTGCATTTACCAGCGATTCTGTCGCAGCACAAAAAAAATATGTGCAGCAGGTGGTTGAATTATCTGGCAATATCAGCAGCATCTCAGCCAACCAGCAAAACAAAATAATCGTATTGATTAAAACAACAACAGCGGGAGCATACATTAATTGCACTCTTGAAGAACAGGTAAACAATTTAAAAGAAGGAAACCTCATAACTATCAAAGGTATTTGCAGTGGCCTTGGCCAGGGCGATGCTGATCTTGGCATCATGGGAGATGTTTATTTGGTGAGGTGTTATTTGGTAAAATAGAAAATGGTATGAAAAAAAAATCAATCTGCTTTACCCTCACTGGCTGCATTTGTTTAATCATACTGTCATGCAGGCATGAGATTCCGGTAGTTACCATTCCCCCTGCAGGCAACACCGTTTGTTTTGAAAACGATGTGCTGCCGATTTTTCAAAGCTATTGTGCTAAATCAGGCTGCCATGATGAAACATCAAGACAAAACAATTATCAGCTGGATAATTATGCAAACATTATTTCCAGGGGAATTATTGCAGGTGACAGCAGCAACAGCAGAATATACCAGCGGATTACAGCAACTGATCCTGTATTAGTAATGCCGCAGACACCAAACATTCCACTTACGCCGGCGCAGATACATACCATTGCACTTTGGATTAAAGAGGGCGCCAACAACACAACCAATTGTGCCCCGGCCTGCGACAGCAGCCAATTCACTTTCAGCGGAACCGTTCAGCCCATTCTTAAAACACATTGCCTGGGCTGCCATGGCGGACTTGCGATTGATGGAGCATTTATTCAGCTGGATAATTATGATGGAGTAAAAGAGCAGGTAACATCCGGTATACTTTATCCAGCCATTACACATTCAGGAGCCAGCCCAATGCCAAAAAACGGCAACAAACTAAGCGACTGTAAAATTGCAGTAATAAGAAAATGGATTGAGGCCGGTGCCCTTAATAACTAAATGTTTATTTGTATGATTCATTTAAAAATAAAAAATTGTTTTATAACATCACTCATCTTTGCAATTGTTATTGCCGCCGCAGGTTGTTACAATGATAAAGCATCATTGATTTATCCCGGCAGCGATCAGCCTGTAAACTGTGATTCGGTGCAGGCAAAATTTACAGCCAATGTATTACCATTGATCAGTAGCAAATGCAGCACTCCCTCCTGTCATGACGGGGCTGCTGCAGGAGGATTTGTATTACAGAATTATTTCCAGGTAAGCGGAGCACAAGACAGAATAAAAGCAAGGGTGGTAGTGCAAAAAAGTATGCCGCCAACGGGTGCTTTATTACCGACAGAGATCAATACCATAAAATGCTGGCTGCAAAACGGGGCACCTAATAACTGATCATTAAAAGATGTTTTTATGAAAAAGCTTTTGATACTATTCACATTATTTTTTTTTGGCAGCAAAACCCTTTTTGCCCAAAAATATTTTACCAAAAATGGCAACATTTCCTTCTTCTCCAAAACCAACATGGAAAATATCAAGGCGGATAACAACCAGGTAACGAGTGTGCTGAATGTACCAACCGGTGAGCTGCAGTTTTCTGTTTTAATAAAAAGTTTCCATTTTGAAAAAGCCTTGATGGAAGAACATTTCAACGAAAATTATTTAGAGAGTGATAAATATCCCAAATCATTTTTTAAAGGAAATATTGTCGATATCAGCAAAATAAATTTTACAAAAGATGGTAACTACCCGGTAAGTGTAAACGGAGATTTAACCATCCATGGCGTTACTAATAAAGTAACTGCCACAGGCAATATCAGTATTAAAGCAGGCGCCATTACCGCCACTTCAAAATTCATCGTGGTGCTTGCCGATTACAAAGTGTCTATCCCAAAACTGGTGGCGGCCAATATTTCCAAAACAATTGAGATCACTGTAAACTGTTTGTACAATCAAAAAATGTAATTCTTCATTGCAATAAAATTTTATGCTGAAAAAAATAACTATCCTGCTGCCTTTTTGTTGCCTCTGTATTACAAGCCTGTCAATGGCTCAAAAGGGAGACACTACCGACCTGATGAGCCAGTTGGAAAAACAAACAGATCAAAACACCACCAACTACAGTATCGCCACTTTTAAAACCACCCGGCTGGTAAATGGCCATACGGTAGAGAATGTTGGCAGAGGAGTAATGGATGTAAAAATTTCTCACCGCTTTGGCACCCTCAACAGGGGTGGCTACGAATTATTTGGCCTCGACAATGCCACCATGCGGATGGGCTTTGACTTCGGCATTACCTCTTACCTGATGGTGGGTATTGGCCGCAGCACTTATCAAAAAACTTTTGATGCTTTTTTTAAAATAAAATTACTGCGGCAGTCCTCCGGCAAAGTCAACATGCCGGTGACCGTTAGTTATGTACCCACCATTGCATTACGCACTTTAGATTGGGAAGATCCCAATAGAAAAAATTATTTCAGCTCCCGTATTTCCTATTCTCACCAGCTCATCATTGGCAGAAAATTTTCAGAAGGCACATCCCTGCAACTGATGCCCAGCTTTATTCACCGCAACCTTGCCGAAGTAACCGGGTCGCCAAACAATACCTGGGCACTGGGCATTGGTGGAAGACAAAAACTTAGCAAACGCATCAGCTTTAATGTTGAATACTATTACCAGTTTTCCGGCTACAAAATAACCGGCACTACCAACTCGTTATCCGCAGGCTTTGATATTGAAACCGGCGGCCATGTATTTCAGTTGCATTTTACCAACTCCCGTGGCATGACGGAAAAAACATTCATCGGCGAAACCACCGGCAAATGGCAGGATGGCGATGTGCTGTTTGGATTTAATATTTCCAGGGTATTCAATATTGGTAAAAAGCATTAATAACCCTGCCCATTACATTTGGCATTACAGCCCCGTTCCATTATTTTTGCAACTGTTTACAGGCAGATTTGTTTATTGTTCAGCCTGTACACTTTTACCAGGTGAACTAATAAACGAAACCCATTCTGCATATTCTCTCCAGATAGTTATCGTTTACAAATTCATTTTTGGTACCAGCATTTAATCATTGGCCAACATCGTTGTGTCACTCACTTGTGCGGCATACCAGTGGGGAGCAATGCAACCTGACAGCCTTAAATTATTGAACATGAAAAAAACGATCCGGGAACATTTACAAGAACGCATCCTCATCATAGACGGCGCCATGGGTACCATGATACAGCGCCACAAATTAGAAGAAGCTGACTATCGTGGCGAACGCTTCAAAGACTGGCATACCGATGTGAAAGGCAACAACGATCTACTCAGCATCACACAGCCCGAAATCATCATTGGCATTCACAAAGAATATTTAGAAGCCGGGGCAGACATTATTGAAACCAATACTTTCAGCAGTACCGTTATTGCACAGGCCGATTACGATATGCAGTCGCTGGCGTATGAACTCAATGTAGCATCTGCCAAATGTGCCAGGATAGCAGCAGATGAATACACTGCAAAAAATCCCGGCAAGCCAAGATATGTTGCAGGTGCCATTGGCCCATTAAATAAAACATTGAGTTTATCGCCGGATGTAAACAACCCCGGATTTAGAGCAGTAACTTTTGATGAAGTAGCAGCAGCCTACACCGAACAAATAAAAGGATTGGCAGATGGTGGTGTGGATGTTATTTTGATTGAAACTATTTTTGATACGCTCAATGCAAAGGCTGCTATCTATGCCACCAAAAATTATTTTAGAAATAATAATTTGCCGGAGCTGCCAATAATGATTAGCGGAACTATTACTGATGCATCAGGAAGAACATTGAGCGGACAAACACTGGAAGCATTTTATACATCCGTTGCTCATGCCAATCCATTAAGTGTTGGCCTCAACTGTGCGTTAGGCGCCAGTGAAATGCGGAGCCACATTGAAGAGTTATCACAGATAGCCAGTTGTTTTGTGTCGGCTTATCCAAATGCAGGATTACCAAACGCCTTTGGTGAATATGATGAGCAGCCGCATGAAACAGCACACATCATTGAAGAGTGGGCTGCCAATGGCTGGCTCAATATTGTAGGCGGCTGCTGCGGTACCACGCCAGATCATATCAAACATATTGCGGAGGAAGTGAGTAAGTTTAAAGCAAGGGAATTGCCGGTGATGGAGGAAGCACTATAAATTATAACTCATAAAAATCAAAATGGCCGTTTCTAAAATATCTATTCAACAAATTGGTGAAAGTCAGGTAATTGATAAAATATTTATCATCAGAGGACAAAAGGTAATGCTTGATAAAGATCTGGCAGAAATGTATGGTGTAGAGGTTAAAAGATTAAATGAAGCCGTTAAAAGAAATTTAAAAAGATTTCTCGATGATTTCATGTTTCAATTATCAGCTAACGACTGGCAAAACTTGAAGTCGCAATTTGCGACTTCAAGCTGGGGCGGCATAAGAAAATTACCTTATGCTTTCACAGAGCAAGGTGTTGCAATGCTTTCATCAGTTTTAAAATCAGAAACTGCTATCCAGGTAAACATTCAAATCATAAGGGTGTTTACTAAAATGAAACAGATGCTACTTGACAATAAAGAATTATTCATCAAAATAGATAAACTGGAAAAGAAGATGACAGCGCATGACGAAGACTTAAAAAACATCTTTATCATTTTGAAAAAATTATTACAAGAACCAAATACAGTAAAAAGAAATCCAATTGGTTTTCCTTATCCCAACAAGAAGTAAAATATTATGAGTGATACAATATATATCAAACCATACTTACGGCTTAGCGGCTTAGAGCCTTTAGTCATTCGTCCGGAAACAAATTTTGTAAATGTTGGGGAACGTACCAATGTAACCGGCAGTAAAAAATTTGCAAGGCTTATCAAGGAAGATAAATACGAAGAGGCATTGAGTGTAGCCCGGCAGCAGGTGGAAAGCGGTGCACAGATACTGGACGTAAATATGGATGATGCCTTGCTGGAAGGCGTGCAGGCCATGACCACTTTTTTAAACCTGGTACAGGCAGAGCCGGATATTGCGAAGATTCCCATCATGATCGACTCTTCTAAATTTCAAATTATAGAAGCCGGGTTAAAATGTGTGCAGGGCAAATGTATTGTAAACTCCATCTCGATGAAAGAAGGAGAAGAAAAATTTATTGAGCAGGCATTCATTTGTAAAAGTTATGGTGCCGCAGTAATTGTAATGGCATTTGATGAGCAGGGACAGGCAGATACAAAAAAACGCAAAGTAGAAATTTGTTACCGGGCATATAAAATATTAACGGAGCAGGTTGGCTATGCTCCGCAGGAAATTATTTTCGATCCCAATATTTTTGCTGTAGCAACAGGTATTGAAGAACACAATAATTATGCAGTAGATTTTATTGAAGCCACCAGGGAAATAAAACAACTGATGCCGCTTACAAAAGTGAGTGGTGGCGTTAGTAATGTTTCTTTTTCTTTTCGTGGCAATGACCATGTGAGGGAAGCCATCCACAGCGTATTCCTCTATTATGCCATTAAAGCCGGTATGGATATGGGCATTGTAAATGCAGGCCAGCTGGTAGTGTATGATGAGATAGAACCAACCCTAAAGCAGCTTTGCGAAGATGTGTTACTCAACAGGAATAACGACAACAACGAAGCCACGGAAGCACTGATCAATTTTGCAGAAACGGTAAAAGCAAAGGGAAAAGAAAACATAAAAGATGAAAAGTGGAGAGATGAACCGGTGGAAAAAAGGCTGGCGCATTCATTGGTAAATGGGATTACCGATTATATTGATGCAGATACTGAAGAGGCAAGACAAAAATATCCAAAGCCTTTGGATGTAATTGAAGGGCCATTAATGGATGGGATGAACATAGTGGGTGATTTGTTTGGTGCAGGAAAAATGTTTTTACCGCAGGTGGTAAAAAGTGCCCGGGTGATGAAGAAAGCCGTGGCAGTATTAACGCCATTTATTGAACAGGAAAAAGAAGACAGAAAGCAGGCACATTTAGCAGCAGGTACAAAAAATGAAGAAGCTGCAGGCGCTGCAAAAATATTACTGGCTACAGTAAAAGGCGATGTGCATGATATTGGTAAAAACATTGTAGGTGTGGTGCTGGGATGTAATGGATACGATATCATTGACCTGGGTGTGATGGTGGCCACCGATAAAATTTTAGATACTGCTCAAAAAGAAAATGTTGACATTATTGGTTTGAGTGGCCTGATCACTCCATCATTAGATGAGATGGTGCATGTGGCACATGAAATGAAACGCAGGGGAATGAAACAGCCGCTGATGATTGGCGGAGCTACCACAAGCCGTATGCATACTGCCGTAAAAATTGCCCCTCAATTTGACGAAGGTGTGATACATGTATTGGATGCCAGCCGCAGTGTAACCGTTGCCGGCAGCCTGCTGAGCAAAGAACAAAAACCAGATTTTTTATCCAATATCAAAAAAGAATACGACCAGTTAAAAGAAGATTTTGGCAACAGGAAATCAAACAAACAATTGTTGCCGCTTGCCGCCGCACAAAAAAATGGTGCTGCAATTGACTGGGCCAATTTTCAACCGGTGCAACCAGGTTTTACCGGCACCAAAGTTTTTGATAATTACTCTTTAGAAGAAATTGCCGCATACATCGACTGGCAGCCATTCTTTATTGCCTGGGAAATGCATGGTAAGTTTCCACAAATATTAAGCGATGCTGTTATTGGCAAAGAAGCCACCAAGTTGTACAACGATGCAAAAAAATTATTGCAGCAGATAATTGATGAAAAATGGCTGACAGCAAAAGGAACGATAGGTTTTTGGGAAGCAAATAAAACAGCAGCCGACACAGTGGTAATAAAGAACCAATCAAAAGAAATAAAGCTGGAGTTTTTGCGGCAGCAATCAAAGAAAGCTACAGGCCAGCCTAACCTTTCTTTAGCAGATTTTATTTCCCCTTCTCATCCTGATTTTATGGGTGCGTTCAGTGTTACCATACAGGGTATAGAACGACACATTAAAAAGTTTGAAGAAAATTTAGACGATTACAACAAGATCATTTTGCAGGCACTTGCAGATAGATTGGCAGAAGCTTTTGCAGAACTATTACATAAAAAAACAAGAACAGAATTTTGGGGTTATGTAAAAGAAGAAATACTGAGCAATGAAGATTTAATTAAAGAAGAATACATGGGCATCCGCCCGGCACCGGGCTATCCTGCCTGTCCTGATCATACAGAAAAATACAAATTGTTTGATTTGCTGGGAGGCGAAGAAGCCACCGGCATCATGCTCACAGAATCATTGGCCATGTATCCTGCAGCATCTGTTTGCGGCTGGTATTTTGCACATCGGGAAAGTAAATATTTTGGTGTGGGTAAAATTGATAAAGACCAGGTGGCGAATTATGCAAAGAGGAAAGAGATGAAATTGGAAGACGTTGAAAGATGGCTGAGGCCGGTATTGGATTATGATGCATAAGTTTTGAAAGCCAGATACTCAATTCTTATTTTCCAAAATCATTTCACTATTTGATCCTGCATATATTGAGCTTCTCTGGCATCACTCAAGCCTTTGATGAGGTAAACTATAATTATTATTTTAAAAATAAGGCCCTTAAAAATAGAGCTGATATCAACATAAGCATTTAGGGCAATTAACAAACCATACAGGATAAGGGCGCAAATGATTGCATAGTAGGGGCGCTTTTTTGTCCAAAAGCCCAAGGCAACAAAACCAGCGATAAAGAGCCCGTATATAGTAAGGTCAATCCATAAATATTCGTATCCTGCCGGAACAGTAAAACAAACAATAATAACGCTCAGCAATAAAACTCCTGCCGCAACAAAGATGGTATTTCTTGCCTGGCGGATATGCTTGTCATAGCCCTGCAAAGAAAATTCTTCTTCTGTAAATATTGTCCCGGTAATATTTTCCGGATCAACTTCCTGTGGGTTATTGTTTTCCATTTTGTATGTTTGTTTTGCAATAATAAAGAAAATATCTATGCGTATTATTTCATACAATGTCAACGGCATCCGTGCCGCATTAAAAAAAGGTTTTATCGACTGGCTTAAAACCAATCCTGCCGACATCATTTGCCTGCAGGAAACAAAAGCCACCAAGGATGATGTGGATGTAAAACAACTGGAAGCACTGGGCTTTCATCATCACTGGTTCAGTGCACAAAAAAAAGGATACAGCGGTGTGGCAGTGTTTACCAAAATAAAACCCGACCAGGTAGAAATTGGTTGTGGCTTGCCCAGCAGCGATTTTGAAGGCCGTGTGATACAATTAGATTTTGGCGACATCCGTTTAATCAACGCCTACTTTCCTTCCGGCACCAGCGGCGACGAACGGCAGCAATTCAAATATGTATGGCTGGATGAATTTCATGTTTACCTGACAGCACTGAGAAAAAAACATCCAAAAATAATTTTGTGCGGCGACTATAATATTGCCCATAATGAAATTGACATACACGATCCAAAAGGCAATAAAAACTCCTCCGGTTTTTTGCCACAGGAAAGAGAATGGATGACAAAATTTTTAAGCAGCGGATGGATTGACACCTTTCGTGAATTTCACCAGGAGCCACACCGCTACAGCTGGTGGAGCCAGCGTTTTCCAACAGTTCGGCTCAACAATAAAGGCTGGCGTATTGATTACATCACCGTTACGGAACCTTTAAAAAAACAATTGAAAGATGCAGATATTTTTCCTGATGTAAAGCATAGTGACCACTGCCCTATCTATCTTGAACTAAAAAAATAACTGCATGATTGTTTACAACGTCACCATCAAAATTGAAACAGCCATCGCAACAGCATGGCTGCAATGGCTGCAGCAGGAACATGTACCCGAGGTTTTAAACACCGGCTGTTTTACTGAAGCCAACATTCACCGCCTGCTGGAAACAGATGAGAGCGAAGGACTAACTTATTCCATTCAATACAAAGCAGAAAGCAAGGCTTTGTACAACCACTACATTGAAAAGTTTGCCGGAGAAATGCGGCAAAAATCTTTTGATAAATGGGGCAACCAGTTCATAGCTTTTCGTTCGGTTATGCAGGTTGTTAACTAATTGTGCAAAACAATTAATTTTCATTTTGATTAATGAAAAACGTTTGTATATTCCCCTGTAATCCGCATGTACACTGAATTGTACGGCCAGCCCGCTGAAATCCTTTACAGCAAAGCATTTCAGCCAAGTACATTCTTTAACGGGTAAAAAAAATTAGTTTTATTTTTCGTTATATCCCTTGTTGCTTGTGCATTTCAGCTGTTTTTTATAAAAAATATTTTTTTATAAAAAATTTTGTTACAATTAAAAACCCTCTATATTTGTTTTTCTTACAAAAATCAAAAAAACATAATCATGAACAAAGCAGAATTAATTACAAAAATTGCTGACGATGCCGGCATTACAAAGACACAGGCAAACGCTACATTAGATTCTTTTGTAGATGCAGTTACAAAAACTTTAAAGAAAGGTGACAAAGTAACCCTGGTAGGTTTTGGTACTTTTTCAGTTTCTAAAAGAGCTGCCCGTAACGGACGTAATCCTCAGACAGGTGCTGTAATTAAAATCAAAGCTAAAAAAGTAGCTAAGTTTAAAGCCGGCAAAGAGTTATCTGCAAAAATGTAACATTTGCTAAACCACATTAAAAAGCAAGATGAAAAACACATCTTGCTTTTTTAATCTTACTAAAAAACAAAAACTATATTATTAAGGGACTTGGAGATATTAAAACAAAAAAAGGCAAAATCACCAAAGCTTCTTTTGGTAAATCGAGGCCGGCAAAACCTGCAGCAGCTAAAAAGAAAGCAGCGGCAGCAGCGGCAGCTAAAAAAGCTTAATTCCATCTTGAAGGAAAGGTTGAAAAGTTGAAAGGTTGAAATGACCCTTCAGTTTGTCAACCTTTTTATTTTGTCTCATTTTTACAAAAATTGGCAGGGCATTTTAATTTGTTACCTCAACACACCGCCCCCTTTAACCAATCCTAAAAGCACTCCCTGTTAATCGATTATCCTGTTAATCAAATATCCAATAACCCTTTAATTTTTCTACCTTTCTATATATTTCCGGGCAGCGTATAAAAGCATTTCGGTATCTGTATACAAAACCCTGTGTAACGCAACAGCCAATTTTGACGGACGAACAACTGATAAGAGCCTGCATCAACGAAGATGCCGCCTCTCAAAAAGAGGTGTTTACCCGTTTCAGCAGCCGGATGCTGGGAGTATGCTACCGCTATGCCCGGAATGCTGCAGATGCGGAAGATATTTTACAGGATGCGTTTATTAAAGTATTTGATAAGCTGCACCAGTTTAAGTTTGAGGGTTCTTTTGAAGGATGGATAAGAAGGATTGTGGTAAACACAGCGCTTAAAAAATATACGCTCAGCAGGTACGACAAAGAGGTAACGGGTATTGAGCACAAAGAAAAATATGATAGTGGTGAAGATCCAACAGCTTATTCCCATTTATCGCAAAAGGATTTGCTGGCACTGATTAATGAACTGCCGGATGGATACCGCATGATCTTTAACCTGCATGTAATAGAAGGCTACCAGCACGATGAAATTGCCGCTATGCTCGGCATACAACCCAGCACCAGCAGGAGCCAATTGGTAAAAGCAAGAAATATGCTGCAAAGACAAATTATTGAACTGCAAAAAATTGCTGTATGAGTGATAGAAATAAATTGGATGATCATTTAAAAGAATTCTTCGGCAACTACAGTCCCGATGTGCCGCCGCATATTTGGGGAAAAATTGTGGCTGGAAGGAAACGAAAAAAGCCTGTAGTATTTTGGCTGAACAAAAAAAATATACTGGGCTTGCTTGCACTGTTAATTATTGTAACCGGCACAGGCTTATTAGTTACTAAAAAAGATGACTCAAAAATAATTGCCCCTGAAAACAAAGTTAGCAGCAGCAATGCAGGCACTGAAACAGCAGTACCTGCTGCTGCTTTAAAAGACAATACTACTCTTAACAGAACTGGAATAAATTCAACAACTATTACTGCCAATAAAAAAGAACCCTCGCAATCAACAGAAAATAACAATCTTCCTTCTGCTAACAGCAATCAAAACCTTTCTGTCAGTACACCGGCAAACAAGAGTGAAAAAATTAATGCAGCGTTTAATAATTCAAAAGAAATAGTTGCTGATAAAAATTTGGAAGTAGATAAAAAAAGAAATGTAATTAATCAACAGCAAACTATTATAAAGAAAAAAGCAAAAGGAAAATTTACTGTACAATCTTCTGCTATCGAAACAGCAGAAGCCGTAGATGAAAAAGATAACGATGCAGCAGCACCAAAGCAGGAAGGCTTTTCAATGCAGCGGCTATTATATGGCGCAGAAAAAATAAGTGCATTTTCAATGCTTGATCTGAACAGTAAAAAAACTGATTTTAAAACCATCCAAATACCCGGCTGCCCGGCTGATAAAGATGCAGCAGGCAATAAACAATACTGGGAATTGTATGCCGGGCCGGATTATGCTTTTAAAAAATACAATGACACCGCCAACTCGGCTTTGCTTGAAAAAAGAAAAGCAAGCACCAGTTTCCAGTATGCCTTTAGCGCTGGTGTTCGTTATACGAGGGTATTTAGCAACGGTATGAGCCTGAGGGGCGGCATTAATTATAGCCAGATCAATGAAAAATTTTCTTATGCCCAAAGCAATGTGGTGCAGTTAACGTACGAGATAAATCAACAAGGCGATACCATCAACAGCTACTATGTAAGGGGCACTAAATATAGAACCAGTTACAACCATTACCGCACCTTGGATATACCCTTGCTGGTAGGTTATGAACTGGGCAATGGAAGGCTCCATGCCAATATCAATGCAGGTGCTGTAATAAATATTTACAGTTGGCAAAATGGCGAAACATTGGATACTACCTTTACGCCAGTGAGCTTTACCAGTGCCAAGAGTAATTCTCCTTACCAGTATAAAACCAATGTAGGCGTAGGTTTTATGGGAGGCATTTCTTTTTATTACAAACTAAATGAAAGCCTGCACCTGCTGGCTGAACCATATTACCGGTACAATTTTTCACCAATGAATAAAGGAACATTGTCTATCCAGGAAAGATTTTCTACCATCGGGCTTCGGCTTGGCCTTCGGTTAGATCTGTAATACTGCTTCATTTTTTTGAATAAAAAAAGCTTCCGCCTAAATGACGGAAGCTTTTTTATGACCGTTATTTTTTTACTAGCCTCTTACCAAAGTTCCCACTCTTTCGCCAGTCACCACTTTCAGTAAATTGCCTGGTTCATTCATGTCAAAAACGATAATGGGCAATTCATTTTCCATGCACAAAGTAAAGGCCGTCATGTCCATCACTTTCAGGTTTTTGCTGATGCAGTCTGCAAAAGTAATATGGCCGTATTTAGTAGCGGTGGGGTCTTTTTCAGGATCGGCTGTGTAGATGCCATCAACCCTGGTTCCTTTTAAAATTATTTCTGCTTTTATTTCAATGGCTCTTAATGAACCTGCTGTGTCTGTTGTAAAATAAGGGTTGCCGGTACCTGCTCCAAATATCACTACCCTGCCTTTTTCCAAATGCCGCATGGCACGCCTGCGTATGTAAGGCTCTGCTATCTGTTCCATTTTGATAGCACTTTGCAGCCGGGTATATACACCTGCTTTTTCCAAACCACTCTGCAGCGCCATCCCGTTAATAACTGTTGCCAGCATTCCCATATAATCGCCCTGTGCCCTTTCAATGCCAGTCTCTGCCTCGTTCATACCACGGTAAATATTACCCCCGCCAATTACAATTGCCACCTGTACGCCCAGTTCGGTAACGCTTTTTATATCCGCAGCATACCGGGAAATTACATCACTGTCAAGACCAAAATTTTTATCGCCCATTAATGACTCACCCGAAAGTTTCAGTAATATTCTTTTGTATTTAGGAAGCATCTGTAAAATTTTTGCGAAGATATATTTTTAAAATTGTTTGCTGGCATTATTGATTAGTTGCTTTCCTTTTTGATTGATGTTTTTATTAGTGCTATTTAAAAGAAATATATAATCATACATAAACAGATTACTTCTAACCTTCATACACAGCTTCTATTGAATTTATTGCTGTTTACGCCCCAACAAACAAAATGGTTAAAATAAAATCCAACCACCCTGCCACTCGTTTTTTATTTATACTTTTATACCCAGATTCAATTCACTATTCAATCATCTTACCATGTCGCCATTTAATTTAAATTTACCCGTTGCCATTGGTTGCGACCATGCCGGCTTCGATTGCAAAGAAGATCTCATTTCTTTTTTAGAAGGAGAAAATGTAGTGTTCAAAGACTTCGGCACCTACAATAAAGATTCGGTTGACTATGCCGACTTTGCACATCCGGTGGCTTTGGCTGTAGAAAAAGGCGAAGCTGCTTTTGGTATTTTGCTTTGTGGCAGCGCCAATGGTGTGGCCATCACTGCCAATAAACACCAGGGTATAAGAGCTGCTATTTGCTGGGGAGAAGAGCTGGCCGAACTGGCCCGGAAACACAATGATGCCAACATCATCTGCATCCCTGCCCGTTTTGTAAGAGATGGCGATGCGGAAAAAATGCTCGATATTTTTATGAACACTGCCTTTGAGGGCGGAAGACATACTAACAGAATCAATAAGATTCCCTGTTAAATACAAACCATTTACTGCACACAAATTAAAGCGATAATAATTGCTGCTGTTCATGCTCAATAAAAGAAATCTCAACCCAACATTTTAAACCACATTCATGAAAAGATCTTTTCTATTTATAAGCTTATGTATTTGTCTCAACACTGCATTTGCACAGGCCAATGATGCTGCAAAATATGCAGCCGGTATTACCGGTGATAATCTTAAAAAACATTTATCCATCATTGCAAGTGATGAAATGGAAGGCAGGGAAACGGGAACAGAAGGCCAGCGAAAAGCGGCAGCATATATTGAAGCACAATTCAAAGCTATCGGGTTGCAGGCACCAAAAGCATTGAATGGGTACCAGCAATTTTATCCCCTGTACAGGGATTCCATGACAGCAAGTACTGTAAAAATTAATGACAGGGAATTAAATTATGGAACTGATTATTATGTACCTGTTTTAACCAATGGAGCAAAAAAAACAGCTGCCAAAAAATTTATTTTTGTCGGCTATGGCATCAGCGAAAAAGAATATGATGATTATAAAGAGGCTGATGTAAAAGGCAAAGTGGTGGTGTTTTTTTTGGGTGAACCAAAAGAGAAAGGAAAATATCTTGTAAGCGGCACGGCACAATATTCAAACTATACTTACCCCGGGCTTTCTGCTAAAATTGAACTGGCAAGAGAAAAAGGTGCAGCAGCAGCCATTGTTCTCAATCCAATGATGAGTACACTGAACAGCAGGACGGTGGTATTGAATACAAAATCCAATGTGTATTACCCCGGCAGCGCCGCTGATGAAAGCATCGGATTTATTAACCTGTCGCAGGATGCCGCAAGACAATTATTTACAGAATGGAACATTGACAGCCTAGTTCGTTTAGCCAGGAGCAGCGGTGTTTTCACAGCATCGAATACACCTGAAGTAAAAGCAGGTTTTAGTTTTGATTACAAAAAAGAAAGACAAATAATTAATGCCAGCAATGTGCTGGGTATAATTGAAGGAACGGATAAAAAAGATGAGTATGTTTTTTTAACGGGCCACTACGATCACCTGGGAAAACATGATGGCAAAATATATTACGGCGCTGATGATGATGGAAGCGGCACCTGTGCAGTGTTGAATATGGCAGAAGTATTTGCCAAAGCAAAAGCAGAAGGTAAAGGCCCAAGAAGAACCATTGTATTTATGACCGTAAGCGGCGAAGAGAAAGGATTGTGGGGAAGTGAATATTACAGCGATCATCCCATCTTTCCATTAGACAAAACAACCGTGGATCTGAATACAGACATGGTCGGAAGAACAGATACCGAACGCAAAAAAGATGACACACTGAACTATGTATATGTAATTGGCCACAACAAACTAAGCAGCGATTTGCCGGTAATTAATGAAGGTGTAAATAAAAAATATACCAACCTGGTATTAGATTATAAATTTGATGACCCCAATGATCCGGAACAAATTTACTACCGCAGCGATCACTACAACTTTGCAAGAAAAGGCATCCCCATTTTGTTTTTTTATGATGGCATGTTAAAGGCCGATTATCACAAGCCGACCGATACGGTAGACAAAATAAATTTTAGCCTTTACGAAAAAAGAGTGCGTATGATTTTTTATACCGCCTGGGAAATAGCCAACCGGGATGAGATGCTGAAAAGGGATATTCCTTTGGAGAATACGGAAAGATAAAACCACCACAGTATGATTTATGAATTTGATGGATACCAGCCGGTAATACATGAATCTGCTTTTGTACATCCGCAGGCAACTGTTACCGGCAATGTAATAATTGGCAAAGATGTTTACATCGGCCCTGGTGCTGCTATCCGTGGAGACTGGGGGCAAATCATTATTGAAGATGGCTGCAATGTGCAGGAAAACTGCACCATACACCTATTTCCCGGCGTTACTGTTTTGCTGAAAGAAGCTGCTCATATTGGCCATGGCGCTATCATTCATGGTGCAGGCATTGGCAAAAATTGTTTGGTAGGGATGAATGCAGTGATCATGGACAATGTTCAATTGGGCGATGAATGTATTGTGGGTGCACTGACTTTTATTAAAGCTGATGAAATCATTCCGGCAAGAAGTATGGTGGTGGGCAATCCACATAAAATCATCAAACAGGTGAGTGATGAAATGATGAATTGGAAAACCGAAGGAACAAAATTGTACCGGCAATTGCCAAAGGAAATGTTTGCTTCCTTGAAAGAATGTGAACCTTTGAGAGATATTTTATTGCAAAAGAAGAATCTTGATGGTAAAAATTACAGTACTTGGAATGAAAATAAAAATAAGTAAGCTTTAAATTGTTAGTTGAAATTATTGACGATTGGCCACTCCCCATTGATGATTCCATTTAAACTATCGCAAACCCTTTACCTTTGCTGCAATGGAAAAAAATTTCATAGACTACATCCGCATTTTCTGCCGCAGTGGGCATGGCGGTGCCGGCAGCAAACATTTTATGCGTACCAAGTACAATGCCATGGCCGGCCCTGATGGCGGCGATGGTGGCCGCGGAGCACATATTATTTTAAGGGGCAATTCACAATTATGGACTTTGCTTCATCTCAGGTATTTTAAAAATGTGCTGGCAGAAGATGGTGAAAGCGGCAACAAGAATAACCAAACTGGCCGCTTTGGAAAAGATATTATTATTGAAGTACCGCTGGGTACCATTGCAAAGGATGAAATAACCGGCGTAAAAGAAGCAGAAATATTAGAAGACGGGCAGGAAATAATTTTGGTAAAGGGTGGCCGGGGAGGATTAGGCAATAGCAATTTTAAAACCGCCACCAACCAGGCTCCTGAGTATGCTCAACCTGGTGAAGCCGGCATTGAAGGATGGAAACTGCTGGAGCTAAAAGTATTGGCAGACGTGGGTTTGGTAGGCTTCCCCAATGCAGGCAAGTCAACTTTGTTATCTGTAATTACTGCAGCCAAACCAAAAATTGCGGACTATGCTTTTACTACTTTAACACCGCAGCTGGGCATGGTGGAGTATAGAGATGGAAAAAGTTTTTGTATTGCAGATTTACCCGGCATTATTGAAGGCGCTGCAGAAGGAAAAGGTTTGGGTCACCGGTTTTTGCGCCACATTGAACGCAACTCTATTTTATTATTTTTAATCCCTGCCGATTGTGCTGATCATAAAAAAGAATTTGAAATACTGGTGAATGAGTTGAAAGAATACAACCCTGAAATGCTGCAAAAAGATTTTGTAATTGCCGTCAGCAAAACAGATATGCTGGATGAAGAATTAAAAACAGCCATTGCAAAAGAACTGCCCAAAAATATTCCACACATTTTTATCTCCTCGGTAACTGGACAGGGCTTAACAGAACTAAAAGACCTGTTGTGGAAAACAATGAATGCCCCGGCAAAAGAAGGATAATTATTACACTGAAAAAATGATACTGCCGCTGTAAAAAAACAGCGGCTTTTTTATTAATGCAGCTTACCCTATTTTTAACCACTGCAAAAAATATTTTATTGAGCCAGGTATTCAAATACATCAAAGCATTTTACGAAAAGGAATTCAATCTTTTTTATTTGTTGCTCATTATTGCAATGCTGGCGGTAATTATTTATCTCAACTACTGGCATGGATTAGAAAAAAAATATGCTGCTTCAGGTAAAACATGGTTGGCTGGTTTCGCAGGTTATTATCTTTTATATTTTATTCCATTTGCGCTGGCATTTTTTTTACAATTGCTGTTTTATAAAGATTGTGATTATTATCACAATGGCTGGTTCTGGGCAATTTTATTTTTAGCCCCGGCATTTTTTTCTTTCCGTGTCAATTTTGATTTTCATGAATCGTGGATACTAAAACAATGGCAGGGGGCAGACCGTATCTTTTATTTACGAAGCATCAACTGGGTGGTAAGGGTGTTTGTATTATTAATTCCGGCATTGATAATTTGGTTTATAAAAGACAAAAACAATCAACCATTTTACGGAACAAAACCTTTGGATAACTTACAGCCCTACCTGTTGATGTTGCTTATCATGATCCCCTTACTTATCCTGGCGGCTACACAAAAAGACTTTTTACAGGTATATCCAAAAGCAAAAATACTCGGCAGCATGGGAGCTGGCAAATGGCAGTATGCTGTGTATGAACTGTGTTATGGATTTGATTTTGTAAGCATCGAATTTTTCTTCCGTGGGTTTTTAATTTTATCACTGATGCAGATTTGTGGCACTCATTGCATTATACCGGCAGCTTGTTTCTATTGCAGCATTCATCTTGGCAAGCCAATGGGTGAAGCCATCAGCAGTTTTTGGGGCGGCACTTTGCTGGCTATTATTTCTTACTACACCGGCAGCATCTGGGGTGGATTGATTGTGCATCTTGGCGTAGCTTGGCTGATGGAAGTTGCCGGATGGTTAATGGCATTGTGATCAATACTTTTCTTTGCATCTTTGTGTGCCTAAAAATAAAGTCTCCAAGTAACAATATTTTACCTTATAAATCCGTTGCCTTTAAATACCTTAATTTTAAAACCAGATGAAAAACCTTCTGCATCCGGTATTGCTAGTTTTAAGCTGCATTGTTTTATGTGGCTGCCCCTACGACTCTCCTTACGGCATTGATGAAACGCCACAGCAACCGATTGATGAAGCACTGCTGGGAAAATGGGCCACTTTTGTACAAAGGCCATCTTACGAAAATGAATACACAGAATCTCCCGTAAAAATAATTTTTGACAAAAAAACAGATATGGAATATGATGTGGTCATCACCGGCTACATAGAAGAATTGAAACGCTACCGGGTAAGTGAAAACGACAGCATTAAAGGAACAGCTTTTTTATCTTTGATAGACAAACATTATTTTCTAAATACCCTCATCAAAGGCAAAGTATATTTTGCCGAAGTAAAAAAACAAGGCAACAGCTTAGATATACTTACACTTGCCGAGCACTTCACATCAAAATATATAAAGAACAGCATCAGCCTGCGTACCGCTATCGGCTTCCATTACAAAACAAGGGCAACTCCCATGTACGACGATTGGTTTGTATTGAGAAATCTGCAAAAGGTGAATTAGTCTAAGTACTTAGTCCTAAGTACCCAGACTTTTGTAATTTGCTTATTCAATAAAAACAATTGCTATGCAAAGAAGCCGAATTGCAGGTATTGGTAAGTATATCCCCGAAAATGTGGTGACAAACAACGACCTCACCAAGTACATGGAAACTTCTGACGAATGGATACAGGAACGTACCGGTATAAAAGAACGCCACTATGCCCATCGCACCAACGAAACCACCACCACCATGGCTGTGGAAGCTGCCACCATTGCCATTCAAAGAGCAGGCATTACTCCACAGGATATTGACTTTATTATTTTTGCCACCCTCAGTCCGGATTATTATTTCCCTGGCTGCGGTGTATTGGTACAGCGTGCCATGAAGATGAAAGAGATTGGCGCTTTGGATATCCGTAACCAATGCAGCGGTTTCGTGTATGCCTTATCGGTGGCAGATCAGTTTATCAAAACAGGCATGTACAAAAACATTTTAGTCATTGGCAGTGAAAAACATTCCTTTGGCCTCGACTTTAGTACAAGAGGAAGAAATATATCCGTAATATTTGGTGATGGAGCAGGTGCTATAGTACTCCAGCCCACAACCAAAGAAGGACAAGGCATACTAAGCACTCACCTGCACAGCGATGGCGAAAGTGCAGAAATGCTGGCCATGTACAACCCCGGCACTCACGCCAACCACTGGACAGAAAAAAAACTGGCTGATTTTGATGATGCAGAAGCTGGAGAAATGTTTATGAGCAAGGCAATGATTGATAATTCACAGAACTTTCCTTACATGGATGGGCCTGCAGTATTTAAAAAAGCCATCGTTAAATTTCCTGAAGTGATACTGGAATCCTTATCAGCAAATGGGTTAACAGCTGCTGATCTTAATATGCTGATTCCTCACCAGGCCAACCTCCGCATTGCACAATTTGTACAGCAGAAACTGCAATTAAAAGACAAGCAGGTACACAACAATATTCAGCACTATGGCAATACTACTGCCGCATCAGTACCCATTGCATTGTGTGAAGCCTGGGAGGAGGGAAAAATAAAAGATGGCGACCTGGTGTGCTTAGCTGCATTCGGCAGTGGCTTTACCTGGGCAAGTGCATTGATAAGATGGTAGCCTCTTAAAACTTAATTGTAATTTTTTTTCGTAGATAATTTATTGATGGAATAATCCGCCATCAGTCTTATCTCAAAATATTTTATCCCTAATCAATACCCAACAAAAATTGCCTATCATTGCAGACAATTGAAAATTGTATAATGTGAAGCAGGGGCTTACCTCTTTTGCAGAAAAAGTGAAACCATGACCCGTAAAATAATTTTTTTTATTAACCCAATTGCCGGCACCATGGGGAAAGAGCATTTGCTGAAATTGATCAAAGAAAAAA
This sequence comes from Chitinophagaceae bacterium, assembly GCA_031371545.1. Taxonomy (GTDB): domain Bacteria; phylum Bacteroidota; class Bacteroidia; order Chitinophagales; family Chitinophagaceae; genus Ferruginibacter. The sequence continues at coordinate 23,697 of JANMJU010000039.1, forward strand.
CCAGCAGCCGCAATATCCCTTTTGAAATTTTCCCTACCAACCCGGAAGGGGATTATTTTTTTCTGAAAGAAAAAATAGCAAATGAAAATATTACGGACATCGTAATCTGCGGTGGTGATGGCACGGTGAGCCAGGTTGCTGCTGTACTAATTGATGAAGCCATTAGTATCGGTATTATACCAATGGGCTCCGGCAATGGCCTTGCTTTGGCTGCTAAAATTCCAGTTAATACAGCAAAGGCACTTGACCTTATTTTTACCGGCAAAGCTTCTTACATTGATTCTTTTTTTATCAACTCTACTTTTAGCTGTATGCTCTGCGGCCTCGGCTTCGATGCACAGGTGGCACATGATTTTGCCGCCAGGGGCAAGAGAGGATTATTCAATTATACAAAACAAACCATCAGCAATTTTTTTTCTGCAAAGCCCTATTCATTTGACATTGTGAACAAAGGAAAATCATTTAATACCACTGCATATTTTATCAGCATAGCCAACAGCAACCAGTTTGGCAACCAGGTAACCATTGCCCCACAGGCAAGCCTTACCGATGGTTTGCTGGATGTAGTGATCGTAAAAAAAATGAGTAAACTAAAATTGATATGGGCCCTTTTTAAGCAAATAAGAAATGGACAGGTGGATGAGCATATTGAAAAAACATACCACAACAAGAATGTGCTGTATTTTCAAACACCCCGGCTCATTGTACACAACCTTGACGGAGCGCCGGTACATGTAGATGGCGATCCTGCTGATACTGCTAAAAAATTTTCCATCCAGGTGATACCGCAGGCTTTTAAATTGATACAGCCATAAAGAAATTCACTACCTGATTTTTATCAGCATCTCATTTATCAAATCCATAAAAAGCTGTTTAGAATCAGTGAAACATTGTAACTTACTTTAAATAATTTTACACAAAAATATTTCACAGCATGAGAACGGTTGCCAACATTTTACAAAACAAACCCCCGGTTTTTAATTTTATAACCCCTGGCGCAAAAGTGATAGAAGCTTTGCAGCTGATGAATTCTGTAAACCTCAGCTACCTGGTTGTTAAAGATGATGATACTTTTCATGGTATTTTTTCTGAAAGGGATTACAGCCGCAATGTGATTTTAAAAGGATTGCATAGTGACAGCGCTACTGTGTCAGAAGTGATGAGTACTTCCCTTCCGGTAATCGGGATGCAGGATACGGCTGAGCATTGCATGCAAATGTTGAATACCCACAAAACCCGTTACCTGATTGTGTTTGATGAACAGGAATTTAAAGCGGTGGTTACCATCAACGATATATTGAGAGAAGCCATTGAGAATAAAGAAATGGTTTTTGATGAACTGGCTATCAGGGAAGCAACTGAAATGCAGGATAAGATATTTTAACCATTTACAATTACTTCAACACAGATAATAATTCTTTTAAAACCGCCTGATTATAATCAGTATTAAAGGAAGCGATTACATCTTTTTTTTCGGCCGCAGTTAAATGAAAATTTAGTGCGGCTGTTTTTTCATCTTTTTCCGGCACATACATAAAAGTAAGCCGGTGAAGATTGTAATTGTGAGAATCTTTTAAATAACTGTACTGGTCGGTTTGAAAATAATCCTGCAATTTGTACCAGTTGTGCTGCAGCATGGTGGCGGGCTTTACAAGAATGTCAGTAATGGAACCTGTTTCCAGCGGTTGCTGCCAGTTATCTTTTATCCTGTCTCTTAATTGCACTATTACCACACCGCCTGTATTGGCTGCAATCCAGTCTTTAAAATTATCAATAAAACGCAACGATGTTTCCTGGCCAAAATTATCCCTGATGCCGGCATCCATTACATCAATAACGGGATCGGTTGGCAGCCACACATTTGGCAGCACATAAGGAAAAGTGGCGTTCATCCGCAAAGCCGTCAGCAGCCTGATATTCCGGGGATTTTGGTTTGATAGCAATGCTGCAAAGTCAACTGCATCCGGGCTAAAATTGGTATCTGCTGCAAAAGCAAGCGGCTTCATCATAAAGCTGAGCGGCTGGGTGCTGATCATCATTTTGCGGCCATCCCTTGTAATAACAGAATTAAAAATCATCAACGGAATGTTGGCCGCTTTTTCATCCGCCGTATAATCACTTATTTGTTTATCTAAAATTCCTCCGGCATTTTCATTTAGTTTTTCTTCAAAAGCATACCCCCTGTCTTTTACATACGGGTAAGGCCCAACAGAAAATTTTTGTACCGGTGAAAAAATATCCCTGTTAATCATCGAGGAGAAAACAGGATTCAGCAAGTCCTGGGTAATGCCTGAAATATAAACAGGGCTTCTTAAATCAATATTAGCTCCTTTACTTTTATTACGATAGAGTTCCCTGTAGTAAGTGGCAGACAACATACCACCACTGGCGCCACTGATTAAAAATGCCTGGTTCATTAATTTCCCTCCACTGGCATTATCCAGTTTTTGCAGCATATTCATGGTAAACGTGGCACTCCGCAATCCGCCACCGCTAACGTTTATAAATACCAGCACCGGTTTATCTGTCTTTTGTTTTCTTTTCCAATTTTCTAAAATGGTGAGCATGTTCGCTTTATCCTTTTCAATATTTTCAGGCAGGCACAATTGCTGCAGTGCCTGTTTGCTATAAGCAGGCCGCCCTGTTTTATTATTGTAATTAACTCCATAAGCCTTATTCCGTGGATCTATGATTTGGTTTTCATACAATACATTTAATACAATCAGTAAGCCGATGGTGAACAACACACTCCAGCTTTGTAAAAAATAAGTGATGGCGCCAATAAATGCCACCATGATGGCAAACAAAATGGTGATACTAACGGCAGCAGGCACCTGGAAAAATTTTACATCTAAAAAAAATCCGGCGGTAATTAAGAAAAGAAATGCCGTAATAATTGCAGCGACAGCAGCAAGATGGTGGCGTTTAAAAATAGCATCTAAAAAAGTTTCACTGTAATGCGATACATTTCTTGATTTCAGCAACCTGAACCTGACGCTGAAATAATAACCCACTTTCATTCCAAAACCATCCTGCTGTGGATTTTCGGCGGGGTCATACTCACTTCTGAAATGTTCTTTGTTGGCAATTACCGGCGCTATCGACTTCAATATCCTTCTATCGGCACTAAAGAAAAAGACAAAGGAAAATGCCAGCAAAAAAACAAGGCCGCATACAAATCCAAAAATCAGCATGAGTTCTTCACCGAGAGTAAGCAACTCTTTATTAAAATTAAAATGAAAAGATTTTATTAAATAGAAGAGTAAAAAAAGTAATGGCAGTATGGCGTTGTTGATACAGTATTTTAAAAAAGGTTTGGAGGCTGCTGCTAAAAACTTAAACCGCTTGGTATGCAAAATAAACGTGGTGATATTCCAGCTCATAAAGAACACTCCCATTGCCACACCCACAAAGGCAGCACTCAGTGCATTTACCTTACCCATGTATTCCGGCACAAAAAAAAGTGCATCGGCGCCAAAGCTTTTTAGAAAACCACTGTCCACCGTGCTTGCCAGCAGTATCCAAAAAATTAACAGTACCTGGTATTTACGAAAATGTAAAATGAACAGTTGAACAGGAAAAGAATAGAAGATATTATTTAGTAAAGTCCGCATTACAAATCGTTTACTAAATGTACAACGAAATATAACGGCATATAGTGTAATGAGCTGGTTTTAATATTTTATAATACTGCCTATTTTTTTCTTACAACAAACAACAAAGCAGTTACCAGCATCAAAAGCAACATAGCAGTAAACTGGTGACTTACGCCTAACCATACCAACCGGTTAGTGTAGGTTGCATTTAGCAGCGTTAAAATACCCAACACTATTTGCACCGCTAACAATAAAATAAAACCAAGGCGGAGTTTGCTGAATAATTTATTACCCTGAACTACTTTTGATTTTGTCCACCAAAAAAATACTGCTGCAAACAGCCCGTAAGCAAGCCCCCGGTGAATGAAATGAATGGTAAGTGGATTATAAAAAATATTTTTTACTGCAGGCGAAAGTTCATTGATTCCGTTGGGAATAAAATGCCCGTTAATATCCGGCCAGGTAGGTGCCACCACAGCTGCTTTAATGCCCGCCATAAATCCGCCATAAATCAATTGAAAAACAAAAACAATTAAAATTGCCAGCAACATTTTTTGCAATGCAGCATTGACAATAATTTGTCGTGGTTTTATTAATAACCCTAATGCAAACCATAAAGTATAACACAGCAGCCCCATGGCTGCAATAAAATGAGTGGTCAATTGTATGTGGCCAACAAAATATTTTTCAGGCACCAGTCCGCTCTTCACCATGATCCAGCCGATGGCACCCTGCAAGGCTCCCAGCAAAAATAAAATCACCATGGGCAGTATCATTGGCTTTTTAAATTTTTTGGCAGCGATAAAATAAATAAAGCCCACTAAAAAAACCATCCCCATGAGCCTTGCCCACAGCCGGTGAAACCATTCCCAGAAAAAAATAAATTTAAAATCAGACAAAGAAAAATTTTGGTGCACATATTTAAACTGGTCGGTTACTTTATACCGGTCAAACTCTGCCTGCCAGGCTGCATCATTCAGTGGCGGCAATGCACCGGTAATAGGTTTCCACTCTGTAATAGAAAGGCCGGATTCAGTAAGTCTTGTAATGCCGCCCAGCAAAACCTGTACTACTATCATGCCCACACCAATCAACAACCAGTTGGCCACCTGTTTTGAATGCTTATCAGTAATTATATTGTTCATAGCGATGGCAAAATTAGTGAAGCAGCAGTTTCTAATTCAAAAGTGAATTATTTTATTGCGGTTTTAATGATATTTGCTAAACAAAATGCTAGCTCCCTATTTACATTCCCATTTAACAGAAGCCGGCCTGGATGAAGCAGGACGTGGCAGCTATGCCGGACCGGTATATGCTTCGGCAGTAATATTGCCCAAAGATTTTTATCATCCTTTATTAAACGACAGTAAAAAATTAACGGAGCAGCAGAGAAATTTATTAAGGCCCATCATTGAAAAAGAAAGCATTGCTTTTGCGGTAGCAGCGGTGGATAATAATGAAATTGACAGCATCAATATTTTACAGGCATCTTTTGCTGCGATGCACCGCAGCATTGATAAATTAAATATGCAACCCGAATTATTACTCATCGATGGCAACCGGTTTAAACAATACAAAGCTATCCCACACACCTGTATTGTAAAAGGTGATGGAAAATATGCAGCCATTGCAGCAGCCAGTATTTTAGCCAAAACCTACCGGGATGAATACATGCATCAACTGCACAAAGAGTTTCCAAAATATGGCTGGAATAAAAACAAAGGCTACGGCACTGCCATACACAGGGTTGCTATCAACAGGTTTGGTTTGTGCAAATATCACCGCAGCAGTTTTAGTATACTGCCGAAATAATTGTAACTGTTTCATAAAAAATACAAGTATGTTTTATTGATACTGCACAAAAAAATTATTCGTTTATTAAACCTTGATGCAAGCCTTTCGTCTATGAACAGACACCGGTTAACAACAACATTTAAAAAAAATTTACACCAACTTTTAAATTATTATTATGAAAGCAAAAATTATGTTTACCGCCATTGTAATGGCTTTAGCAATCAGCAACAGCAATGCACAAGTAGCAAAACGTGCCATCAGCCAGCACCACCGCATTAAGCAGGGAGTACGCAGCGGCGAATTAACAAGAGCAGAAGCAGCTAACTTACGCAACGGCCAAAAAGAAATCCGCCAGGATGTAAGAGAAGCAAAAGCAGACGGCGTGGTAACCCCGGCAGAAAAACAAGAAATTAAACAGGATCAAAGACAGGAGAGCCGCAAGATATTCCGCAAAAAACACAATGGCAGGGAGCGGAATTAATTTTAATTCGTATCGTTTCATACAAATTAAAAGCCCAATTGAATTTTCAACTGGGCTTTTAATTTTTTTTATTTTTAAATTTTCACTTTATTTTTCTCCTTCCACATTTCATTAAAAGTTTTTTTGCTGAAATCCACATCGCTCCTGTTCTGCTTCCATCCTTTAAAAATATTATTCACTACTTTATTTTTTATCGTCCCGTTACCAAGGTTCATCATGGCTCTTTTAAGGCTCGCCATTTTCCAAAGTTTCCATGCCATTTTTTCTGAGAAGCTATTCAGTCCTTCTTCCACAGACTGGTGCCGGTTTTCCAATAACAATTCATGCAGGTTAATTTTTACAGCACATACCTGCGTACAGGCTCCGCAGAGTGAAGAGGCATAACTCAGGTGTTTAAATGCAGCCATGCCCTGAAGGTTAGGCGTAATCACACTTCCAATGGGGCCGCTGTAAGTAGCGCCATAACTGTGTCCGCCAATATTTTTATATACCGGACAGGCATTCAGGCAGGCACCGCAACGGATACAATACAAACTTTCCCTTTGTTTGGGATCAGCTAAAATATTAGTGCGGCCATTATCCAGCAGTATCACATACATTTCTTCCGGGCCATCCGTTTCAGTTAGTTGTTTGGGACCGGTAACAATTGTGTTGTACACCGTCATTTTCTGCCCTGTGCCATAAGTAGCCAGCAGGGGCCAAAATAATCCCAGGTCGGTTAAAGAGGGAATTACTTTTTCAATGCCCACCACCACAATATGTATTTTTGGAAAAGCACAACTCAATCTTGCATTGCCTTCATTTTCTGTAATGGCAATGCCGCCAATATCGCTGATGATAAAGTTGGCGCCGGTAACACCTACTTCTGCTGCTGTATATTTTTTTCTTAAAAGATCCCTTGCCACCAGCGTTAGTTGTTGTGGTGTAAGGTTGGGAGCTGTACCTAATTTGGATGAAAATAATTTAGCCACATCTTCCTTGCTCTTGTGCATGGCCGGTGTTACAATATGGTAAGGTGCTTCGCCATCCAGCTGTTGAATGTATTCGCCTAAGTCGGTTTCAATACTTTGAATCCCGTTTTTTTCCATCGCCGCATTCAGGTGAATTTCTTCGGTCACCATGCTTTTACTTTTCACCAAAGTTTTACAATCAGCCGCTTTGCAAATCTGCACAATTTCTTCTATCGCCTGTGCTGCATCTTCGGCCCAGATTACTTTTCCGCCACGTTTGGTAAAATTCATTTCAAATGCTTCCAGTTGCTGGTCGAGTGTTTCAAGGGCCCGCCACTTAATGTTTTTAGCACTTTCCCTTGCCAGGTTTAAGTCTGCAAATTGTGCTTTTCCTTCCGGCACTTTTTCATTGTACTTGCCAATATTGAAATTTATTTTCCTCCGGTGGTCAAGGTCTTCGGCTTTAATGATGCTTTTGGCTATAAATATTTGTGATGTTTCTGACATGGTTATTTTTTATTGTCGGCTTTTATACAAAATGCAGCTACAGTGGCAGCGTTATCCTAAAGAATGAAAGGCTCTGTTCAACAGGAGTAATTTTTATATTCTATTAAAACACAAAAATACTGCTTACAAAAGATTCTGACCGGTATAAATTACCGGTATAAAAAAACCAAAGCAAGTGCGTTAGTTTTTTATATTGAACTGAGTGAAGTTGGTTTTTTATTGTCTGTTACCACATGGCCGGTTTCCGCCATGAGCAGAAAAAACTGAAGTAGTAATACCACTGCCAAATTTATACTCGTCGCAAACTGTAACCGGCAGTTTTCCTTTTGCAGCAATTTTCCCCTGCAGTAAATCTATTGCAGTGTTTTGTATAATGGCATCATCTTCATAACAGGCAATTAAATTTTTTGCTGCACACCAGTTTTTAACAGCATAAGGATTACCAAAAACAAAACTGACGCTGTTGGTTTGCTGCTGCAATTGGGTTACTAAATCAATTGCTGCTTTGCTGATGCCGAAATTATTTGCCGGTGCCCTGTTGTAATTGTGGATACCGATCACTACTTTTTTGTAACGCCTTTTAATAAGCGCTACAGTAGATAATATTCTTGCTGCATCCTGTTTGTAATTAAAATAAAAAACAGCAGCGCCGTAATCATTTCTCATTCGCTTGCCAAAAGCATTATCAGAAGAGGTTCCTATACTTACATAAACCACTTCATCCGCCACCGGCTTTTCAGGTACTGCCATCGGGAAAAAAATATCATCCAATTTTTTTAAAACAGTCAGGGCGTTTTCAGCCACCTGTTTACGCATATCATTCACTTTGCTGTTTAAATCATTGGCAAGATTTTCTGTATTGATTGGCTGAAGCTGTGAAAGGCCATATTGATATTTTGCTGCCAATACTTTTTTGCAATGCAGTTCAATATCAGCCCAGCTAAGCCTTCCATCTTTAATAGCAGTTTTTATTTTGCTGATTGCTGCAGGCACATCCTCCGGCAGGCAAAGCATGTCATTGCCTGCAATGATAGATTGCACAGAAGCTTCCCCGCCGGGAAAATATTTTTTTACTCCCTGCATTTCCAGGGCGTCGGTAAACGTTAGTCCCTGGTAGCCCAGTTGGTTTCTCATCAACCCGGTAACATTGTTTTTGGAAATAGAAGTGGCTCTGTGGGCAGCACTGTCAATAGCAGGAATGTATAAATGAGCCACCATCACACTACCGATGCCTGCTTTAAAAATTTCCCGGAAGGGATACAGTTCCAGTGAATCTAATTGCGCCATTGATTTATTGATCACTGGCAAATCAAGATGTGAATCAACCGCCACATCACCATGGCCGGGAAAATGTTTGGCACATGCCATCACGCCAACATCCTGCAAGCCTTTCATGTATTGTATGCCAAACTGAGCCACTTTGTATTTGTCCTCACCAAAACTGCGGTCGTTAATTACAGGGTTGTTAGGATTATTATTGATATCCACCACCGGTGCATAATTCACCTGTATGCCCATCCGCTTACATTGCTCTCCTACAATTTTTCCATATTGATAAATGATGTTGGTATCCTGCACTGCACCCAGCATCATTTGCCGTGGCAGTGGGAGTACACTGTCTGTCATCCGCATGCCCACACCATTTTCGCCATCAATACAAATCAGGATTGGTGTCTTTGCAGCGGACTGTAATTTATTCAGGATTAGCGCCTGCTTTACCGGACCACCCTGGAAAAGACAGATGCCGCCGATATTGTATTGCTTCACCAGGCCCGCTACTTTATCATCAAAGAAAGTAACCAGTTTTGTTTTACTGTCAATGGATGACAAACGCACCACCATTAATTGTGCAATACATTCATCTTCTGAAAGCGAATTGTAAACACTGTCTGTCCAGAAATTAGCAGTTTGCGCTTTAGCAATACCTGCACTTAGCTGCAGAAAAAAAAATAAAATACAAACTCTCATCATACTATTGGAA
>JANMJU010000177.1:0-37308 GCA_031371545.1 Chitinophagaceae bacterium
GAAGAGCAATGAATATTGTTAATCTATATTGGAATAAAAGATGACAACAGCGATGCGGTACAAGTGAGTGACACAACGATGTTGCTTAAAGCTTTTCTGCCGGTAACAAAATTTTTGGTGACCCAAGCTTGTGTGTAAGTATGAACGGGCAAATAATAAATAATTGGATTGTAAAATATTGAGCAGCTTTCTTTTTTGAAAGCAGCTGTATGTAAAGATTATGTTTTTGCAGAAGTAATTAACAACTGTTCTGCAACAGCCAAATCTGCCGGATTTGTTATTTTGATATTGTTTTCTTCTCCTTCTATTAAATGAACTTTTAAACCGTAGGCTTCTACAACGGTGGCTTCATCTGTAAATTTTTCTTTGAAATCAATTTTAAAAGCGGGGAGTAAAATTTTGCTGTGAAAGGTTTGTGGTGTTTGTATGAGTTTGATATTGCTTCGTTCGATGGCTTCATTTTCTCCGCCTCTTATTATCCGTACACTGTCTTTGCAATTAATGGCGGGGATGGCTGAACCATGCTCCAGTGCTGCATTGTAGCATTGGTGAATGAGCTGGGTACTAAGCAGGCAGCGAACGCCGTCGTGTACAAAGATGATGCTTTCATCGGTGATGAGCTGCAGCCCGTTTTGTACGGAATGAAATCTTGTTCTGCCACCGGCTGTTATTTGTATGCGGTTGTAATTAAAAAAGGCATCGATGATTTCCTGGCCTGCTGCAATGTATTCTTCAGGCAGTACGAGTATGATGGAAAGATCTTTGTATGCGTTTAAAAAAGTATTGAGGGTGTAATACAAAACGGGTTTGCCATTCAATAATAAAAACTGTTTTGGTAAACTGGTGTTCATTCTTGTGCCGTTGCCGCCTGCTACTATTACTGCTATTTTTTTCATGCTCCTTAGAGAATTTTTTATGTACAATATAATTTTAAACCGCTAAGGCTTTGTGTTTCTTATCACTGTTAATTTATTATTGAATCAGTCTGCATAAATTCGGATAATACTTAAGCCATCGCTGCTGGTGGCACCACGGTACATGCCTGTACTGTTGAACAGCATGGATATATTGCCTGCGGCATCTACACCAATCATGCCGCCTTCGCCATCTATGGTTGGCAATTTATTATTGACCACTTCATTCATTGCCTGCTGCAAACTCATGCCTTTGTATTCCATTAAACAACTGACATCGTAAGCGGCTACTGCTTTTATAAATGGTTCGCCATGGCCGGTGCAACTGATGGCGCAGGTTTTATTATTGGCATAAGTGCCTGCGCCAATAATGGGAGTGTCGCCAATGCGGCCATACTTTTTATTCGTCATGCCGCCGGTGCTGGTTGCTGCTGCAATGTTGCCATTGATATCGCAGGCCACAGCGCCAACTGTTCCAAATTTTTTATCCTGCATTATTTTTTCTACCGGCTGTTGTGAATGATCTAAAGAATAATTATCACTGTCTTTCATCTGCTTCCATTGATCGTAGCGAAATTGCGAAAAGAAAAATTCATCGGGTTCTAATTGAATGCCTTGTTTGACGGCAAATTCATTGGCACCTGCACCGCTTAAAAAAACATGATCACTGTTACGCATTACTTCTATAGCGAGTGCAATTGGGTTGCGTATATTTTGTACACCTGCTACAGCACCTGCAGCCAGGTCTTTTCCATCCATGATGGCGGCATCCATTTCGTGGCGGCCTGTTTTGGTAAATACAGCTCCCCGCCCTGCGTTGAATAATATATTATCTTCTAACATTACCACCGCTGCTTTTACAGCATTGGCTGCTGTGCCACCCTTTTGTAATATGGCATAACCTGCTGCCAGTGCATCTTGCAGCCCCTGCAGGTAAGCTTTTTCCAGTTCAGGCGTCATGTCTGCTTTTAAAATAGTGCCTGCACCTCCATGAATGGCCAATGAAATTTTTTGCATCCGTTGTTCTTTTATCTGCGCCGAAATTAGCCATTTATGCCAACAATCATTTCATGATTTTGAAACGGATTGTTGAAATTATTATGGAAATTTTTTAATTGGTTGTTGGGAAATGATGAAGATGGATTTGGAGAAGAATTTATTAATAATATTTAACACGCCCTGTGCAAGCTCGGGATGACAACTTTTAAATTCAGGCAATGGCAGTTTATAAATTAAAGGATTGTTTTTTATAATTGGGATTAGATATTTTAATAGCAAAGCCTTAGCTGTATTGGGTCAGCCTCTATTTACTTTTTTGTCTTGATACAAAAAAGTAACAAAAAAAATCAAGGCTGCATAAAAAAGTCTAAAAATTTGAATGATTGGCTAGAATGAAATTAAGTTCCAACTGTTGAATAACACCAGGCTTTAGTACGACTTACTGACAAGGTACAAAGCCAAACATTTGTAACATCAATTTCATTTTTTAATCCCGATAAAAATCGGGACTGGCTGCCAACCATTCAAATTTTCTTAACGCCTTTTTTATGAGGCCACCCTAAATGCAAGAACAGCTTTTCTATGTCCTTATTTTACCTAACCTTATTTACGATAGATGTAAAATATTTTCGAACTAAATACAATCATTTATTATCAGCGTAATAATTTTATTTTGTCAATAACCATTTGTTCTTTTATCTGCATCATACAGGCATGGTCTCCACGCCAGCAGGGCTTGTTGCCAAATACAGAACAGGGGCGGCAGGATAAATCGACACTTACAATATTTTCCAAAGCTTGTCCCCAGCCGTAAAAACCTGCGAAGGGATGAGTGGCTCCCCATACACTTATTGCCGGTACTGCATACAAAGATGCCAGGTGCATATTAGCAGAGTCCATGCTTAGCATTGCATCTAAATTGCTAATGATAGACAGTTCTTCTGCAAAAGAATATTTGCCCGCCATATTATGCACTGATGGAATTTCATCTGACCATTGCTGCAGTGCCATTGCTTCATTGGCTCCGCCGCCAAACAATAAAATACTGTTACCAGTTGCTAATGTTTTTACAACTGCTTTCATTTTTTCTATGGGGTACATTTTTTCGGCGTGTTGTGCAAAGGGAGCTACGCCAATTATTTTTTTTCCTTCCTGTAATATTTTTTGCAAAGGGAGTGGAGCTGGTTGTTTTTTATGAACCGGATTTGAATTGTTTAGCTGCACATTAATTTCCACCTCTCTTAATACCTGTGCATAGCGTTGGAATGAAGTGGGCAGTTGTTGGAGCAGTTTATTTTCTTTTTGTGTAAGGGCTTTTTTTTCTTGTCGGCCTTTATCAATCACTGCCGTTTTGTATCCGCTGAATTTAAAAAATGTGAGGAGTAAGGAAGAGCGCAACACATTGTGAAAATCTGCAACCGCATCGAACGTATCAATCTTTTTTAATTCTTTAAATAAGCGAAAGATACCTGCTGCTCCTTTGTGTTTTTCTTTTAAATAAGCTGGGTGAAAATTGCATCTTTCCAGGCCTTCAAATAAAGGAGCAAAGAAAGCATTGGACACGACTGTGATGTGTAACCGTGGATTTTGATCCAACGCATTTTTTAATACTGGCACTGTCATCGCCACATCACCCATTGCAGAAAAGCGGATGACTAATATGTGTGCAGGAGAAGACAAGGTTTAGGAAGTTTAGTGATTTTATAAAGTTTAGAAAAGATAATAAAGTTCAAAATACCTAAACCCTCTAAACTTTCTAAACAAAGATTATTTTTTATATAAAACAGGGTTCAGCCCCGGGTCGTTGTACATTTTCATTTGCTTATACAGCTTCATGTATTTTTTGCTGCCGGCAATATCTTCCAACAATTGATCGATGGCTTTAGAAAGATCACTCTTTTGCTCCAGCAGAATTACCAGTTTTGCAGCACAGCTTTTTTTATGTTCTTCGCTGGCATCTGTTCTTTTTACTTCAGCATTCATGTGATAAATTTTCAGCGCCAGTATGGAAAGCCTGTCAATGGCCCATGCCGGGCTTTCTGTATTGATAGTGGCATCGGGATTTAATGGCACCTCTTTGTATTGTTCCAAAAAATAACTGTCAATATATTCTACCATATCTGTTCTTGCCTGGTTGCTGCTGTCAATTTTTCTTTTGATGGCAAGCGCTTGCACCGGGTCAATTTCGGGGTTGCGGATAATGTCTTCCAAATGCCACTGTACTGTATCAATCCAGTTTTTTTGATAGAGCAAATGTTCAAACAAATTTTCCGCAGGGTATGGGTTAGCGATAGGAGTATCTATGTTATCAGTAACGTGATAATCACTGATACTTTTCTCAAAAACTTTATCGCACAATGCACTTATCATAACTACAACAAGAATTATTTTTTATTACTGACTGCAAAATAATACAAAGGAATACCAATTAATGTAATGATCAATCCCGGCCAGGTAAATGCAGGTTTATAAATAATAAGTAAGGTACAGAAACTGATGCCCATCAAAATATAAATGGCTGGCAATACCGGATAGCCGAATGCTTTGTAAGGCCTGTCGGCATCGGGATATTTTTTTCTTAAAATAAAAATACCTGCAATGGTGAGTACATAAAATATTACCACAATAAAAGAAACCATATCCAGCAAATCGCCATAGCGGCCGCTCAGGCACAAAACACTGGCCATGGCACATTGTATCCACAATGCCCATTCTGGTACACGGTTTTTATTGAGCGTACCTGCGTTTTTAAAAAACAATTTATCATTTGCCATGGTGTAGTAAACCCTTGCGCCCGCAAGTATCAAACCATTGTTGCAGCCAAAAGTGGAGATCATAATCATGATGGCAATGATGATGGTGCCGCTGCTGCCAAAGATGGCTTCTGATGAACTTAGTGCCACCCGGTTATCTTTTGCAAAAGCCAGTTCATGCAATGGCACTGTTGCTAAATACACCACATTGGTAAGAATATAAATAACTGTTACGATCAGTGTTCCTAAAAATAAACTGAGGCCAATATTTCTTTTTGGATTTTTTATTTCACCAGCAATGAAAGTTACATTGTTCCAGGCATCGCTGCTAAAAATACTACCCACCATTGCACTTGCCATTGCACCCAATGCAGCACCCATTAACAGGGGTTCAAAATTTATTGTACCATTGGTTTTGGTAAGATGCTGCACTGTCCAGGCATTGTTCCAGTTGGCAGCCCATATATCCCATTTAAAAGCGATGAAGCCTGCAATGAGCAAACCAAAAAGAGAAATTAATTTAGTAGAAGTAAAAAAAGTCTGGATCATTTTTCCTGTTTCAATACCTTTTGTATTAATGAAGGTTAACAGGATGATCAAAACAATAGCGACCAATTGTGCATAGTGAATACTGAGGCCTAACACTTTAAAAGTATTGACATCTTCCCAGGCCAGTGCCGGAAAAAAGTACCCGGCAAATTTTGCAAAACCCACCGCCACCGCTGCGATGGTTCCCGTTTGAATTACTGCAAAAAAACTCCAGCCATATAAAAAAGCAATCAGTGGATTGTATGCTTCTTTCAGGTACACATATTGGCCACCAGCTTTTGGATACATGGCACTCAATTCACCATAACTCAATGCCGCAGTCAGCGTCATAAAGCCGGTGATGAGCCATGCTGCCAGCAGCCATCCTGCACTGCCAAGATCTTTGAGCATATCAGCACTCACAATAAAAATACCTGAGCCAATCATGGAGCCCGCCACAATCATAGTGGCATCAAATAAGCTCAGCGAAGGTTTAAATCCGGCAGAATTGTTTTCTGTTGTTGCAGTGCTGTTTTGTGGCATAAAAAAAATCCCGTTTTTGGTAACGGGGTTCAAGATAAATAAATTGGCCCGAATTATCAGTTGCCTTTTTTATTCATTATTTCATTAAAGCCTTTTACAATGTCGCCGGTGATATTGTGTACCGAATCTTTATACAAAATATTATCAACGCCGGTGCCGGTGGCAAATATATAAGAGTACTTTTTATCTTTGTTGTAATCATTTATATAAGCTTTCAGTTTGTTCTGTATATTTTCCATTATGCTGGCTCCCTTTGCAGCCAGGCTCTGTCCTTTTGTTTGCCTCGTTCCTTCTGCCTGCTGCTGCATTTGCATCCACTTTCCCTGGAATTCTTCTGCTTCCTGCTGGGTGATGGCATTGCCTTTCTTCTTGATGAATTCATTTTTTTCTGCTTCCATCCGGCGGCCTGCATTTTCGTAATCTATGGCTATTTGTTTTTGTTCAGCCTCCAGTTCTTTTTTTCTTTCTTTTATAAATGTCACGTTACTGTTTAGGGAATCAATATCAACATAAGCAATGAGGTGACCAATGGCGCAACTGTCTTTTTCTGGAGAACTGGCTGCAATGGTAGTAACGGTCGTTTTTTTGTTACCTGAAAAATGGAGATAGTATAAAACTACTACTGCAGCTAACAATATAATATTTAATACAGTGGAAAATTGCTTCATGAACATCTTTTTGAATGAGCTGGCAAGTTAGGCACAATTGTATATTTATCCCTATCGAGTGTTGGGATTTTAGGAAAGGGTTAACAGGGGGTGATAAGTTGTAAGTGACAAGTTTTTTTGGATTAAATATCTTGATACCAGCTATTTTTTTTCATGGGAGCATCGTTGTGTCACTCTCTTGTACAGTATACCTACTGGCATCTTTTACCTACTTTATCGAAGGATACCATCACCCTGTTTTTTATTACGCAGAAAATAATTGTGAAAGCAAAAAAAGCATTTCTTTAATTTCTTCTTCATCCACTGTTACTAATTGCAGGGCTTCGTTCATCAATGAATTGTGGTATTCCATTTTGCTGCCGGCTGATTTTCTTGCAGAACTATGAAATTCTACAGTGCCGGTTTTATCTGCCAACTCAATAATATTATCACTTCTTACGCCACTGCCCGGCATGATGATAATTCTTTCATCAGCCTGCTTTATTAAGTCTTTCAGCAGCGATGCACCTTCCATTGCAGTGGGATGTTGCCCACTCGTTAATATTCTTTCAAAACCAATATCAATAATATCTTCCAGCGCCTCAAAGGGATTGGCACAGCGGTCGAAAGCCCGGTGAAAAGTAACACCCATTGGGTAAGCAAGTTTTATCAACTGGCTGCATCTTTTTTTATCAATACTTCCATCTGTATTCAACATACCAATCACCACACCATTGCAGCCAACTGTTTTGCATAGCTGCACATCTGTTTTCATTATTTCAAACTCAGCATCGCTGTATAAAAAATCGCCGCCTCTTGGCCTGATGATGGGATACAGTTCAATTTGAAGTACTTCTCTTGCTGCTTTGATAAATCCAAACGATGCTGTGGTGCCGCCTTCTCCGGGGCCATCGCACAATTCAATACGGTGTACTCCTGCAGCCTGTGCCAGCAGGCAGCTTTCAATATTAAAACCAATTATTTCTAATTTAAAATTATTGTAAACTCTTAAAGAGGCTTTAGTATCTGCTAAACTCATCATCTAAATATTTATGCAAGAAATATAAAAAATAAATGCAAAAAAATCTTTAGGGATTTAGGGCGAATATATATTTCGACTGATAAATTTTATCTTCCCCATTACTCTTCACGGCAAAAACAAATCCCTGCTGAATGGCATAAGCACCATATTCCCCTTTTTTATTTACTGCCACAAAACCCACCTGCAATTCTTTGGCCTTTGTCGGATTTCTTTTAATAATTCTTTCCACCGCTTTTTTACAAGCCTGCTCGGGGCTATTGCCATTACGCATCAATTCCACCACCAGGTGCGTACCGCATATCCGTATCACTTCTTCTCCCACACCACTACTGGTGGCTGCACCAATTTCATTGTCTACAAATAAACCGGCGCCAATCATTGCCGAATCTCCCACCCGCCCATGAATTTTAAAAGCCATTCCACTGGTGGTAACACCGCCGGATAAATTACCATTTACATCCATTGCAATCATCCCCATCGTATCATGGTTAGGCAATCCATCATCAAAAAAATTAGGTGCGTAAGGGCCGTTTTGTTTTTTGTTTTCAATGTTGATGGAGGGTTTGTATTCGTTTTCATTCAACCAGTTTTTGTATTCTTTTGCAGCTTCTTCCGACAGCTGAACGGGTTCTTTTTCAAAACCATTTTCTAAAGCAAACTGCTGGGCACCATTGCCCACCAGCAACACATGCGGTGTGGTTTCCATCACTTTTCTTGCCACTGATAACGGATGTTTTATTTGCTCCAAACCTGCTACCGCTCCGCAATTGGCATGTTCATCCATCACACAGGCATCTAAGCTTACAATGCCATCCCTGTCAGGGTTTCCGCCCAAGCCAACGCAACAGGAAATTTTGTTTTCAATATATTTTGCCCCAGCTTCTATTGCATCCAATGCCCTCCCTTTTTTTGCTAAAATATTCCATACTGCGGCATTTACATTTTTGCCTTCATCCCAGGTAGAGATGATGATTGGTTTGATGGTAACCTGTTTGCTGCCGGTAATTTTTTTAAAGGAGAGCAGCGGAGCAGTTAATGCTGACAGGTATAAAAATTTTCTTCGGTCAAGCTGTTGGGGCATGGCAAATTGTTTTATAGGAAATATTATTTGTGCATGGAAAGTTTTTGGATCATGGTATTACTGATGCTGTCTGCATAAATGCCAAAGGCACTGGTGATGGTGCCTTTTATTGTTCCATCTCTCGACTCAACGGCATACACCACATCTTCATCAGAAGGATTGGTGTCTCCTTCAAAGCGGAATACTTCGGTTATTTCAAATTCATTTATATTAAGGCAAACATTGCTTTCATTGCATTTGATATTGTCAAACTCAATATTGAAATCATGGGTGTAGCCTTTAGCTTTTAATCCGCTGAGTGCTGCCACCACGGTATCGTAATTTTCCATAAAATTGTTTTATTAAAGTTAGCTATTCTGACCCGAAATTATTTCTTTATAAATTTTATGTATGCCAAATAAATTACTGTTATCAATGTGGCAGAGGCGGTAATTAAAAATGTAGTGGTTGATCCAAAACGGTACCATAAAAACCCGGTAAGGCTGCTGGCCAATAATGCAGCAATGCTTTGTAAGCCTGTATAGGAGCCGATTGCGGTGGCTGTGTCATTTTTATCAGCAATATTGCTGAGCCATGCTTTTGAAATACCCTCTGTGGCGGCGGCATACACTCCATATAAAAAAAACAGCCCGATAAAAACCACCAGGTGGGTGTTGAATGCAAAACCTGTGTACACAATGGTAAAAAGGATGAGCCCCACTAAAAATATTTTTTTCAAACCAATTTTATCTGCCATCATTCCAATGGGGTAAGCCGTTAATGCAAATACCAAATTATAAAAAACATACACCCCAATTACGGCAGTATCATTCATGCCTGTCTCTTTCATCTTTAATAATAAAAAAATATCCGAGCTGTTGAACAATGCAAAGAGCAGCAGGCCGGCTACCAGTTGTTTATAATCGCTGTGGCTTTTTTTCCAGTAAGTGCCGATGGCAAAAAATGGAATTCGTTTTGCAGGTTTTATTTTGGGCGGATGTTTTTTTTCTTTGATGATACCGGTAATGATGATAGCAATGATGCCCGGAATGAAAGCAAAATAAAAAAGTGTTTTATAATTATCCGGGTAAAAATATAAATACAACAACGCAATCAAAGGGCCGATTACTGCACCGAGTGTGTCCATGCTTCTGTGAAAGCCGAATACTGTACCTTTTGTTTCGGGTGTGGCTTCATCACTTAGTAAGGCATCTCTTGCACCTGTCCTGATTCCTTTACCAAGACGCTCCATTGTTCTTGAAAAAAAGATCCATAACGGATGAGCAATGAAAGCCATCATGGGCCGACTAAGGGCGCTGAGGCCATAACCAAATTGTATAAAGGGAAGCCGCTTGCCGGATGCATCACTGAGTTTGCCGAAATAACCTTTGCTTAATCCGGCCACTGCTTCTGCCACACCTTCTAAAATACCGATGAGTAAAACGGAGAAGCCAATTTTTTTTAAATACAGTGGTGTAACAGGATACAGCATCTCTCCAGCCACATCGGTAAACAAACTTACAAATGACAGCAGCCAAATTGTTTTTGTGATGATCTTTTGTGGAGAATTTGTGAGTGGCTGCACTATACTGCTTTTGACTCAATGTAGTAATTTGTTGGTACATTGCACAAGTTGTGATGGGTTACCTTTTGATATTTTTTAAATTGACGGGTATTGATGTACCTGTTAAGTGAGAATATCAACAACACCCAGTTGTTTTGAAATGCTGAGTAATAGCTTATACCGCCGGTAAATGTTGCCCAATGGTATACCGTACAAGTGAGTGACACAACGATGTTGCCATGAAAAATTGAAGCTGGTGCCACAAAAAAATCAACAAAAAAATAATTGAAAGAGAATAATTTAAAAATTGGCTTTATTGCCAACTGAACAAAGAAATATGAGTAAAGAAAAAAAGTCGGGCACAAAGAAATCATCCCAGACAGAAACAGTGAAAGGCAGGCTGGATATATCCCGGAGTGGAATGGGCTTTGTAATTGTAGAAGGTGTGGAAAAAGATATTGTAGTAAGGCCAAATGATTTTGGACAGGCGCTTCATGGAGATATTGTGAAGGTGCAGGTAAATAATGATAGCGGCAGGGGAAGGCGTACGGAAGGGAAAATTACAGATGTGGCAGAAAGGAAACAAACCACTTTTATTGGCAACATACAGGTGAATGCCAACTTTGCTTTTTTTATTCCTGCTTCTGAAAAACCAATCCCTGATTTTTATGTGCCGCTGGAAAAACTGAATGGTGCCGAAGATGGCAACCGGGTAGTGGTGAGGCTGGTGAAATGGGCTAAGTCGGATAAAAAACCGGAAGGCGAAGTAGTAACGATTTTAAAAGCCAGCGATCAAAATGACATGGCGATGAATGAACTGCTGATAGAAAATGGTTTCCCTTTATCTTTTGACAAAACGGTATTGGACGAAGCGATGAAACTGCAGGACACGATTACAAGAGAAGAAATAAAGAAAAGAAAAGATTTCCGGGACATACTAACGTTCACCATTGACCCGGTGGATGCAAAAGATTTTGATGATGCCATTTCCGTACGCAACTTAGATAATGGCTGTTATGAAATTGGGGTACACATTGCCGATGTAAGCCATTTTGTAAAGCAGGACAGCATACTGGATAAAGCCGCTTACGAAAGGGCCACCAGTGTATATCTGCCAGACAGGGTTAACCCGATGCTGCCGGAAAAAATCAGCAATGAATTGTGTTCTCTTCGTCCGCATGAAGATAAATATACTTTCTCTGCCGTTTTTCAAATTACCAACCGGGCAGAGGTAAAGCATAAATGGATTGGCCGCACCATCATACACAGCGACCACCGTTTTACTTATGAAGATGCACAGGAAATTATTGATAAGAAAGATGGAGGACAGCATTACAAGGCCATCCTGTTACTGAATAACCTGGCACAGCAGTTCCGCAAACAGCGGTTTGATAATGGTGCTATTAATTTTTCCTCACAGGAAGTTCGCTTTAAATTGGATGAAAATGCAAAGCCAATCGGCATTGTGATAAAAGAAAGTAAAGAATCTCACCAGCTGGTGGAAGAGTTTATGCTGCTGGCCAACAGAACGGTGGCAGAATATGTTTCTAAAATAAAAATCAACCAAGAGCCTTTGCCTTTTCCATTCCGTATACATGATACGCCGGATGATGAAAAACTAAAACCCTTTGCAGCTTTTGCAAAAAAATTCGGTTACACATTTAATATACATGATGAAGAGGCAGTGGCCGAATCATTTAATCAATTGCTGAAAGATGTGAATGGCAAACCTGAGCAGCATGTGTTGGAGCAATTGGGCATCCGTACCATGGCGAAAGCAATTTATACTTCAAAAAATATTGGCCATTACGGTTTGGGTTTTGAATATTATTGTCATTTTACTTCTCCCATCAGGCGCTACCCGGATGTGATGGTACACCGCATTTTGCAACAATGCCTGGACAAGAGCCTGGTGATTGATAAAAAGATGGAAGATAAATGCAAGCACTGCAGCGACCGGGAGCGGAAGGCAATGGAAAGTGAAAGAGCAGGCAACAAATACAAGCAGGTAGAGTTTATGCAGAATTACCTCGGCGAAGAATTTGACGGCATTATCAGCGGTGTGGCAAGCTTTGGCTTTTTTGTAGAAACAGTATTGCATAAATGCGAAGGCATGGTAACCACAAGGGATCTTGCGGAGTACGATGATTTTAAACTGGACGAAACTGATTATGCATTGGTAGGTCAGCGCAGCGGAAGAAAATTTAGGATGGGGGATGCAGTAAAGATAAAAGTGGTGGCAGCTAATTTAGATAAGCGGCAGTTGGATTATCATTGGGTGCCGGCAAATGAAAGTGAAAATGCTGCAACAACAAAAACAACTGCTGCGGTTAAATCTGTCAAGAAAAAAAATAAAAAATAGTTTGTTGCAACCGGAAAATATTATTGAGTTTAAGACAGTGAAATTTATATGCACTCATTTATAGCGTTATCCAAAATATTTGAAGAAAAATTCAACACCCGGCATTTCCCTGAACACACTGCCACGCTGTATGATCCTGCACAATACATTCTGCAGTTGGGTGGCAAAAGAGTGAGGCCGGTGTGTGTATTGATGGGTAATGAACTCTTTGATGAAATTGATGCGGATGCTTATCATGCTGCTGCAGGTATTGAACTCTTTCACAATTTCAGCCTGATACATGATGATATTATGGATAAGGCGCCGGTGCGTCGGGGTATGCCAACGGTACATGCAAAGTACGGAGACAGTACTGCTTTGCTGGCCGGTGATGTGATGTTTGTAAAAGCATACGAATACCTCAACAAAATGAAAGTGGGGCATCTGCAAAAAGTACTGCACCTGTTTAATAATACCGCCAAAGCGGTGTGTGAAGGCCAGCAACTAGACATGGATTTTGAAAAAAGAGATACCGTAAGTTTAGAAGAATACCTCCACATGATCACTTTGAAAACCTCTGTGTTGTTGGCCGCCAGCCTGCAGTTGGGCGCCATCTTAGGCGGTACCGGCGAACGCAACCAGCAGCATATTTATGAGTTTGGCAAAAACCTCGGCATTGCTTTCCAGGTGCAGGATGATTACTTAGATGCGTTTGGAGATCCTGAAAAATTTGGCAAGCAGGTAGGTGGCGATATCATTGCCAACAAAAAAACTTTTTTGATGATACATGCCCTCGAAGTGGCAGATGATGTTTCCAAAAAAGCCCTTCAGCAATTAATGCTTGATAATCCTGCAGATAAAGTAGAAAAGGTTTTACAAATATTTAAAGATTGTAAAATTGATGACTGGGCAAATGAGCTGAAAGAAAAATATCTGCAAACAGCTTTGCAGCATCTAAGTGATATTGCCGTTACAGAAAAAAGAAAGGAGCCGTTGAAAGAACTGGCATTGTTTCTTATTGAAAGAAGCCACTAACCTTCGGGTGGCTTAGATTAAAAGACTGGGTAAAGTTAGAGCGTGAGTTAAATAATTTCCTTAATTTCCTTTTTCATTTAACCAGACTAACATGTCCTCTTCTTTATTCAGAACAAAAAAAATCTCCAATATTTTAGCAGAAGGCAGCGATGATCCTCATGGCGGCCACGGATTAAAAAGGGTACTCTCTTTAAAAGACCTTACTTTTTTTGGCATTGCAGCTATCCTCGGTGCAGGCAGTTTCAGCAGCCTTGGCAGTGCTGTGTTTAAAGGCGGGCCGGGGGTGGTGATCTTGTTTATGATTACTGCTGTTGCCTGTGCCTTTACTGCTTTTTGTTATTCTGAATTTGCCAGCCGCATACCGGTGGCGGGCAGCGCTTATACTTATGCTTATGCCTCGTTTGGAGAATTGTTTGCCTGGATCATTGGCTGGGCTTTGATTATGGAATATTCTATTGGCAATATTTATGTGGCGTATAGCTGGAGTGATTATTTCACTTCTTTTTTAGAGAAGATTGGTGTTCACCTGCCGGAATATTTATGCACCAGCTACATGGAAGTAAAACATGCCATGGCTGCAGGCAGCACCAACACTGACGTACTGGAAGCCTGGAATAAAGCACCTGTTATTGGCGGGCTGCACATCATTTTTGATCTGCCCGCTATCATTATCAATTTGCTGATTACAGCATTGGTGTATCGGGGTATTAAAGAGAGCCGCAACTTCAGTAATGTGATGGTGGTACTGAAAATGATTGTAGTGTCATTGGTAATATTGGTGGGAGGTTACTTGGTTTTTTCCCAGGGGCTTACGGTTAACTGGCACCCTGCAAATGATGCAGGAGTAAAATCATTTATGCCCAATGGGTTCAGTGGGGTAATGGCCGCCGTGAGTGGTGTATTTTTTGCCTACATCGGTTTTGATGCAGTGAGTGTGCTGGCAGAAGAAAGTAAAAATCCGCAAAGAGATTTGCCAAGGGGCATGATATTGTCGCTGGTGATTTGTACGGTGGTGTATATTTTATTGACACTCGTTTTAACCGGTGCTGTTAACTACAGAAACTTTGAAGGAGTGGGTGATCCGCTGGCATTTATTTTTGAAAAGCAAAACCTGAATATTGGCTGGATGCAATTTTTTGTTGCCATTGCCGCAGTGGTTGCTATGACAAGTGTGCTGCTGGTTTTCCAAATGGGACAGCCACGTATCTGGATGAGCATGAGCCGGGATGGCCTGTTGCCACCGGTGTTTCAAAAGATTCATCCCAAATTTAAAACACCTTCTTTCGCCACTATTATAACAGGTCTTGTAGTGGGGATACCTATTTTATTTACAGATAAAACATTCGTACTCGACTTCACCAGCATTGCTACACTGTTTGCCTTTGTATTGGTTTGTGGCGGGGTATTGCTCATCCCGAGAAAAGAAAAAGAAGCTGGTAAATTTCATATTCCTTATATCAACGCACAATTTATTTTTCCTATTCTCATCATCGGAAGCCTAGCAGTTATTTATTTTTTCAATCACAATTATTTCCAGGAATTATTCAGTTTGAGTTTAACGGAAGCAGAATCAAAAGCTGCTGTTGCCGGGCTGGATCTTGCAAAGCCTGCCGTCATTCAAAATAATTTGGATGCAGCACTGATGGCCAAGCAGGCCCTTAATGTTTCTACCATTGTTTTTTGGATTGCCTGTTTCATCATCAGCTTTTTCACTTTTGTAAAAAAGTTTTCTTTGGTACCGCTGCTGGGCTTGGGCACCTGCCTGTATCTGCTTACCGGGATGACGATGAAGAACTGGATATGGTTTGCAAGCTGGCTGCTGGTGGGGCTTGTAGTGTATTTGCTGTATGGTTACAGAAAGAGTAAACTGGCTTCTTAAAGTCTTATAAAAACTTAAACAGCCTAAGCATTCTCAGCAACAACTTCCACTTCTGCAGCCACAGGTTCTTCAGCTGCTTCTGCTACCGGTGTATTGTTGGTAATGGTAAGCAGCATATCGCTGCCCATGGAGAACACAAAATTTTGACCTTTCAGCATCATCAGTATGGGATCACTTTCCTGCAATACCTGTATCAAGTCGGTGGCAACGTGGGGTAATTTTTCACCATAATTCTGGCGGCCATTATTCAACTGCATGTTACTGAAATTGAATTTTATTTTTCTTCCGCCTGCAGCCCTGTCAAAATCAGAAAAATTTGTTTGCAGTGTCTGTGGCCCGGTGGCAGAGCGCTTTATCAGGATAGTGATAATAGAAAGATATTTCTTCCAGGTTTGTGTAAACATAACAGTAATTTTAAAAGAGACTATTCAATGAATAAAATTGTTATTTACTTATTGTTCTGTCAGCCTTGTAAAAGCCATGCCGCTGAAAATACGGGCAAGATCCATGTTGGCTGTTCTTTTCCACTCTTCTGCCACATTGCTGTTCACTATCCGCCAAAAATTTTTCGACTTTAGTTCTTCATAATCTTTACCATTGATAAAGATGCCGGAAACGCTGGGTCGCTGTTTAAAATGTATTTTAACTTCTTCCCCTTTGCGGCTTTTGTTTTCTACGAATTTTTGTATCAGTTCTGTTGTCATAATAAGATATTGGTTTAAATCAGTAACACAGGGTTCATCCTTTCGTTCACTTTTCCTCAAAAAATTGAAACCGGATCAAAAACAAGTGGGTCTGTTAAAAGATGAGATGTGTAAAAAATTAAGAAAACTGCAGGTGTAAAGAAAAAAAGAAAGAATAAAGATCATTCCATTACAAAATCCAGATATCTCATCTCTGTTATGGTGAAGATAGCCTTTTTTTTGCAGTCAGTCCCGGAAAAGATTTAATCTTCGCTGTTACAGTTCTCACAAACGGGCTGCTAAGCATAACTTTGTATCCAATTTGTAAAAAATACCCAATAGTAAAAAAGGATGAAATACGAGATCGGTGATAAAATTATTGTACTGCATACTGATGAAGAAGGTAAAGTGGTGGACATTATTAATGAACAAATGGTGATGATAGAAGTAAAGGGGGTAAAGTTCCCGGCTTACTTAGACCAAGTGGATTTTCCCTACTTTAAAATGTTTACCGAAAAACGAAAGGCGGAAAAGAAGAAAATATTTATTGATAATGTAAAGCCGGAGAAAACGAATATCAAAACCAAAGTGAACGAAGGGGTGTTCATTTCTTTTATGCCCGTATTCGACAAGGATATTTTTGATGATGATGTGGTGGAAAAATTTAAAATTCATTTGCTTAACCAAAGCGACAGGGGATTCAATTTTAAATACACATTGTATTTTGGTGGCGAAAATAATTTTGAACTCAGCAATAATATTTCCCCTTTCACCGATTTTTATTTGCATGATGTAGCATTTGAAGATCTCAGTGACAACCCCCGTTTTCATTTTGAATTTTCATTGCTCAATCCGGAAAAGAAGAAAGCGCCTTATTATGAAGCATCATTAAAAATAAAAGCAAAGCAGTTATTTAAAAAGATAGAAGAGATACAGGTGAAAAATGAAGCTACCTTTTCTTACCTGTTGTTTGATGAATATCCTGATAAAGTGGAAGAGGAAAAAGTGGACCTGAGTAAATTGGGCAATGCAGGCTACCGGGTATATGATGCAGGTAAAGTAAGAGAAAATTTACCAGCAGCCCGTTCGGTTGTTGACCTGCACATTGAAAAACTTACTGATAGCTGGAAGCATTTGAGCAACTTTGAAATACTCACCATCCAGTTAAAAGAATTTGAAAAATTTTTCGACTTAGCTGCAGCACATTACCAGCCAACATTAACAGTGATACATGGAGTAGGTGTAGGTAAACTGAGAGATGAAATTCATGATATACTGCGCACTAAAAAAGAAGTGAAGTCTTTTGTAAACCAATACACGGCTGCTTATGGCTATGGAGCTACGGAAATTTATTTTAGTTATTGAAATCAATTGCTAATTGCAATCCTTTCCATTCAATATAGTCTTGTTGAGAATTCAGCAATCAAAATAATATTCAATGATTGATGTTCAACAAACAATTTTCAATGAAAAATAAATGCGTTTTACATGCTGTATTAAACATTGAAAACAACTACCACTTCTTTGTAAAAAAATCATTTACTTTTTTATTGAATTCATCAGTATGTTCTATTAATGTGCTGTGGCTGCTGTTGGGTACTATCCATAAATATGCCTTTGGAATACTTTGATAAATAGCAAGAGTATGTTGTGCCACAATGAGGTCATGGTCGCCGGCAATGATGAGAGCCGGACATTTTACAGATTGCAGTGCCGGTAAAGAAATATTTGGCTGCAGCCAATCCAGCATAAAAATTTTCCAGTCGTTTTTTTCTTTTTCTGTGATAAAGGTTTTGTTTTTATTAGCCTCGTAATTGAGTTTTTCATCTTTCCACAATGATGGCAATAAGGCGGTAGAATCCGGCCACAGGTTAGCACCGGTAGAAGCCAGCTTGATTACTTTGCCTGGATGCCTCATGGCCATTACTATTGCGGTGATGCCGCCATCGCTCCAGCCGATAATATAAGTGGAGTCAATGTGCAGGGCCGACAGCAAAACTGCAAAATCATCCGCCATCATTTCAAATCTAAGAGAGTCGGCATTATCTTTTGATTTGCCGTGGGCACGGCTGTCAACGGCTATTACTTTGTATTGTTTTAAAAAAAATGGAATGATTTTACTGAATGCACTCATGTTGTCACCATTGCCATGTATCAGCAAAAGCGGCTTCCCTTTACCATAAATTTCGCAATACAAATTGATGCCCCTTACAAAGTAATATTTTCCGGCAGCAGGGTTATTGCCGTAATTTATTTTTGTCTGTGCTTTTGTTTGTGCCCCCAATAAAAGCAGTATAAAAGCCAGCGTGTATTTTTTTATTACAGTTTTTGTGTTTTTAAATTTTCAATCTTTTAATCATTTCGCTACATAACTTGCCAGCATTGTATTTATTGTTTTGATATATTCTTTATAACGGAATTCTTCTGCTGTAAAAGTGAGGATATGCACCTTGCCGTTTTGTATAATGTAGTACTGTTTCCACTGTAGTTTTTTACCCAGCTGAAGCCCTTTAAAAACCATAAACCAACTATCCTTTCCTGCGAAATTTCCTTTTTTGTTTTCTAGTACAACAAACTGTTTTATTTTCTGCGGAAGATAGTTCTTGGAAAACTTAGCATATTCTTCCGCTGTGTAAGGACTGCTGAGCTGGTTGATCACCATGTTGAGATTTTCTACATAAGTATCAACAACGCCGGAATCTGCCGGTGCTTTAATAGTGAATTGTTTTGCATCCGTGGAGGCATCCACTGTCCAGGTGGATGGGTATTTAATGGAATAAGCAGGTTTGGAAAGCGTGGAGGTTTTCTGTGCAGAAGCTGCAAAAGCAAAGCAAGTCAATGCAAGGGAAAGTAATAATTTCATGTAAATGTGTTGTTGAATATTTGATGGTTGAAAATACTATTATTAGGATGAATAGAAGGGGTTGAGCTAAAATATATTTTAAAGAACCGCCCTTTTTCATCACTTAAAAATTATATCTTGCATCAAAATCAGGCATATCAATTTCTCCAAAACCATAGTAAACATTCTCAGCAGCAACCTTGATCTGCTTAACCACTAAGTTTCTTTAGCTGTTCAAGACCTGTTATCAATTAACGGCTGACTGGCACTTTGATTTATTTTACAACATTTTTTCACAACATAATACCCGTCTTTTGCAATTTCTCAACGGGCAATTTTTATCAATTCAAAACAGTTTTTATGCAAATAACTACATTAATCGGAGCCAATACACAACAGTATATTGACCTCGAAGAAAAATATGGAGCACACAATTATCATCCGTTGCCGGTAGTACTCAACCGTGGCGAAGGAGTATTTGTGTGGGATGTGGAAGGCAAAAGATACTACGATTTTTTAAGTGGCTATTCTGCTGTAAACCAGGGCCACTGCCATCCAAAGATTATTGCTGCATTAACAGCACAGGCACAAAAACTAACGCTGACCAGCAGGGCATTTCACAGCAACTTGTTAGGCGAATATGAAAAATACATCACGGCATATTTTGGTTTCGACAAAGTGTTGCCAATGAATACCGGTGTGGAAGCTGTAGAAACCGCATTGAAGCTTGGCCGTAAATGGGGTTACGAAGTAAAAAAAGTAAAGCAGGACAATGCGGTGATCGTGATATGCGAAGGCAATTTTCATGGACGTACAACAGGAGTAATTTCTTTTAGCAGCGATCCATCAGCCAAAAATAATTTTGGGCCATTTACACCAGGTTATGTTGCTATACCTCACAATAATCTTGCAGCGTTGGAAAAAGCATTTCAGGATAAAAATGCAGTTGGCTTTTTATTTGAACCCATCCAGGGCGAAGCTGGTGTGGTAGTGCCGGATGAAGGATATTATGCCGGCATAAGAAATCTTTGTACCGAATACAATGTGTTGATGATTGCTGATGAAATACAAACTGGGCTTGCCCGTACCGGCAATATGCTGGCCTGCGATTATGAAAATGTTCGTCCGGATATTTTGATTTTAGGGAAAGCGTTGAGTGGCGGAACAATACCGGTAAGTGCAGTATTGGCAGATGACGAAATTATGATGACCATCAAACCGGGAGAACACGGAAGTACTTATGGTGGCAATCCACTCGCCTGTGCAGTAGCAATCGCTGCCCTGCAGGTATTGAAAGATGAAAACATGGCAGCCAATGCAGAGGCGATGGGGCAACTGTTGCGTAGTGAAATAGAAAAATTAAACTCACCATTTGTAGCAGTGGTAAGGGGCAGAGGCTTGCTGAATGCCATCGTAATTAAACACAGCAATCCAGAAGCTGCATGGGACTTATGTTTGGCGCTTAAAGAAAATGGTTTGCTGGCCAAACCAACACATGGAGACAAGATCCGTTTTGCACCACCATTGCTGATTACTAAAGCGCAGGTGATGGATTGTGTGGAGATAATTGGGAAGAGCCTGGAAACACTTCAATAAAAAAATAAAAAAAATGGTTGGTATAAAAGCCAACCATTTTAACTTAGCAGATAATCAACTGATAAAAAAGAATGGATACTCACCTGCACCATGAACATACGGAATCGCACCTCAAAAGCTCAGATATGCTGAGGGATATTGTGATTGGCATGAGTGATGGCCTAACCGTTCCCTTTGCACTGGCTGCCGGGCTAAGCGGTGCTGTTAGTAGCAGTAATATCATTGTAATTGCAGGCATTGCAGAAATATGTGCCGGCAGTATTGCCATGGGATTGGGTGGCTACCTGGCTGGCAAAACAGAGCAGGATCATTACAGCAGCGAACAAAAAAGAGAATATGATGAAGTGGAAAACCTGCGGCACCGTGAGTTAGAAGAGACAAAAGAATTTTTTGCCAATATTGGATTAAGTCCTGCCCTGCAGGAACAGGCAACCAATGAAATAGCACAGGACAAAGACCGCTGGGTTGACTTTATGATGAAGTATGAATTGGGATTGGAGAAGCCAGATCCAAAAAGAGCTACCAAAAGTGCAATGAACATCGGCCTTTCTTATATTGTCGGTGGAATCATTCCGCTGAGTCCTTATTTCTTTATCAGCAATTCCGAAGAAGCATTAAAAATATCTGTGGTGGCTACCCTGGCATGCCTTTTTATATTTGGTTATTTTAAAAGCAAGGTTACTGGTGTTAATCCTTTGATGGGGGCATTGAGGGTAACGATGATTGGCGCAATGGCAGCTGCAGCAGCATTTGGAGTGGCTAAGCTGTTTGAAGGGAAATAAATTTTACAATGCTCACCATCACCAACTATATAAAAAAATATCCCTCCAATCCCGAGCCTGTTTTATCAATCCAGCAACTTAACCTGAACGCAGGCACTTATTGGATAAAAGGGGAGAATGGGTCTGGTAAAACTTCTTTGTTTAAATCTATTGCAGGCTTAATTCCATTTGAAGGTGATATTGCTGTGAATGATTTGCATATTAACCGGCAAAGAATGGCTTATACAAAAGTGGTGAACTACGCCGAAGCAGAGCCTCAGTATCCTGTATTTTTAAGCGGTAACGATCTGATTGATTTTTACAAACAAACTAAAGGAGAAAATTTTCCAACAGTCTTATTTGACAGTTTCGCAGTGGCAAAATTTATGCGGCAAAAAACAGCTACTTATTCCAGTGGTATGCTGAAAAAACTGTCACTGGTGCTGGGTTTTACCGGCAACCCGGTACTGATACTGCTGGATGAACCACTGACTGCTTTGGATGTAGAAGCAGTGGAAGTTTTGCAATCAGCAATCTTACAATACAGTAGTCAGGGTGTATCTTTTTTGATTACATCTCACCAGCCTTTATCAAATGAGGTGATGAAAACTGCAACTACACTTTTACTGCAGGAAAAAACTTTGCTGTCACAAACAACATGAAAGCAATCACCACCTTTTTAGTAAAAGTATTTGCGAAGCAGTTCTACATTTCGAATGCAGGTTTTTTCCTTTTCTTGTTTTTTTTCTTTTTTGGTGTGGTTGAAGGAAGCCAACTAATTTCATATCACAAGTCTTTGATATTGGGTATGATTGGCTCACCTGTCTTTATGGCTGTAGTGTGGGCAGGATGGTTGCTGTATAATGTCAAATGCTTTTTATTTTGCAGTACTACCATTAAAGCGGCAGAAAGCAGCTATCTCTTTACTTTAAAAACAATATCCCCTTCAAAGCAATTGTTGTTGTATTGCTTCATTAGCACACTCTTGTATTTTCCGGTATTGTTATATTCCGGTTTTGTTATTTATGTGGCTTGCAATAAATCTATGTGGCTTACTGCATTGATGGTAGAGGTTTATCAACTTCTGATGCTGGCATTGAGTAGTATTGTTTTTTACACTGCCATCAACCGTAATAATATTCCCAGCCGTTTTGAAAAAATAATAACGGCAATTGGTGCATTGTACAGCATGCCATTTAGCTACAGCATTTATTTAACGGCTCATATTTTTCATTC
Organism: Chitinophagaceae bacterium; assembly: GCA_031371545.1. GTDB lineage: Bacteria > Bacteroidota > Bacteroidia > Chitinophagales > Chitinophagaceae > Ferruginibacter. The sequence goes on from JANMJU010000177.1 coordinate 22,424, forward strand.
AAAAAAAATGACCTTTGCAGTGGTAAAAATATTTTCCCTGCTGCTCCTGTCTGTTTCTTTTATCAGGAACGGCAATCATTTTGATGCTGATTTTTTCAGTATTTTTTTTCAGATAATTTTAACAGCACATGCCATCCTGGTTTTTTATTGTGTCAGTTTTTCAGAAACTGAATTGAAGTTTAGCCGAAACATGCCACTTGCCTTACCAAAGATTGTGGGTACTTATTTAATTACCTACGCCATCGTATTGATGCCAGATGCCGGGTTTATGCTGATAAATAATCATGGTAACCTTCCTCTATTGCATGTCATTGTACTTTATCTTACTTCAATATCCATACTTTTTCTTTACACAGGTATTTTGTATGCCTGCGGCCTTAATATGGATAGGTATTTACTCCTGGTTTTTATTTCTTTTATCATGATTTTCTTTTTGCAGAAATCGGGGTATCATATTGCCACTATGCTGGCAATACTGTTACTGGCGGGGGCTGTTTTTAAAGCCCACTATTTTTCTTTTGAGAAGGAATAATCTACGCCTGGAGTATTTCTCTACGAGTCAATTTAATAAACAGCTCAGCCTCTCTTCTCGGAGTAATTGAATTGTAACATGCTGCCATTATTTCAATAATAAAATTTAGCTGAAACAATTGCCGGTATTCACTTTCACTGCCACCGAAGGGTGGATTACTTTCAAATGTCTTATTAAATAACACACCAATCAATTTGCCGCCGGGCTTTAGTAACCGGTACATTTTTTCAGCATATGCTTTTCGGAAAGAAGGCTCTAAGGTACAGAAAAAAGTTTGTTCAATGATCAAATCATATTGACCTGGATTTTCAAAAAAATCACCACAAATAATTTTTGATTGGCTGGGTAAATTACTGGCTAATTTTTCTTCTAATTGTTTGCAGAGTAAAGAAGAAATATCAATGAGGGTAATATTTAAAAAACCATTTTGTAAAAAATATTCCGCTTCATAACTATTGCCACAGCCCGGTATGAGGATAGAAATTTCTTTGTTGGTTAATTGGTCAATATATTCTTTTAATGGAGTACTGATTTTACCTATATCCCATGCCGCAGTATTGTTGCTGTAACGGTTACTCCAGTAGTTGTCATCGAGTGGCATCACAATTGATGTTTTATGTTTAGGGATACATTTTCTACAGTCCATTCAATCTTTTTTTCAAATGGATGCAGCCGCACTTTGCAATCTTGTTTGGTACAGATGGCACAACTAAAATCGAGGCAGCCATCGGAGTGGACAAACAGTTCTAACGATTCACCAAATTCTTTTTTTACCAGGTATGACAAAGCGTCTATTTCTTTATGAGCTTCATGTACATTGAGGTACCAGGGCACTGTAAGATGGCAATCCAGATGCAGGGTGCCGCCATATTTGATGATACGCAGGTTATGCAGGTCTGTCCAGTTTTCTCTTCGGTTTGCATTCAGTGTTGCTACCAGTTTTGTGATGAGGGTTTCATCAGCTTCGTCCATAATGCCGGCAATGGATGTACGCACAATTTTGTAACCGGTAAACATAATGATAAATGCAAACAGCATCGCCACGGCACTGTCAACCCACCATATTTTTGTAAAATAAATTAATGCCAGCCCGGCTATTATGCCCACTGTAGAATAAGTATCTGTCTGCAAATGTTTGCCGCTGGAAATAAGTGCCAGTGAATTATTTTTTTTGCCTGTATTGATACAAATCGCCCCGGCAATATAATTGATCACCGCAGTAAAGGCTACCAGCAAAATACCAAAGTCCAGTTGCTTAATATTATGGGGATGAATAAGGTTGTTGATAGCTTCATAAATAATGATCAGCCCGGCCACTGTAATTAAAGTGCCTTCTACAGCAGCAGAAATAAATTCGGCTTTACCATGCCCGTAAGGATGGTCGTGGTCTTTAGGCTTGGCACTTACATACAGGCTGTACACCCCGATAAGGCCTGCAACCACATTGACGGTGCTTTCCAGTGCATCAGTTAAAATAGCTACTGAACCGGTAAGATACCATGCAAGTACCTTAATGATAAAAAGCACAATGCCAATTACGGTGATGATTTTTTGAAGCCGGAGATTTTGCGTAGATCTTTGCAAGTGAAATATTTGAGGTGGTAAATATAAATGCAATTTTCAATGGTAGCGGTTGATTTTTTCTTGTTGCAGCAAAGAACCAGTGGTATCATCTTTCAATAAAATGCAATTAATAATGCGGTCTCAATTCGTACATTTGCTGCCAAATAATAATGTAAAAAAAGTTGCCTGATGGTATGCGGTACAAGTGAGTGACACAACGATGTTGCCACAAAGAACAAATGCCTGTTGCAAAAAAACTACAATCATTCACCAAAAAAGTAATCTCCCTTTAGGGGATAGGGGCATGGAACTGAGTAAAAATTATATTCCTACAGAAGCAGAAGCAAAATGGTATCAACATTGGCTGGATAAAGGATACTTTAACAGCACGCCGGATAACCGGGAGCCTTACACGATTGTGATACCGCCGCCAAATGTAACCGGGGTGCTGCACATGGGGCATTGTCTCAACAATACCATCCAGGATATTTTAATCCGCCGGGCAAGGATGCAGGGAAAAAATGCCTGCTGGGTGCCGGGAACTGATCATGCTTCTATTGCCACCGAAGCCAAAGTAGTGGCCATGCTGAGGGAAAGAGGGATTGCAAAATCATCTTTAACAAGAGATGAATTTTTAAGTTATGCATGGGAATGGAAAGAAAAATATGGCGGCATCATTTTGCAGCAATTAAAAAAGTTGGGCTGCAGTTTGGATTGGAACCGAACCTCCTTTACGATGGATGAAGATTACTATAAAAGTGTAATCAAAGTTTTTATTGACCTGTACAGTAAGGGGCTTATTTACCGTGGTAAAAGAATGGTAAACTGGGATCCGGTAAGCCTTACTGCATTGAGTGATGAGGAAGTGATTTTTAAAGAAGTGGATTCTAAACTGTATTATGTTAGTTACAAATTTGCTGATGGCAGCGGCAGCATAACGGTGGCTACCACAAGGCCAGAAACAATTTTGGGCGACGTGGCCATTTGTGTAAACCCGGATGATGAACGTTATAAAAATTTGATTGGCAAAGAAGTCATTGTGCCTGCCATTAACAGAAAAATTCCCATCATTGCAGATGAGTATGTTACGGCAGATTTTGGAACGGGTGCATTAAAGATTACCCCGGCGCATGACAAGAATGATAATATGCTTGGGATTAAACACAATCTGAAAGCGATTGATACGCTGGATATAAACGGAAAGTTTACCCCATTTGAGTTGATGGAAGAAAATCCTTCAGAATTAATTCTCTCTTATACAAAGATGGATAGATTTGAATTAAGGAAAAAGATTGTTGATGATATTGGTGAACTTAATCAGATAGAAAAAATAGAAGACTATAAAGGACAAGTTGGTACGAGTGAAAGAACAGGTGCTATAATTGAACATAAGTTATCTATGCAGTGGTTTATAGACATGCAGCAATTCATGCAGAAAAATCCTGAAACCCTGCAATCTGTAACAGATGATACAATACAGTTTCATCCTGCCAAATTGAAAAATACTTATAGCCACTGGCTGGAAAATATTAAAGACTGGTGTATCAGCCGACAGCTTTGGTGGGGCCAAAGGATACCTGCATGGTATTTACGTTTTGATCAGTATGTGGTTGCAGAAAATGAACAAGACGCTATCGCAAAATTTAAAGAAAAATTTGACTTAGTTATAAGTGAAGGAGTATTAACACAGGACGAAGACGTACTTGATACCTGGTTTTCTTCCTGGCTTTGGCCGATGGAAGTTTTTAAAGGCATCAGTCATCCGGGAAATAAAGAAGCTGAATATTATTACCCTTCTACCACATTGGTAACTGGGCAGGATATTATTTTCTTTTGGGTGGCGAGGATGATTATGGCGGGTTATGAATATGAAGGTAAGCCACCTTTTAAAGATGTTTATTTTACTGGCATGGTGAGGGATAAGCAGGGTAGAAAAATGAGCAAGCAATTGGGCAATTCACCAGACCTGCTTGGATTGATTGACACCTACGGTGCAGATGCAGTGCGGTTTGGCATCATGGTAAGTTCTCCTGCAGGAAATGATTTGATGTTTGATGAAAGTGCATTGGAGCAGGGAAGAAATTTCAATAATAAATTGTGGAATGCATTGAAGCTGGTGAAGATGTGGGAGGGAAGGCAATCGTCAATGGTCAATGGTCAATTGTCAATGGGCACTAACCTAGATAATTCACAATTGCCTATTCACAACTTTGCGATTGATTGGTTTAGCAATAGACTGAATGAAGTAAAAACAGAAGTGGATGGATTGATGAAACAGTTCCGGTTGAGTGAGGCATTGAAAACAGTTTACTCTTTGATCTGGGATGATTTCTGCAGCTGGTATTTGGAATGGGTGAAGCCGGGTTTTGAACAGCCTATTGAAGCAGCAGTGTACAATAAAACAGTTTTATTTTTTGAAGAGCTCATGCAGTTGCTGCATGCGTTTATGCCGTTTGTTACGGAAGAAATTTATCATTTGCTGAATGAGCAGAAAGAAGATTTGTGTGTAAAGCTTTTTGCTGCCACACAGGTAACAGACAAAACTATTTTACAACAAGGTGATTTGTTGAAAAAAGTAATTTCTGCATTGAGGGATGCCCGGAATAAAAACCAGGTGAAACCAAAAGATACTATCATACTGCATGTGCAAACAGCCAGAGAAGCGGCGTACAAAGCAATCGAAAATATTTTAAGCAAGCAGGTAAATGCTGTTTCTATTGCTTACTGCAGCGATACAGTTGCCAATACCATTGTAGTGGTGGTGGAGAATGATAAATTTTATATTGAATCAGAAAAACAACTGGATAGCGAAACATTAAAATCAGATCTGCTGAAAGATCTTGCCCACCAGCAAAATTTTCTGCAATCGGTGATAAAAAAATTAAGCAACGAAAAATTTGTACAAAATGCAAAGCCGGATGTGCTTGCATTAGAGCAAAAAAAACAAGCGGATACTGTAGCAAGAATAAATACAATTGAAGAAAGCCTGGCAGCGCTGAATTAACATTAACTATACTAATTACACTTTAATTTCGTTGTACTTAAAATTTCGTTACAATGAATATAAGACTACTACTTGCCGGCGGTTTATTGGCAACTGGCTTTTTCTTTATCGCTGGCAATACTGTGGCACAACAGCCAAAGAAAACTGCTGGCACTCCCATTGTGAAATTTAAACCACCTTCAGTAAAATCTTTCCTGGGAAAATTTACCGGGGTGGCAGGCACCTGCTCTGCTTCGGAAGGAGCTCAGGTTGTTACCCTGCCCCTTAAGATTACCGATGATAAAAATAACAGCTACCCGGTTTATTCTTATCAGTTTGCTTATAAAAGAATTGGTGTAACAGAAGATGAAGAAACCGGAAAGACATCTCCGCAAAGTGATTTGGTAGCAGATAAATTTACCGTAACACCACTGCCTGAAATATGGAAGTCAAATATTGCAGATCAACTGCACGCCGGCGAGCAATTATATTTTTTCGATATTGTAGTAAAAGATAAACAGGGCCGCCTGTTTTTTGCTCCGGAGATAAAAATCACCATTCAATAAAAGAAGTTGTTATTGTAAAAAAAATTGGTGCAGCGATTGCTTTTTTCTTAAAAAAATATCCTTAAAATAAATAAAACCCTAAAAACTACTCCACCGCAAAGTCAATCTTAATTGTAATACTCGCTGTTTTATTTTTTGAGGAAGTATTTAAAGCCCCGCCATAACTGTAATCTTCATTACTGTTCTGCCCAGTTATCTGAAACACTCCCATTGTCGCTTTCTTTATTTTACCCAAGCCGCTGCCTGCATTCTTTGCAATGGTCTCGGCCCGTTGTCTGGCATCAGTACTGGCTTTGGCAAGCAGGTCCACTTTTAGCTCAGAGAGTTTGGTGTAGTAGTAAGAAGGGGAGGAGGAATTAAATTCAATGCCACTTTCAATCAGCTCTGTTACTTCTCTTGAAATTTTTTCCACCTTGCTGATATCTTTGGAATCTACTGTAATATTTTGTTTCAGGTTGTAGCCCGTAAATTCGCTGCCAATCTGTTTACCGTCTGCATCAAATTTATTGGTAAAGTCTTTATCAATATTCACAGCAGAAAAAACGAGTTCAGCATCGGCCACACCTTTGGCTTTCAGGTAATTTCTGATTTTCCCTTCATCTTCTTTCAACAAAGAATAAGCACTTTTTAAATCCATCATCTTGCGGCTGTAATTACCCGTCCATACAATCTGGTCGCTGGTAAAATCTTTTTCTGCCAGCCCGGTTACAGTAATGTTTTCCGTTGATTTGAATTTGTATTTATAGGCATTGCCGATAATCCAAAATGCAATGATGCAGGCAACTGCAATGATGAAGGTGGAGATGTAATTTTTCATTTATAAATTTTTTTATTTCTGGGTATTCAAAATATTCAATTAAAAGTAAATTAAAAAACCAACTGGTGTGTTTGTTTTATGATACCAATAACAAACACACTCTGCACATGCCCCATGTTCTCCACACTGCTTAATTTGTTTACATGAAAATCATGGTACGCATTCATATCTTCACTCACCACCTTCAGCATAAAATCAAACTCACCAGAAATATTATAACACTCTATCACTTCCGTCATAGCAGTAATGGCTTTGATGAATTTGGTGCCCGCTGTTTTATTATGCTCTTTCAAACTCACATAACAAATAGCGATCAATCCTTTTTTCACTTTTGTATGATCCACCAGCGTGGCATATTGTTTTATCACACCGCTTGCCTCCAGCCGCTTGATGCGTTCATGAACCGGTGTGGTACTCAGGTGTACTTTATCTGCAATTTCCTTCACCGTCATCCGGGCATTTTGCTGCAGCAATGCCAAGATTGCAATGTCTTTTGCATCCAGGGAAATATTGGTAGTAGCGGTTTGTTCTGTTTTAGCAGCTTTTGCCATGCTTAAAAAGGATTATGTGCTGTTTAAAATGTCATTAAAGTATTATCTCCCAAATTTATGCAAATCCTTAGAATATTATTCTATACTTAGTACATTTGTGTCCTAAATAAAAAAATATGTCAACTATCACTAAAAATTCTATTGACTTCAGCCTCAAAAATAAAGTGGCTGATATCAGTCTTGCCGATTGGGGCCGTAAAGAAATCAGGTTAGCCGAAGCAGAAATGCCCGGACTGATGGCATTAAGAGCAGAGTACGGACCAAGCCAGCCACTGAAAGGTGCAAGGATTGCCGGGTGCCTGCACATGACCATTCAGACGGCTGTACTGATTGAAACTTTAATCGCTTTAGGTGCTGAAGTAAAATGGAGTTCATGCAATATATTTTCTACGCAAGACCAGGCTGCTGCTGCCATCGCTGCTGCAGGCATCGGTGTATTTGCATGGAAAGGTCAAAACCAGGAAGAAGCGGATTGGTGTATCGAACAAACATTGTTCTTTGGTGGTGCAGACCGTCCGTTGAATATGATTTTGGATGATGGTGGTGATTTGACCAACATCGTTTTTGATAAATATCCAGAGCTGATTACCAACATAAAAGGTTTATCAGAAGAAACTACCACCGGTGTTCACCGTTTATATGAAAGGATGGCTGCCGGCACTTTGCCAGTTCCTGCAATCAATGTAAATGATTCTGTAACCAAATCTAAATTTGATAACAAGTACGGTTGTAAAGAATCTTTGGTAGATTCTATCCGCCGTGCCACCGATGTGATGATGGCTGGTAAGGTAGCCGTAGTAGGTAGTTATGGTGATGTGGGTAAAGGAAGTGCTGCTTCACTGAAAGGTGCAGGCTGCCGTGTAATCGTTACTGAGATTGATCCTATCTGTGCTTTGCAGGCTGCAATGGATGGCTTTGAAGTAAAGCCAATGATCAAAGCTGTACAGGAAGCGGACATTGTTGTTACTGCTTCCGGTTGCAGGGATTTGATTACTGAAAAACATTTCAGGTTGATGAAAGACAAAACAATTGTTTGTAACATCGGCCACTTTGATATTGAAATTGATATGGCCTGGCTCAACACCAACTACGGTCATACAAAAGATACCATCAAACCACAGGTGGATATTTATAATGTAGAAGGTAAAGACATCATCATCCTGGCAGAAGGCCGTTTGGTAAACTTAGGTTGTGCTACCGGCCATCCAAGTTTTGTAATGAGTAATTCATTCACCAACCAAACCCTTGCACAGCTTGAGTTGTGGACTAACAACGCCAGCTACAAAAACGAAGTGTATGTATTGCCAAAGCACTTAGATGAAAAAGTTGCCCGCCTGCACCTTGGCAAAATTGGTGTGGAATTGGATGAACTTACAACAGAACAGGCGGCTTACTTAGGCATACCAAAAGAAGGTCCGTTTAAGGCTGAACATTACCGTTATTAAACCCCCATTCCCTAAAGGGGAGTTATTTTACGGGTATAAAATATAGCCCACTTCATTTTGGAGTGGGCTTTTTTATTAGGCACCACTAAAGAGTCGGGGCGCTTCAAGCGACCTGAACCGTACTAAAAGGTAAAATTTTTATTGGAGCTGTCAACTGTATTTCTTTCATCCGCTTTGGTTCCGGCTATCCGTTGCAAGTCCGGCACAGCGCCAACACACAGGCTTCACCGGGCTTTCCACTCCTATCCGGCATCCCTTCATCTTTATATCGCTGATCAACGCTTTTAATTCATAGTTACTAATTTATAGCTCACCTAATTGTGGTTTTGGTTGTATTGATGCTATTGGTTAGTTTTAGTAGGTAGCAATACAAATGTTGGCTGAAATGTTGCACGACCACAATTCATATTGACAAATGAAAATTAATTTTACAAACCCTTTGATAAAGAAAATCTGGTTGACAATTTTCTTTTATTTGATTGCTGCAATTTTAATTTATCTACTTGAAGAAAGTTCACCATCTGGATCTTGTACACCAGGACTTGGGATACTTGGCTTTATGTTATTACCTTTTATAAGTGCAATACTGTTAATTGTAAACTTCATTAAAACATATAAAGGCGACAAGACAAATAAATTTTCGGCTTTAATCCATTTTATTTTTATTATCGGCTTCTTTATTTATCTAAAATTAGTTTGACAACAGAATATAAATAGGGAATCTTATTACCTTCACCACCTTATACAAAATGCAACATTTCATTCCTTTGAATTAGCTAGCTGTTGTATGCTGGTTGGTACTAAATTTTTGAATTTTTTTCTTATGCAGTCAATCATCCGCAGGGCCACAATACAAGATGCTGAATTATTATCAGCCCTGGGCAGACAAACTTTTTACGACACTTTCAACGGCACCTGCACCGATCAGGATATGCAGCAATTCCTGCAGGAATATTTCAACCTCGACCAGGTAAAAATGGAATTGGCCAATGAAAAAGATTATTATTTTTTTTCAGAAACCAATGGCGTTGCCACCGGTTATGTACGCATGATGGAAGACTACAGCCATTTTGAATTAATGAAAAAATGGAAGGCGCTGGAACTGAAAAGAATTTATGTAGATAAAAATTTTCATGGCAAAGGAACAGCACAGCAATTAATAAATTTTGCAGAAGACTTTGCCAGGCAAAATAAATACGAAGTGCTGTGGCTCGGTGTGTGGGAACACAACCTGAGGGCAAAAAGATTTTATGAAAAATGCGGCTTCAAAGATTCGGGCCACACACATTATTTCCCCATCGGCGATACGCCGCAAACAGATAACTGGCTCTGGAAATTTTTATAAAAAATTACCTGCCAAAGTACCGGTTTGCCGCTTCCACCCGGTTGCTTACATGCAGCTTTTCGTAAATGTGGTACACATGTTTTTTTACTGTCTCGGCGCTCAGGTAAAGTTTTTCAGCAATCTCTTTATACAGCAAACCTTTGGACAGCATCTCTAAGATTTCTTTTTCTCTTTTTGATAACACATCCAAAGCATCTGGAGCACTTGTGTTGGTAACAACCGGTGCTTTTTGCTGAAAAGCAGCCACTACTTTACGGGCTATCTGGCTGCTCATGGGCGAGCCGCCTTCGGAGAGTTCTTTAATGGCTTCTAATAATTTGGAAGGAGTTGTTTTTTTAAGAATGTATCCGCTGGCACCGGCTGTGAGTGCTTCAAATATTTTTTCATCCTGCTCCAGCACCGTACACATCATAAATAAAATTTCCGGGTTCGACTCTTTTAATATCCTCACACATTCTATTCCATCAATGCCCCCGAGATTTATATCCATCAGCACCACTTTTGCACGGGAATATGGAATTGATACAAGTGCCTCTTCACCATTAATGCAGGAACAGGAAAGTTCATATCCTTCCGACATTTCAATGATCTGCTCTAAAGCATGGCGGATATCATTATTATCTTCTACTATTGCTATGGGGATTGTCATGTATTTACAAAGGTGCTAAAAAAAAAATTCCTGTGCAATACCCCGAAGAGGTAATAAGCTAAAGTGAAAATGCCTGATTATTAGTATGCAACCTGCAGCAAAAATTTATCTTTAAAAAAAGGTTCATCAAAAATCTTTTCTATTTCCCAAATCCTTGGCCGGCATCCGCTCTCAAAAATTTCTGTTGCAAGGTCACCGCCTTTCAGGCAAATAAGTCCGCAGGGTTTACTGCCTTTTTTTAATAAGGGTTTGCTCCACCACCACAAATCTTTCAGCGGTGCCACGGCCCTTGACATCACCACATCAAATTTTTTATCTTTTATTTCTTCGGCACGGGTGTGTTGTGTACTCACATTGCTAAGCCCAATTGCTTCTGCCACAGCCGCCGCCACTTTTAGTTTTTTATTGATGCTGTCTGCCAAATGAAAATGCACTTCCGGAAAAAAAATCGCCAGCGGAATACCCGGAAAACCTCCGCCACAGCCAAGATCCAGTACCTGCATGTCTTTGCCAAATTCAAATTGGGTGGCAATGGCCAGCGAATGTAATACATGGTGTTCATAAAAATTATCCATGTCTTTTCTTGATATCACGTTGATCTTTTCATTCCATTCCGCATACAGTCCTTTCAATGCCGCCATCTGCTGATGCTGTGTTGCGGAAAAATCCGAGAAGTATTTTAAAAGTATTTCCATGTAATTTTTTTTGAACCGACATTTTATCTTTGCTCAACATCGTTGTGTCACTCATTTGTACGGCAAATTTTTATTGAACTTTGCCCACATTATCGAAGCCCATCTTTGGCCTCATCCTCCTACTCCTTCCCCAAAAGCGAAGGAGCGGTACTTCGTTTCTTTCCCAAACATTTTATCTTCCACATCATCATTAAATCTTTAATCATCAATAACTCAAACATCCAGCTACTCAGCAAATATTTAAAGTTTTGAACGCTTGCCTTTAAGCCTCTCCTTCGGAGGGGTTGAGGAGGCCGCTATTTCCATGTAGCCCCCGGCTTCTTCACCAGCGAAACAGAAAACAACAAATAATAAAAAAACATCCACACATCAAAAAATAAAAATAACGGGTACAAATCTTTTTCATCCAACTTTTTTGCTACCGGGTAAAAAATAATTGCCTGTATTAAAAACCTTATTCCAAAAACAATCAGTGCCCATTGCCAATTAAAAAAAACAATGCTGGCAGCCAGCAATGGATAAAAAAGAAAATGCGAAAACGAATATAATCCCAGCAAAAATTTATGCAGCGGCTTGTAAAATTTACCTGTGCTGTAGTGCCGGCTTTTTTGTTTTATCCACTGGCTCCATGTTTTAGCCGGTTCACTCAGCGTAAAAGTTTCTTTGTCAATATTTATTTTGGTGTTGCGTTTGGTGGCAGCCATATTTATAAATAAATCATCATCACCACTGGCCACATGGTTGTGTGATGAAAAACCTTTGTGCCGGAAAAAAATTGTTTTCTTATAACTCAGGTTTCTTCCCACACCCATGTATGCTTTGCCTGCCAGTGCATAACTAAAGTATTGCAGTGCGGTATGAAAAGTTTCCCAGCGGAGTATTTTATTCAGCAGGCCGGGCTTTTTATAATAAGCACCATAGCCCAACACAATCTCAGTATTGTCATTGTAGGTTGCCTGCATTTTATCAATCCAGTATTCACTTGCAGGCACACAGTCTGCATCTGTCAATAATACAATTTCATACTTAGCAGCTTTAATGCCCATGCTCAATGGAAATTTTTTGCCCGGTATCAGAATGGCTTCCTGCTTCAGTTCTACAATATGCAGTTGCTTAAATTCTTTTTGAAATCCCTCCAGCAAATATTTACTGTCATCAAATGAATTATCATTTACCACTATCACTTCATGAGTGGTGCTGTATTGCTGCACCAGCGATCCCGGCAGGTTCTTGGCTAAGTTGGCTGCTTCATCCCTGGCACAAATAATTACCGACACCGGGTGTGTTTGCGATGTTTCTTTGGGCTTAGCTTTATAAAAAGCCAGCCGCAGAAAAAAAAACAGGTAGTAAAAAATTTGTATCAGCGTAATGGCGCAGAACACGATGAATAAAATGCCATGCCAGTGCAGTAAGAGTTGGTGAAGGTTCATTGCTGCAAAAATAAGGGATGAAAAAAAAATACCGCTTCCTGTTTTCAGCATATTACTAACATTGTTGCAACAGCCTTCTTACCAAGCTTTATACAGCACTTGCGTCTTTGGCCGGGGAATGGATTATGAAATTTATATTTGCATCCCGTTCGCTTTTAGCCGGACGGATTTTTTTATGGCAGCACTTACATTTCAATTGCAACATACCGACAAGGATACCAAAGCAAGAACCGGGAAGATCACAACGGATCATGGCGAAATACTCACTCCCATCTTTATGCCGGTGGGCACGGTAGGCAGTGTAAAAACAGTAAGCCAGCAGCAGCTCATCAAAGATGTGCAGGCACAAATTATTTTGGGCAACACTTATCATTTGTATCTCCGCCCCGGATTAGAAACGATGGAAGCAGCAGGTGGTCTGCATCAATTTAATGGCTGGCCAAAACCGATACTGACAGACAGCGGCGGCTACCAGGTTTTTTCATTGGCCAACAACCGGAAGATAAATGAAGAAGGTGTAATGTTTCAATCGCATATTGATGGCAGCAAACATTTGTTCAGCCCCGAAAAAGTGATGGACATCCAACGCATTATCGGCGGTGATATCATCATGGCTTTTGATGAATGTCCGCCACATCCCAGCGATTATACTTATGCCAAAAAAAGTATGGAGCTTACACACCGCTGGCTCGACCGTTGTTTTGAAAGGTTCAACACTACACCGGATAAATATGGCTACACACAAAATTTATTTCCCATTGTGCAGGGCAGTACTTACAAAGATCTCCGGGTGGCTTCGGCAGAATTTATTGCTTCTAAAAATGCCACCGGCAATGCCATTGGCGGACTTAGTGTGGGAGAGCCAACAGAAGAAATGTATGTGTTTACAGAGTTGTGCTGCGATATACTGCCGACACAAAAACCACGTTATTTAATGGGTGTGGGCACACCGTGGAATATTCTGGAGTGCATTGCATTGGGAGTGGATATGTTTGACTGTGTGATGCCCACCCGTAATGGCCGAAATGCCATGCTCTTTACATCCAAAGGTGTTATCAATATTGACAATAAAAAATGGGAGCAGGATTTTTCACCCATTGATGATGGCATTGATTGCGAAGTGAGTAATTATTACAGCAAGGCATACCTGCGGCATTTGATAAAAGCAAAAGAAATGCTGGGGCTTACCATTGCCAGCGTACACAACCTGGCTTTTTATTTATGGTTGGTGGCGGAAGCCCGGAAGCATATTATGGCGGGTGATTTCAACAGCTGGAAAAAAGAAATGGTGGCCATCACACAGCAGCGGTTGTAGCGAATATGCTTTTATTAACAATAGGTAAATGGATATGACACAATAATTGAAAAATGCGACGTTTAAATTTTAATTTTATCTTTGAGAGCAAATTTGATATGTTATGAAAAAATTCTTACTGATTTTTTTAGTCTTACTTTCTAAAAACGATTTATTTTCTCAGACTACAATAAAGATGAAAAGGGAAGGAGGAGTTTCAATTGTTCCTTGTAAAGTAAATGGATTAAATCTTTCATTTATTTTTGATACAGGGGCGGCGGATGTCACAATTTCACTAACCGAAGCTTTGTTTATGTTAAAAAATGGATACTTGAGTCCAACAGATATTGTAGGCAAGGCAAATTATTCCAATGCAAATGGTGAGCTATCGGAAGGTGTTATAATTAATCTCAAAGAAATTGAATTTGCAGGACTCAGACTAACAAACGTAAGAGCTTCAATTATTAGAAATTTAGATGCTCCTCTTTTATTAGGCCAATCAGTAATAGGAAGATTGGGATTGGTTCAACTCGACTTAGGTAATAATTTATTAACGGTCATGAACGGTAAAGGAAACTATGATTTTTCATCTTATGGGAACACGATAAAACCAGAAAATCAGACAAATAGTCCATACCAAAATGCAACTCTTCCAAAAGATGCACAAGTAGATGTATCTATAGCAGATGCAAAAACGGGTGACGTGCTTAACAACGAGATCGTTGTTTTCAGGAGCACACTTAACAGAAGGGAATATCAAGGACTGTCTGACCCAAACGGGAAATTTACACTCCGGCTCCCTACCGGCGCCAAATATGAAATCTATATATTAGGCTTCCAGGATTCTATAATCTACAATGTGCTGGATATTCCTGCATTGAAAGAAAATCAATTTGTAAAAAAGCCAATTAATATAAATATACAATTCGAAGCACCAAAATCATTTGTACTGGACAACTGTACTTTTGAAACAGGCAAAGCCGAATTAAAACCAGAAGCCTATCCTGTACTGGAT
>JANMJU010000224.1:0-35164 GCA_031371545.1 Chitinophagaceae bacterium
TTTTGAAATGTACTGTCCAGCTTTTTTTGTGTACGTCCATTCCAATAAATAACTTTGGAACAGCGGTAGTTTGAATTTGATTCATCTTTTTGAATTTTAGAGACTTTCAAATTACCGCTTTTACATAGATGCTTGCTGCAAGTGGGGCTGGACGGAAGTACTATCAGCAGCAGTGCATATCCAAGCTTTGGTTTCGGCGGACGGAATTCTATTGGGCTTTTGTAAGTTAACTTCAACTTTTGTTTATTAATTTAGCTTCAGTTCCGGGCAGACAGTTGGTCAATTCCCCAACTGCAGCAATACTCGAACGTTAGCGGCAATATTTCCTCCAAACCGTAAACAATCTGCTAAAACAAAAAAAACTATGAAAGTTTAAAGTTGAATTTGTAACTTTACGAGTATGAAAAATGAAAGCATCTCTAAAAAGACTATTTTAAAATCAGTTGCCAAAATGGTGACTGACAAGGAATTTGTGCGTTCATACATCAAGGGAAAAACGCCAATACAAACATTAACTAAAAAGGGTATTAAGTTTGCAAAACCATTATAATTACGTTTTTGACGAGATAACGAATACCTACAACTTTACGACCAAAAACAGTATTTTATATCGGGTCGCATTTATTGTTGACGAGACATTTTCTACAATTTCAGGAGAAGAAATTCCAAATATTTTTCAGTTAGTTATTGAAAAAGCTACTGACGAAGTAGAATCTTATGACGCTAAAGTGTCTAAAACTATCGAAGACATTATTGAACGTTTTTTTCAAAAAGTTGAAAATTCATTGATTTATGTTTGTTCTGATGATAATGAAAAGGCAATACAAAGACATAAAATTTTTGATAGGTGGTATAAAAACTCTGAACACAAAAATTATGTGATGAAAATTGACAACGTCATAACCGTAGAAATTGACGCACAAAATGTTCAAAAACTATACACTTCATTTTTGTTTCATACAGACAATCCAGCCTACGAAAAATTAATTAGAATCTATAAACAAATAGAGGAAGTACTCAACAGAGACAAATAATACTGCCGCTAACATGGGGTTTTGCAATATTGGGGCAGGACATTGTAATCTTCATCTTTAGCAACATGGCAGCAGTTGTTAGGGCAGGACAAACATCGGTGGGCTTTTGGTTGTTATCTTGTACATTTGCTTTTCAATCGGCAGCGGTTCCGGGCTTGACGTTTTTCAAATCCCCCAACATCGCAAAGCCCTGTTCGTTAGCAGTAAGTTTAGTGCGACACTATTCACAATTAAAAAATGTTAGACAGACTTTTTAAAATCTTTAAATCAAAGACACCTATCCAGACAATGTATCCTGAGTTGGACGAAGTCGGTGGACTTCAAAATGCTATAAATATTGAATTTGAAAAACTCAATTCAACTTTGAGAGTTTCACAAGACAGTGAATTGGACAAAATTCCATTGACATATGCAAGAATTGAAAACGGACAAAAGTTTTCCCCCCTATTGGCGCAAGCGTCCGCTTGTGCCTACAGCAAAAAGAGTTAGGCAGTAAGGCTATCTAACTTTTGCCACTGTTGTTGTTCCCTAATCTATCTGCAAGCGCACTCTTAAACCTGAAAGCGCCGCCGTCTAATCTACTACCAACGGCATACTTCCGGAGGCTTCAGTTCACAGTTGCATCATTCCCCCTCAACGAAATAATGTTGAACACAAATTTGTTCATTAGTATCAAATCAAAAAACTCCACACTACACTTTGTAGTAAAAATTCTACAACCAGCAGGGTTAAATCACCCTAAAAAAATACCGTTAAAACACCCTTGTATAAAAAAATATTTTTTCCATTTTTTACACCGTAAACAATTTCTTTTAAAAAATTAAAACAACAACACTATGGCAAGCACATCCGAAACAGGTCATGCAAAAAATGTAGCCAACTTCGAAAAATTAATTTCCTTTTGCACCAGTTATGGTGGCGACTACAATCCCAGCAATACAGCGCTTTCAGTAGCCGCACTCGGCACCGTCTTCACAAATACAGGTGCTGCTATGGACGCTTTCAGGCAATCAAAAGTCACTTACACCAATGCCGTCAATGCAAGGCAGTTAGAGTTCAAAGACATCAAATCCTTATCCACCCGTATTGTAAATGCACTCGCTGTAAGCGGTGCAGGCCAGGGTATCATTAAAGATGCAAGAACCATCAATCGAAAAATCCAGGGTTCACGGGCATCAAAAAAAGCAGCGCCCCCGGCCGATCCCAATACACCCGTACCCAAAACCATATCCGTCTCACAACTCAGTTACGATCAGCAGGTAGAACATTGCGGCGCACTCACCGAGTTGGTATCGCAGGAGCCATTATATAAACCAAACGAAGCAGATTTAAAAACCGCAGCATTAGGCACAAAGGTCGCAGCATTAAAAACAGCCAACACAAATGTTGACAATACATACACCGATTACAACAATAAAGCACTCGACCGAAACAATGTACTCTATGCTCCCATAAAAGGATTGGTAGCCGTAGCCATAGATGCTAAAAGTTATATCAAAAGTGCTTTTGGTGCTTCAAGCCCCCGTTACAAACAGGTAAGCGGTCTCAGGTTCAAAACAGTTAAAGTGTAAACAATAGCAAAAGCTGTAAGCGTTATTTCTTGTAAAAGAATACATCAGCTTACAGCTTTTTATTTTTCTGCACCTGCTCAGTCAAACAAAGCAACTGCATTAACAAACAAACCAACTGCAACCATAAATAAGCTAACTGCAACGATAAATATGTCAACTGCAACGATAAATAAGTCAACTGCAACCATATATATGTCAACTGCCACCATAAATAAGCCAACTGCAACCATATATATGTCAACTGCAACGATAAATGGAGCCACGGCAACCATAAATATATCAACTGCAACGATAAATGGAGCCTCTGCATTTATAAATAACAGGCTTATATATATCCATCCCAGGGCAATAAAGGTTAATCATGAAGCTTGCATCATCTGTTTTAACCCTCACCAGTAATTGGATAAGCTTAATAAAATATTTACTTTAAATTGTAATCTTTTCTATTTATTTAAAATGAATTTTGATATGACTATTACTAAGAAAAGGAGAAATATATTTTTAAATATGCATCCTTTACAACGCATATTGCTAAGTCTTTTTACTTCACTAACTGCTTTTTTATGTATTTATAACAATCATTTAGACTTGATACTGATTATTCCTATACTATGGGTCACATTTGCATTGACCTTTATTATTACCAGTATGATTGTTTTCTTTAAACTACCTGTTTCTGAAATTGTAAAAAAGGCCAATCAGGAAGATGGAAGTCGGCTTTTCGTATTCATAAGTATCCTGCTCAGTTCTTTTGCAAGTATGCTTACTGTACTATTACTAATGGTATCAGATAAGATGCAGACTCAAGAAACGCTTACCATAGTTATATCCATTGCAAGTATGATAGTTAGTTGGATTTTAGTACACACAATATTTACTTTCCACTATGCTAATATGTATTATTTTAAACAAGATGATAATCCATCAAGTGACGAACCACTAAAATTCCCTGGTAAGAATAAACCTGATTACCTCGACTTTGCCTATTTTTCTTTTGTAATCGGCATGACTTTTCAAGTCTCAGATGTAGAGATAGCTTCTCGAAATGTACGCAGAACAGCACTTGTTCATGGGCTGTTATCATTTGCATTAAACACATTTGTAGTGGCCCTTACCATTAATTTAATCGCTGGATTAAAAAAATAGTATCCCCATCAGGCGCCGGACTCTGTTCGTTGTCTCCCCGTTACTAAGCTTTCATTTAAATAACACCTGCACTTTACTTACGCATCAATCACTGCCGTCACCTCAATCTCAATCAACAAATCACCATCAATCAACCGGCTCATTTCCACCATCGTAGCCACCGGTTTTATCGCAGCAAAAAATTCGCCGTGTGCTTTGCCCACCATTTCCCAATCGGCAATATTGGTTACAAACATCCTGGTACGAACCACATCTTTAAGAGAAGCACCCAACTGCTGCAACGCTTTTTCAATTTTAGTAAAAATGAATTTTGTCTGCAGGTACACATCGCCTTTACCAATCAATGTTTCCCCGTCCATAGCAGTGGTGCCTGCTACTTCTATAATATTGCCAACCCTTACTGCCCTTGAATAACCCACCACATCTTCCCATGGTGAGCCGGAACCAATTTGCTGCCGCATAATGATGAATTTTATTTTACCAAATTACAACTTTGAGTTTTATTTTGATACCTCAAAATGAATACACAATTTAAGCTTGTCTAATTTTATATTTAGTTAACTAAAATAAAATTTTTCATCATTCCCTGCTTTAGGTGTATTTTTATTCGCCAGCAATAAACAACAGCAGCTGCCTGTTCGCTTACTGTTTTATTTTGCAAACAACTATTTCTTTGTACTGTTAAAAAAAATTATGAGGCACTGCCTCCTGCATTAATATGATCAACCAGGTAGATAATGATAACTCTTTAAGTGAGGTGCACCAAAGCATTGACACCACCCTGCACAAAAAAGCTGGCTGGAGAAAAGCACTCAGCTTTTTAGGGCCCGCCTACCTCATCAGCGTGGGCTACATGGATCCGGGCAACTGGGCTACCGACCTGCAGGGTGGCAGTAAATTTGGTTACAGCCTTATCTGGGTATTGCTCATGAGCAACCTGATGGCCCTGTTGCTGCAGGGTTTGTCGGCAAGGCTCGGCATTGTAAGAGGCAGGGATCTGGCACAGGCCAACAGGGAAGCTTACCCCAAAAAAATAAATTACGCCCTCTATGTGCTGGCCGAAATTGCCATTGCCGCCTGCGACCTGGCAGAAGTGCTGGGCATGGCAATCGGCATACAACTGCTCACCGGCCTGCCCCTCACCTGGGGTGTATCCATCACTGTACTGGATACTTTCCTGTTGCTGTATTTACAAAAACTCGGCATGAGAAAAATGGAAATTTTTATCATTGCCCTGGTGGCCGTGGTGGCCATTTCTTTTTTAATAGAAATTATTTTGGCCAAGCCCGGCATCACTGCCATTGCATCAGGATTTATCCCACGGTTACAAAATGATGAAGCATTGTATATTGCCATCGGCATCATCGGCGCTACGGTAATGCCGCACAACCTTTACCTGCATTCTGCTTTGGTGCAAACAAGAAAGATTGAACAATCCGATGAAGGCATCAAACAGGCAATTAAATTTAACCGGATAGACAGTACCATTGCATTGAACCTTGCTTTTTTTGTGAATGCTGCTATCCTCATTTTAGCAGCCAAAGTTTTTTTTGAAACCGGTAATTCGCAGGTGGCTGAAATTAAAGAAGCACACCGTTTATTACCCGGTTTTCTTGGTAATGTGGCACCCAAATTATTTGCCATCGCATTAATAGCAGCAGGACAAAGCAGCACCATCACCGGCACTTTAGCCGGGCAGATCATCATGGAAGGATATTTACAATTGCGGATTAATCCCTGGGCCCGGCGGCTGATCACCCGGTTGCTGGCCATCATCCCGGCATTGATTGTAATCCTTATTTATGGTGAAGAAAAAATTGATGCACTGCTGATTTTTAGCCAGGTAATATTGAGTTTGCAATTAGGTTTTGCCATCATCCCACTTATTCATTTTGTAAGTGATAAAAAGAAGATGGGTAATTTTGCCATCAACAACAGTACAAAAATTGCAGCCTGGATTGTTGCCGCCACTCTCATTGCACTCAACTTTAAAATGTTGCTGAACGAAGCAGTGGGTGTATTTAAAAATGATGCGTTGCTGCCTAAAATATTAGTGGTTGGTTTTGGTGCAGGCTTTATTGCGTTACTCATTTATGTAATTATTCATCCTTTACTTACAAAAAATAAAGAAGTGTCATCTATTAAAATACATCCTGAAATAAATGCGGTGAAAGAATTGGTTCCGCCGGTATTCAGCATGATTGCCATTGCACTTGATTTTTCTGACAATGATGAAAAGCTGATTGCATACGGGCTTGGGCAGGGAAATAAAAACAGCCGGTATTTTTTACTGCATGTGGTGGAAAGCGCTTCTGCGATTTTATTAGGAAAAGACAGCAACGATTATGAAACAAAAAAAGATACAGAGCGGCTGGTGTTTTATGTAAAGCAATTGGAACAAATGGGTATTACCGCAGAAGGTTATCTTGGCTTTAATCACCGGGCTGCAGAAATTGTAAGACTGGTGACTGAATTAAAAGCTGACATGCTGATAGTAGGTGCCCACAGGCACACAGGAATAAAAGATATTATTTATGGTGAAACAGTCAACACCGTAAGACACGAATTAAAGATTCCGATTTTGATAGTGAATGTGTAGCCTGGATTATTTTGTTTCAGCAAGCGGCAATTCTATATAAAAAACAGTGCCCACTGATTCTTTGGTTTCAAACCAGATATTGCCTTTGCTTTGTTCCACAATGCCTTTGCACATAGCTAATCCCAATCCTGTGCCGGAAGTTTTTGTAGTAAAGTTGGGAGTGAAAATTTTAGACTGCATCTCTTCCGGTATGCCATTGCCATTGTCTTTTAAAATGATCAGTACTTTGCCATCCGATATTGTTTCTGAAAGATTGATATGTGGCGTCCTTCCCTCAGGCACCGCCTGCATGGCGTTTTGAATAAGGTTGGTAAAAAGCCGGTTAATATGTGTTTTGTCTGCATTGATCCACACAGCTCCATTCAGCGGTTCCCAATCCAATACCAGGTTTTCTTCTGAACCATGCAGGTGTGTTACGATATTAAGCGATTCATTCAAATCAAATATTTCATTTCGGGGGTTGCCAATATTTGCAAATTGCGAAAACTCACCAGCTATCTGGCTTAAGTGATCAATCTGCTCTACCAGTGTACGGGCCACGCTTTTACTGAGCTCTGTAACATTGCTCATATTATTATCAATCGCTTTTTGCAGGTATTGCAAACTCAGCTTCATGGGTGTAAGTGGATTTTTAATTTCATGCGCCACCTGCCGGGCCATCTCACGCCAGGCACCTTCCCTTTCACTTTTGGCCAATGCAATGGCACTGTCATCTAATTTGGCCACCATCTTGTTATATTCTTCCACCAGTTCACCAATTTCATCTTTGCGTTTCCATTTGATGGCTTCATTTATTTTACCCAGGTTTACCTGCTTCATACGGTTGCTGATAAATGTAAAAGAACGGGTGATGCGGTTGGTAATAAACAACGCCACGATGCCGGCAATTAAAAAGATAAATGCATTCAGGTTAATGATGGCCACTAAGAAATTGGATATTTCCTGCCGCAGTTTTGTTTGCGAAGTAAAATAAGGGATATTTAAAAAAGCATACTCTTTACCGTTTTCATCCAGTACCGGCACATAGTTGCTGAGGTAGTGCAGGCTGCCGATTGTTTCATCTTTAAAAAACTGTATTTCTTTTAACTGGTTCAAATGATAAAATGCTTCTGGGTCCATCAGGTTGCCCACTATGCCTTTGTTGTAAGGCAATGGCAATGATGACACTTTCAGGTTACCATCCAGGTCATACAGGTTAATATCTACCGCATGTACTTCTGAAATTTTAGTAATGGTCTGTTCCAGTTTTTCCCGGTATGCAGGATCGTATAATTTTACCACATCATCAAACACGGTTAACTCACTCACTGAATTTCTCACTTCGTTTTGCATTACCTGTATGGTACGGCTCAGCCTTTCCCTGTTGTTGCTGTAGTAGCGGTCAATAAAAAATAAAATAGTGGCCACCCCTACTACAATAAACGATAACAGGCTCATAAAAATAATGGTGGCATGCACCTGGTTGCGGATGCTCATTTGCCAATAACGTTTCACCTCACTCCATTTCAACCGGCTGCGGACAAACGAATTGAGCACCCAGAAAATACCCGTTACAAACAGGAAGGCGCAGAACAGGTATGAGAATAAAGTAATGGCCTCAATAGAGATGGCATCTTTCTTTGCAATGATTACTACTTTATCCACGCCGGCCTTGTACCAAAGCTCATCATACCCTTCTTTTTTATGCGATTCAAAATCATTCACCGGCACCTGCAAAGCATTGAGGTGAGATGGAAATGCATAATCATTGTGGCTGGTAACCAACTGAAGTTTATTGTACACTGCAAAAGAATAGATGGGTGAATTTTCGATGGCATTGTTATAGCCTTTCAAAAATAATTCAGGATACAAGGCATCGGTTTTATACCGCTTGGGACTGGCCAAAATAAAAACGTATCCCAATAACCTTCCTGCAGTGTCTGCAATTTCTTTTTTACTGATGTAAGTAAACTTATCGTAAGAAACATCATAATAATACAGGTCAGGAACGGCAGTCGCCTTGCCCTGTGTTTTTAGTATAGTGGTGAGTGTGGTAAAGGTGGTGGAGTCCTGGTTGAACAATGGTTCTTCTTGGGCGCTATAAGTAAATATCCTGGTATCGTACTTATTGAGGTAGCCCGTAAAATTTTCATTTAGCAGGCTGTCTTTTATTTGCTTATTGGAATTTTCTTTTTTAAACAGCGGGAATAAAGGAGCCAGCACTTCACTCCTAAAATCAGTAAGTACTGTATTCATCAATCTTTCACTTGCAGGATCAGCCTTGGTGGAAAGCGCTTCTGCATAGTGTTTCCGCTTCTCTACTTCCTTTGTACTGTTTTCACCAATAATAATAATGCTGATAGAAATGGAAAAGAAAAACAACCAAAATATAAGGCTGGAAGAAACAATGTTGGAGGCAAAAAAATACAGGCGCCTGGTGTTTAACAGCAGCAAATAAATAAGCAGCCAGATGAGTAAATACAATTCGAAAATTACTCCCGGCATATTGATGCGGAAGGTTAAAACAGCAAGGCCAACAATGGTGATGGTGAGTATGAGCGCCATGATTTTTTGGGGAAACAAAGGCTGCAGCAGATAGATTATAATCTGTGACAACAGGAAAAAACTGATGGCCAAACAACCCAGTACTACAAAGCCAACAATGCTGTAATTATTTAAAGTAAAAAAATTAATTACATCAAAAGAAATTTGTGAATCGGCTACCATAGAACGGATGATATGGCCAATGACAAATGTGCTAAACAATAAAATAATAATTCCCAGTACCACAACAGCCCATTTGGCTACTGTGCCTTTTACTGGAATGGCAATCCCTTTTTCCTGCATGTAATGACGTGCAAACAGCACCACCCATAAAAACAAAGCAGCATTGATGAGCAGGTCGCCGAGAGAACGCAATACGCCGTTGGCTGCATAGATGGCGGGATCAAATAATTCGTATTGCCGGAAGTTGATAGGGATAGAAAAAAAATAACTCAACAGCCTTAGCGACAGCAGCACCAGTATCAAAAAAGACAGCCCCCGGTAAAAATTACGCTGTACAAAATAGGTCGCCATTATCTGCACAAAAAGCAGAATAAAGATACCTCCAATGAGCCGGAGGATGACAGCAAAAATATTATTTTGTATTATACTCACTGCCACCTTTTGCTGCAACGAAAAAAGAAAAACCCCTTCTTTTGATTTAACGGAATATTCATTGTCTCCTTCTGAAAGTGCAAAATTTGTTTCCAGTCCATCACCCACAGCAAAAGAATTTTTCAGGTATTCATTGGTGATAGAATAATTCCACTTTACAGGTATCAACGCAAGTACAGTTAAGGATCCAATCTGTTGTTTTCTCCAGACATAATATCCATTGGACATTTGCGTAAAGCCTGATTTATTTTGCTGCACCACTATCGGGCCATCCGGTTCTATTACCTGTGTGTTCCAAAAAAGCAGGTTGTATAAACCAATATCATTTTTGTTATAAATAAAGAAGAAATATTTTTTCTCTGCCAATTGCTTCAGCAGCTTTTCATCATATTTTTTTGCTGTGATCCTGTTTATCAAACCCGTATCAGCACTCAGTTTATCAAAATCATTTTCCAGGGTTTGAATGTAGGCAGACAGCTTTTTTTGTACAGCGGATGCAGAAGATTTTGCCGACCAGTAGTTATCAATAATGAAAGAGATGGTAACCAACCAGGCTGCCGTTACCAGGAGGTAAGCATTTTTTTTAAACAATCTTTTAATGGATGGATACTCTTTCAATTGCTGGTATTTATATATTGTTTTGATGAATGCTTGCTATTTTACTGCTCATGTTTTATCTTATTCCAGATGGCATCCATTTCTTCCAGGCTCATCTCTTGAAATGCCTTGCCGCTTCCCTGTGCTGCGATTTCCATTTTAATAAACCGGTCAATAAATTTTTTATTTGTTCTTTCCAGTGCATTCTCTGCATCTATCTGCAAAAACCTTGCGAAGTTTATCAGCGAAAAAAATACATCTCCCAATTCTTCCTCTGCATGTACCATATCACCGGATGCTATAGCCTCCAGCAACTCTTGTTTTTCCTCCTCTACTTTGTCCCACACCTGGTCTTTATTTTCCCATTCAAAACCTACCTGCTTTGCTTTTTCCTGCAGCCGCATGGCTTTTACAGTGGCCGGCAGCGATTTAGGCACACCGCTTAAAACGGATGTTTTCCCTTCTTTCATTTTCAGTTTTTCCCAATTGCGTTTTACGTCTTCCTCATCCTGCACTTCTACCAATGCCGTGCCTGCTGAAGCATAAATATGCGGATGCCTGAAAATTAATTTTTCACAGACTCCATTGATTACTTCATCGAGTGTAAACTGGTTTTGTTCGGTGCCGATTTTTGCATAAAAAACAATGTGCAGTAATAAATCTCCCAGCTCTTCTTTGATACCTTTCCAGTCTTTATCGGTAATGGCATCTGTCAATTCATAGGTCTCCTCAATGGTAAGCTGGCGAAGGCTTTCAATGGTTTGCTTTTTATCCCAGGGGCATTTTTCCCTCAGGTCATCCATTATTTTTACAAGCCTTTCAAACCCCTGTGTATTTGCCGGTATCATATATTTATTATATGGTGAAAAATGAAAAGAAAAGAAAGACTGAAAACAACAGCAACATGATAAATAAAAACAGCCAGTTCAGTATAAAAAATTTTGTAATTGTTTTAGCCCTGCCTTGCTGGTAAAAATTACGCATTGCTTTGAAAGTATAAAAAAATATGGCGATGGTAATCAACCCTTTTAAAAATGATACCACGCCGGAATGAAGCGTAACATTCAGTTTATCGAGGCCAAATGAAAACAGCAACGCAATAAAAATAAAAATGTACAGGTGGATACTGAATATGCCGTGGCTCACATAGTAAAATTCTTTCCGGCGGAAATACAGCAACCGGAGCAGCAACGCAAGCAAGGGTAGGGAAACAAATAACAGCTGTGGCAACCTGTGCAGCAGCGCTTCTCCAATAGTTCCCAAAATTTCCCCTGGATTATTTTTGAATTTTTCATTCAGTTCAATTTCTTTATAAACCAATTTTTTTTGCCACCAGGCATCTTGCATTTTACCTGACCGCAACACCGAATCATATTGCGCTTTTGATTTATAATGAGTGGCGGTAAAATTGATTCCTGAATTTAAAATAATGCTGTCATAATACTTTTTAAACTCCTGCCTGCTCATCGGCTTATCCTTCTTCTCATTCTCCTTATTGATATTGCTGGTATAAGCATTGAAAGAAACGGAATCCATTTTTTCCACATCTGCCAGATTTTTACCATTTACTTTCATTGAATCCTGCCTAACGAAGTTGTCACTTTTTAATTTGAAGAAAGTGAAAAATAGGAAAAAGAAAATGGCCGAAGTAAATATGTACATCCGTATTGGGTTCAGGTAGCTTGCCCTCCTTCCCCTTACATATTCTGCAGAAAGAAAACCCGGCTTTGTAATCAACAATCCGAGTGTGCTGAAAAATTTTCCATCAAAATGAGTAACATCCCGGAAGAAATGATTTATCAGATGAAATACTGTTTCTTTAGGTTCAATATTTTCCTGGCCGCAGATATGGCAAAATTTACCCATCACCTGTGCATTACAATTCAAACAGTTCTTTTCTTTTCTCTCTTTTAAGTGGCTCACTTAGCAGGAATTTGGTTAAAAATAATCAAAAAAAGTATCGGCAAAATTTTTGTTATAGTTTGTATTGGAAATACCGGGAAACAAAAAGTCTTATTAACTTACTTTTGCTTTTTTAAATTCAATACATGAACAAATACTTTTTTACCGGTGCCTTTATTTTGGCAGCATGTTTTCAGCAGGTAACAGCACAGTACTACCACAAAGATGTTGTGAGTACACAACAGGCTACGTCCGAAAAAAATGCCTGGCAGCAACAAAAGATCAGGAACATACTGGTACACAGCTTTGAAGCAGACGGCACAGCCAGCGAAGGTTTTTATTGTGAAAAAAAAATTAGCAAAGACTACAGCCAGATTGAAACCTATACCCGATCTGCAGGCACCAGCAAATCTTTACTTACTTCTTATTACAATGAAAAAGGCCTGCTGGTAAAATCCAATGACAGTTCCGAAGCAAATGCCGCCACTAATTTGTACGAGTATGATGGCAACGGCAATGTTATAACAATCACTTCCTTTACTCATTCAAGTGACGATGATTTTTCCACTTCATTAAAAGAAGTGCATCAATATACTTACAATGAAAAAGGTAAGCCGGTAAAAATGTTAAGGATAAAAAATGATAGAGACACAACACAAATTATTTTTTTGACAGATGCAAAAGGAAATGTAACAGACGAGATAGAACCGGGAACAAATGGCAGACACTACTATTATTATTACGATGATAAAAACCGACTGACCGATATTGTAAAATACAATGTAGTAAAGGGCGGCCTGCGGCCAGACTTTGCTTTTGAATATGACAATGATGGCCAGCTAACACAGATGGTTTCTGTTGAAGAAGGCGTATCAGCAGATTATTATACCTGGAAATATACTTATAATGAAGGGCTGAAAATTATTGAAAAATGTTTTGCAAAAAACAAAACACTCTTAGGCTATTTTGAATATGAGTACCAATAAAAAGAAAGCCCTTTCAAAAAAATGAAAGGGCTTTCTTTTTAAAATATCTGCAGGCTTTTAATTACCTCCTTTAATTCTTTTTGCTTCGCTTTCAAGTCCGGTTTTTCTATCTCTTGAATTTTTGATCTGGTTGCTTCCAAAGCGCCAGTTGAAACTTAGCCGGAAGGTTCGGCTTTCCCAACTGCCACCGCCCCTGATGTATAATCCTCCAAAATCATTGGTCGCTTTCCACGGTGCAGTATGAAAAATATCCGTTGCAGCAATTTTTATTGAAGCCTGCTTTTGTAAAATTTGTTTTTGCAATCCCACATCTACAGAACCTTGTGAACTAGTTTTCCAGGTGCCGCCCCACACACCCGGCCCGTTAAACCATCCGCTTACTTCGGCAGTATAATCCTTACCCAAGGTAAATGATTGCTGCAGGTATGCTCCAAACATCGGCACATTTACACTTACCTTATTTTCTCCGATGGCACCTTTAAACATTTGATAACTGTACCAAAAATTTGCATAGCCATTCCACCATTTTTTTATTGCCGTAGGTGCACCAATATTAAAGCTTAGGATTTGCTGTGTAGCCAGGTTTTGCTGCTGCACAAAAGTAGCATTGCCGGTAGTATCGGTTACCATTGTAGCATAATCACTCACATGGCTGTATCCGATGGTGGTGTTTAGCATACCCATAAAAGTATGCGTCAGTTCTATATTGTCTGTGTACTGCGGTCTTAAAAAAGCATTGCCTTTTTCGTAAGTCAGTTCATCCAATTTATTTTCAAAAGGATTCAGATCCTGGTATGTAGGCCGGTCAATCCTTCTGCTGTAGGTTAAATTAAGGGAATGTTTTTCATTGATATTCCAAGTTACTGCACCTGATGGGAAAAAATTCAGGTAACTTTTTTTCACTGTATTATCTGCCTGCACCACTCCATCTGCCCTTGTTAATATTCCTTCGCTGTTGGTTTGTTCTGCCCTTACACCCAATTGCAAACTCCATTTGGCATTCAACTGCTGCTGGTAGTTGAGGTAAGCTGCATTTACATTTTCCTTGTATTTAAAACTGTTGCTTCTTTCAAGAATCTGCAGGGGTTTGTTCAATGCAGTATCTGTAAAAAAATCGTAGGTGTTTTTTGTTGTTACAAAAGAAGTTTTTGCACCATAACCTAACTTGCCTTTGCCCAATTTTTGTTCTGCATCAATCTTTGCTGTATAGATATTAATGTCTGTTGGCGTATAGTTTCTGTTCACTACACTGTACAATAAATTATTGTTGCTGCCATAATAATAATTTGGTTGGTAGCTGCTGCCCTTACCACGAAACAAGCCATAATCAGCATCAAAATTTACTTCCCTTCCGCTGGTATCTGTATAACGGTAGTTCAAATTAAAATTAGCATTGGTCCGGTTTCCGGGTATTGTATTAAATGATTCCAGGTTTTTTACAAACGCTCCTGTAGGGTTATAATAAACTGCCGTTTTACCATTGTTATTCGATTCACTGTTACTAAAATTGGTGGTGGCCATTACCCCGATGGTGTTGTTGTTATTTATAAAATAATCAGCACCCCCTTTTATGTTTACACTTTTATCATTGTTTTGCATCATTGTTTTTTGATCATACAAAGTATCTTTCTGTATCCGGTATAAATCAAGAGGGTTTTCATAGCGCCCCAGGTTGCCGCCCACATTTCCAAAAAGGTTTATTTTTTTATCCCGGTAGTTTAAGTTTACCGAGCCATTGCCCTTTGGCGTTACTCCCTGCACAAATCCTGCATTCACACTTCCGTTGGTGCCAAATTTTTTATTTTTTTTCAACCGAAAGTTAATGATACCGGCATTACCGCTGGCGTCATATTTAGCACTTGGATTGCTGATCATTTCTATTGCTTCAATATCATTGCTGTTAATGCTTTTAAGATAAGCAGCCAGGTCTTTGGTGTCCAGCTGCATCATTTTACCATCCACATAAACCTTTACTCCTGTTTTACCTTTCATACTGATATTATCGTTGTTGTCCACCTGCACACCCGGGCTTTTTTGTAACAGTTCCAGAGCATTACTTCCTTGTGCATTAATGCTGGCTTCCACATTAAACACTGTTTTATCTGCTTTTACTTCAATCATTGGCTTTTTTGCCACCACAGTAATTTCTTTTAGTTTGCCGGCACCAGGCTGCAGCGTCACTGGTTTCATTGCTACTTTTTGTCCGTCCTTTTTTTCAAAGGCATCAGAGTACTGCTGCTCAAAACCAACGCTTGAATACCGCAGTAAAAAACTGCCTTCTTTACTGGTATTGATTTCAAAATTCCCGTTAGCATCACTTACATCAGTCTTTACAAGGCTGGAATCTTTTGCATTCAGCAATGATACAGTAACCGATTGCAACGGCTTACTGGCATTGTCTTTCACCTTTCCGGTAACGGATGACGGGCCCTGGGCAACAGATGTTGTTACTAAGCAAATCAACAGTACAGTTGTCAGGGTAAATATTCTTTTCATCGTAGTTAATTTAAAATTTCTCATTGCTGATTGAACGCAAAGGAATTTTAAATGTTACAATGAATGAAACTTTTATGGATGAGTTGCTGTATTATTTGCATGAATGGTATTGGCTGTTACCAGCAATTGTGATGAAAGGAATAATAAGGATTTGGATGGATGAGGCTACCCGGAAATAACTATACAAAGAAAGAATAAAGATCCTTATCAAATAAACTCTATACAACATCATTTTAAGTTGTTTTATCACAAAGGATATAAAATGCAACAAAAAGATAATAGATTTGATAACGGGTTTTTAAAATGTTATAATTTTATTACCGAAAAGTAAACACTAATCCCAACACAAAAAGAAAATGGACAATTTTTCAAAAAACGAAAGAATTTTAACCATCATCTATTTTATGTGGTTCTTTCTGCATCTCGGTTTTTTCTTTTATGCAGGCGAAGTGCCAGACACTTCGCAATTTTGGCCTTTTGTTAAATCAGGCGTAACGCTGGATGAGAGTTACGATGTATCCGAATTCCTCATTTATATCAGTGTGCCACTCGTGGTGTTTATTGCTTACAAAATTATCAACTACGAGAATGACCAGCTGCCAATTAAAGGCCACCGTCATGCTAACAGCAGTTATTTCCAGGCATTTTTAAATGAAAGAATAAAAGCTGAAGAACTTACACAAAAAATAAATGAGTTAACAAACCAGCCAGTTAACTACGATTACCTGAATGAACTAAAAAAAGATAAAGAAAGTGCTGGCACCGAAGGAGTAAATCACTGGCTGGACAGGGTGGAGTTAAAAAAGAAATACAAGGAATTTGAAAATTAAATTTCTTCCAATGCCATCAATAAATTATCACCATGGATTCCATTACCCATCTTGCCCTCGGAGCCTGCATGGGCGAAGCTTTTGCCGGAAAAACCGTGGGCAAAAAAGCAATGCTTTGGGGAGCCATGGCACAAAGCATCCCGGATATTGATTTTATATCTTCGTTCTGGATGGATACCTCTTCCGGCTTATTGGCTCATCGTGGATTTACCCACTCCATTTTATTTTGTGCCGTCATTACTCCCTTGTTTGCTTTGCTTGCCGAACGCTGGCACCGACCACACAATATCAGTTTACAAAAGTGGATCTTGTTTTTTGGAGCAGTGATTTTCATTCATATTTTTATTGATGCCTTTAATAATTATGGTGTCGGCTGGTTTGAACCTTTCAGTCATGAACGTATTTCTTTCAATGCCATTTATGTGGCCGATCCATTTTTTTCTGTATGGCCAGGCATTGCCTGTGTGTTTCTTATTTTTTTAAAAGGCAGGATACCGCAACGAAAAAAATGGTGGCAGTTGGGGCTTGGATTGAGTGGATTGTATTTGCTGTATTGCCTGGCAAATAAAACAAAAATAAATACAGATGTAAAAGAAATCCTGCAAAAACAACAGATCAGTTA
This sequence comes from Chitinophagaceae bacterium, assembly GCA_031371545.1. Classification (GTDB taxonomy): domain Bacteria; phylum Bacteroidota; class Bacteroidia; order Chitinophagales; family Chitinophagaceae; genus Ferruginibacter. Next base: position 16,922 of record JANMJU010000224.1, read on the forward strand.
CACCAGGTATTTTACCACCCCGACACCTTTGCAAAACTGGCTGTGGTATGTGGCAGCAGGCACCGACAGCGGCTACCATGTTGGGTTCCGTTCTGTATTCGACAGTAAAAAAGAAATTAGTTTTCAATATTTTCCCTGCAATGATTATTTATTAAACCCTGTAAAAAATCACAAAGACCTTCAGCAGCTTATCCGTTTCTCTCAACAATTTTACACAGTGGAAAAATGGCATGATACACTTGTGATCAATGACCTGCGTTTTGGACAAATCATGGGCTGGCAAAACCCTACGGGTAAATTTGCTTTTCATTATTTTTTACAACCGCCTGCAGATAATAAAATGGTGGTACAAAGAGGAAGGTTTGAAGGATGGAACTGGCAAACAGCCGGTATTTTATGGAGAAGAATAAAGGGTAATTAATCTTTCAAAAGAAAAATTGTTACCTTGAAATATGTCTTCCATTGTTACCATTACTTTTAGTCCCTGCATTGATAAAAGCACATCAATAACTTCATTGGTTCCTGAAAAAAAATTACACTGCAGTACTCCAAAACTGGAACCCGGTGGTGGTGGCATCAATATAGCAAGAGCCATAAAAAAATTAGGTGGTGAAGCCATTGCCATCTTTCCATCCGGCGGCTATACCGGAAAATATTTTAATCATTTACTGGAAAAAGAAAATATCCCATCTGTAATTATTGAAACCAATAATGAAACAAGGGAAAACATTATTGTGTTTGATGAATCAAGTACTAACCAATACCGTTTTGGAATGCCGGGTACAGCATTAAACGACAATGAATGGAAACAATGTTTAACTGCAGTAGAAAAAATAAATGACATTGAATTTATTATTGCCAGCGGCAGTTTGCCTCCAGGCGTTCCGTCAAATATATATGCTCAATTAGCCAGGATCGCTAAAAATAAAAACGCAAAATTTGTGGTGGACACTTCCGGCGAAGCATTAAAGCAGGCCGTTGAAGAAGGTGTTTATTTATTAAAACCAAACCTGGGAGAATTATGTTCGCTGACAGGCAAAGCCTCTTTACAAACAAGGGAAGTAAAAGATATTGCAAGAGCAATAATTGAAAAAGAAAAATGTGAAGTGATGATGGTATCAATGGGTGCAGATGGCGCCATGCTGGTAACAAAAGACATGGCGGAAATAATCACCGCACCCACTGTAATACGGAAAAGCACGGTGGGAGCCGGAGACAGTATGCTGGCCGGCATTGTTTTTTACCTCTCAAAAGGTAAAGACATTTTTGAAGCTGCACAATACGGCGTAGCCTGCGGTACAGCCGCCACACTGAATGCAGGAACAGAATTGTGCAAAAAAGAAGATGCTGACAAATTATATGAATTGATACGGAAAAACATTGAAAATTAATATTGCCCAACAGCACTCATGAACAGGAAGCAGCTGAACCATATCAACAACAGGCAGCACAAAAAACTGCAGGAACAATTTGAAAAGATTGCTGACAATTGTACAATAGAAAATATTCACCAGCTTAGAGTGGGTTATAAAAAATTACGGGCATTTGTAAGAATGGGATCACAACGCAATGAAACATCCAGAGAAATAAAAATTTCAAAAAAACTAAAAGAAGCTTACGCTGTTTCAGGAACTATCCGTGATTTACAACTGCAGCGGCAGCAGATACTAAAAGCTGCAAAAGGAGATCCTGAAAAACCCCATGAATACCTCAAACTTTTGCAAAAACAAATTCGCCGACTTAAGCCAGTACTATTGGCAATCCATTTCAAAAAAACAATTGCAGAGAGCAGAAAAAAAATGGCCTCAACTATGCCAGATAATTTTTTAGCAGCAGATTTCAAATTATTTGCTCAACAAAAATGGAGCGTTATTCATTCCATCATTGCCGAAGGAAATTTTAATGATAACAATCTGCACAGCATTAGAAAAAATCTGAAAGATTTATTCTACAATCTGGCACTGTACAAAGGAGCGGAACATAAAAAATTATTACACAGCATTGCTAAAGGGAAAGACAAACAATATTTTGAGGCATTAATTGATGAACTGGGAAATTTTCAGAATAAATGTATGGCGGTTAGTTTATTGAAACCATACCAGCTCAGCAGGGTAAGCCAGCACAACCGGGAGCTTCTGGAAAAAATAAAAAAGAGATGGACAAAAGAAAAGGCAGGAATGAAACGCTTACTGGTAAAGCAATTGAAAGAAACTATTACTCCTATTAAAAATTAAAGAATGAAAATTTATTCAGTGCCGGTGGCGGAAAAACTTGATTATTTTTTTTGTTTATAATAAAAAGTAACCAGGAAAAATGCAATACGGATAAACTGATAAGAGCACCAGCGGATAAACTGACTGAAAATATTTTTTGTGTGATAATGTTCTTCCCTCGTGATGGCTGCACAATCCTGCTGTATAATCGATTCCAGTGTTTGCTGCACACCGGCTGCAAAACCAGCATCCCGTATATCCAGGTTTAGCTCCACACTGGCATAGGCACTGATGTTATTAATATTGTAAGAACCAATGGTGAGCCACTCCCTGTCGCATACAGCCACTTTAGCATGCAGCACCGTTTTTTGATATTCGTACAGTTCTATATTATTCCGCAGCAGCCAGTCGTACATCCAGCGCTCTGCATTTTTTGTCAACATAATATCCGAAGGACCGGCTGTGACCACTCTTATTTTTACTCCCCTTTTAGCAGCATTACTCAATAAGTTGCGGATTATTTTTCCGGGTAAAAAATAACTGCACATAATCGTTACATCCGACCGGGCATGGCGCAGCATGTCAAAATAGGTTACTGAAATTTGATTTTTCCTCATCACCCAGTCATTGCGCCGCATCCTTACTTTGCTTGTTGCAGCATTTATAAAATCTGCTGCCGGCAACTTTGCTTCACAGAGTGCATGATTTATTTTTACAGGAAAGCCCTTCCATGTTTTCCAGCAAAGCATACACATTTCTTTAACCACTGCCCCTTCTGCATATAATGCAAAATCAAGCCAGGCTGGATTGTTGGGCATATCATTGTACCGGTCTGCAATGTTGACCCCTCCTGTAAGGGCATACTTTGCATCGGCTACAAAAACTTTATGGTGCAGCCTTCTGCCAAAATAAAAATTTTTACTTTTAAAAAAAGGTTCAAAAAAACGAAACTCAATACTTGCATCCGTCAGCTCGTTGATAAAAGTTTGTGGCATTGCCTGCGAAGCATAACCATCTGCCAGCAGGTAAACTTTTACATTTCTTTTGGCTGCGGCTTTCAATGCATCCGCCACCAGCTGACCGGTTTTGTCATTGCCATAAATATATGTTTGCAGGTGGATACTGTCTGTAGCCTGGTTAATTAAATGCAATAACAGATCAAAATACTCTTTGCCTCCATGAATCAATTTTATTTTATTAAGGGCTGTATATCCCTTATCCCTGTTATATCTCCCGGTATGCATCAGTTAATCATATTTGTATGAATTAGGCATTAGGAAGATAAAGCTACAATTTCAAAAATTGATTTCTGCAATCTAATTTATCATTGCTGCAATATCCAACAAAAATTTCTGCAGCTGCTTCAAATATGATTTTGGGTTAAATAACACTCAGCTTTAATATCGTTTAAAGAAGTTGAAGAAGCAGTCTTCTCCCAAAAAAGGGCTTTCATTTTTCTTTTAAATAATGTATTTTACTCAATATTTATTTTCATGAAAAAAATATTGACCATTTTATTTACAGGTTCAATTATTATCTCCGCTAATGCTCAGCCAGCAACAATTGAACGCCCCAAATTAGTAGTGGGCATTGTGATTGATCAAATGCGCTGGGATTACCTGTACCGCTATTACCACCGCTATACAGAAAATGGTGGATTTAGACGTCTGATGCAACAGGGATTCAGTTGTGAAAATACAATGATACCTTATCTAAATACAGTAACGGCCTGTGGGCATACCTGTATATACACCGGCGCTGTGCCTGCGGTTCATGGCATTACGGGAAACGATTGGTGGGATAAGGCAATCAACAATTACCGCTATTGTACGGAAGATACTGCAGCGAAAACAGTGGGCAGCACGAGTATAGAAGCCGGCGCTATGAGCCCGGTAAATATGCTGACCACCAGCATTTGCGATGAGCTGAAATTAGCCACCAATTTTAAAAGCAAAGTAACTGGTATTGCTTTAAAAGACCGTGGCGGCATTTTGCCGGCCGGCCACTCTGCAGATGCCGCTTACTGGTATGACAATAAAACAGGCAACTGGATTTCCTCCACCTACTACATGAAGCAGCTACCGCAATGGGCAACTGATTTCAATGCAATTAAATGGCCTGATAGTTTTTATTTAAAAGGCTGGACTACCTTATACCCACTCAATACCTACACTCAAAGTACAGAAGATAACAAGCCTTATGAAAACAGGATATTTGGCAATGGTTTTCCTTATACCCTTTCGCAGTTTGTTGGGAAAAATTATAATCCAATTGTTGCCACTCCTTTTGGAAATACACTTACTACTTCATTTGCCAAAGCAATTATCAGCAATGAAAATTTTGGGGCAGATGAAGTAACTGATTTCCTGGCCATCAGTTATTCTTCACCAGATTATGTGGGCCATTCATTTGGCCCCAACTCCGTGGAAGAGGAAGATGTTTTTCTTCGTTTAGACAAAGAGCTGGGAGAGTTGCTGGATTTTTTAGATAAAAAAATCGGAAAAAATAAATACCTTTTATTTTTAACAGCCGACCATGGTGTGGCTAATATTCCTCAGTTTTTAATGGAACATAAAATACCTGGAGGCAACATAAAATCGCAACCCCTCTTTGACAGCTTAGTAATAAAACTGAAAGAAAAATTCAAAAAAGATGATTTGGTTTTGACAATAGTGAATAGCCAGGTAGTGTTGAATAACCCATTGATAGATTCATTGAAAATGGACAAGAAAGAAATAAAGCAATGGATCATTCAATACCTATTACAACAGCCGGGCATAATGAATGCGCTGGATGTAGAAACAATAATGCAGGCTCCGATAAACAACAGCATAAGAGACCTGATAATAAATAGCCATTACCACAACCGCAGCGGAGATATACAATTACTGAACTTGCCACAATGGATAGATGGCTTTGAAAAAGGCGGCACCACCCACGGAACATGGAATGCTTATGATGCACATATACCACTGCTATGGTATGGATGGAATATTGCTCCGGGTAAAGTGTACCATGAAGTATCTATGACGGATATAGCTGCTACATTGGCTGCATTGCTAAAGATACAGATGCCCAGTGGGTGTACAGGAAAAGTAATAACTGAAATAGTAAAATAGATAAATTTCTTATCCCTAATTTTATGTGTCAAATACCAGAAAAGTCACCAAACCTGTTTAGCCGTGTTCCTCATCGTGACAGCAATAGAAATATTTTCTATAAAAAAAGAGAAGCCCTTTCCTACAGCCATTTTATAAATGAGCCAGGACTCTTTTTATCAAAAGATTGGTTAAAAAACAGCAAGACCGGGTTATTGATATGGCTTCTTTTTTTTGTAACCAGTATTGCATCAGCCCAAAAAAAAGAGTTTGATAAAAGGAAATTTTTTAAGGATGACCGATTGATTGAAATGACCCTGGTAACTGATTTCAAGAAACTGATCAAAGAAAAATTGAATGATAATTACCGGCAGAATTTTCTGCCCGCCACCATTACCTGCATTTTTCCTGACAGTACAAAAATTACAGAAAAAGTTGAAATAAGGTCACGGGGGAAATATCGGAGGGAAGAATTTTATTTACCTCCCATTATGGTAAATTTTAAAACCCCGGATGCGGTAAGCCTGAAAAAATTAGGCCGGCTGAAATTAGTGTGGCCCTCAGATGATAAATCATATGATGAACAATTGGTACTGAAAGAATACCTAGTGTATAAAATATACAACCTGCTTACAGAAAAAAGTTTCCGGGTAAGGTTAGTCAGGATGACCAGCCGTGACATTAATGAAAAAATAAGGCCACGTTCTTCTTATGCTTTTTTTATTGAAGCGATAGATGATTTGGCCAGCAGAAACAGCTGCGTAGAAGTTCAATCTGTAAGATTCCATACTGAGCGTACCAACCGTGACCTCACTACAATGGTAAGCTTATTTGAATACATGATTGGAAATACAGACTTTGCCATTCCTTTATACAGAAATATTAAACTCATGCGGAGTAAGGAAGACAGCTTGTTGCCGCCTTATGTGGTACCCTACGATTTTGATTATAGCGGACTGGTAAATGCTGAGTATGCCATTCCTCCCCCGGAGCTGCCTATTGCAACAGTACGGGATAGATTGTATAGGGGCTTCCCCAGAACGATGGAGGAGCTGCAGTCAACCATTCATATATTCCGAAGCCAACGGCAGGCAATCTATTCCTTAATTATGAACTTTGAGCCGCTGACGATGGGGAATAAAAAAGAAATGACCAAATACCTTGATGAATTTTTTGAACTGACAGAAAAAGAAAAAGACGTAAACAATATTTTCATAAAAGAAGCAAGATTGGAGTGAGTAATTTTTAATACAATTTTTATACAACCTGCTAAACTATTTTTATGCTGAAAGAAGAATACCTGCAACAACTAATGAAATCCATTTATGATAAAGACGGTGCCAATATATATGATCATTCGGCAGCAATTTTTACACCCCAAAGTGACGAGTTTGCCTGCACAAAATCATGGGCTGATCAACTGGTAAGGGACAAGTTGGCTGCTTACACTGATGCCGAACACACTATTTTGCAACTTACCAACTTTGGAAAATACTGGATAATGAATGGCGGGTATGCTGCTTTTTTAAAGGAAAATGAAAGTACTAAAGATCATCACAAAGAAGAACATAAGGAAGTCCATAAAGAGGAACATAAAGAACTGGAAGAATTTAAAATAAAAGCAATGCACAAAGAAGAATTGCTTGAAGCAAGGCTAAAGCTTATTCATTACCGTCTCTGGGGTTTTTGGTTGACGTTGGTTATTTCCTGTATGGGGTTTTTTCTGTCGCTGTACAATCTTTATTTAATTATGAATGGGAGAAAGTAAAAAATGATCATTCCTTCCGATTATTTGCAATTGCAATTCAAATAAAAAACTATCATTCTGGCATTAGCTACTTTTGTTATCCTATTTTAATCCCATCCTGTTACAATTTTATTGATGCTCATTCTATCTTCTTAATTATATCTGTCAAAACAATTGTCTTTGCTCTCAATTCATCATACTCCCCATTCTGCAAAATTTGCTTTGTAATCAATTTACCACCAATGCCTACAGCAGCCACTCCACTCTTAAACCATTTCCTGATGCTTTCTTCTGATGCATCCACACCACCGGTTACAATAAAATCAAGCCCTCTGAACAAAGGGACTGCAGTCTCTACAAAGCCGGGTCCCAGTACATTTCCGGGAAACAATTTTATTAAACTGCACCCTGCGTTTTGCGCTGTATGAATTTCTGTCGGAGTCATGCAGCCAGGTATCCACAACATTTTATTCATGTACGCCACATCACAAACGCCACTGTCAAAAAATGGGCTTACTAAAAAATCTGCACCGGCATCCACAAATGCAGTTGCTTCATCACTGCTCCTGATAGTACCAATACCTAACGTCAATTCCGGCATGGAAAGGTCCCGTTCTTTTATCATGCCTTTAAAATTATCCAGTGCTGTACTTACACGATTGGTAAATTCAACACAGCGGATGCCTGCCTCGTACAAAGCTTTGATCACAGCAATACTCACTGCAGCATCTTCATGATAAAATAATGGCAGCAGCCGCTGCTCCTTTATACTTTTTATTGCAAGTAATTCTTTATCCATAAATATTTGGCCGGTTTAATTTTCAAGAGAGAATTAAATCCGGGCTATTGTTTTAAAATTATTAATTGGTTTTATACCCGTATTTTTTACTGCTGCTTTATTTTATTGTAGCCACATTTCTTAAAATACCCAGCTCCACTCCCCGTATTTCAGCCAACCCTCTCAGCCTTCCGATAGCCGAATACCCAGGGTTTATTTTTTTATTTAAATCATCCAGCATCTGGTGGCCATGGTCTGGCCGAACAGGAATTGAAATATTTCTTTCTTGCATTACCTGCACTATTTCTTTTATCACTGCATAGATATCTACATCCCCCTCTAGGTGATTGTCTTCATAAAAATCTCCCAGTTCATTTCGCCTGGTACTGCGGAGGTGAATGAAATTAATTCGGTCACCGAACCGCTTTATCATGGTTGGCAAATCATTATCGACTCTTACGCCAAATGAACCTGTACAAAAACACAAACCATTATTTAAAGATGGTACCGCTTTAATCAGCTTATTGATATCATCTGTAGTGCTAACCACTCTGGGCAAACCTAAGATCGAATATGGCGGGTCATCCGGATGTATTACCATTTTTACACCACATTCATCTGCTACAGGAATTATCTGCTGCAAAAAATAAATGAGGTGATTTCTCAGTTTATCAGCATCAATATTTTTATACGCATTCAATGCTTTTTGAAATTGCTCCAGAGTAAAATTTTCTTCACTTCCGGGCAACCCCGCAATAATATTTCGCTGCAATAATTTTTTTTCTTCCTCACTCATTTCGGCAAGCCTGTTTTCAGCTCTTACTAATTCTTCTGCGGTATAATCTTCTTGTAGATTTTTTCTTTGTAAAATAAAAACATCAAATGCAATGAATGCTGCTTTTTCAAAACGCAATGCTTTGCTTCCATCCTCAACCGTATAGGCAAGGTCAGTTCTTGTCCAGTCCAGTACCGGCATAAAGTTGTAGGTAACAATTTTAATATTACATGATGCTAGGTTTTGAAGAGATTGTTTATAATTTTCAATACATGTTTCAAAGCCCATACTTTGTGTTTTAATAGCTTCATGCACCGGCACACTTTCCACTACACTCCAAACCAATCCTGAAGTTTCAATTTCTTTTTTACGTTTGTTTATTTCTTCTACTGTCCATACTGCTCCATTAGGAATATGATGCAGCGCTGTAACAATACCACTGCAACCAGCCTGTTTAATATCTGCTAAACTCACAGGATCTTTGGGGCCATACCAGCGCATGGTTTGCTCCATCCTCTTGCCTGTGTTTTTGTAAGAAGCAAATGAGTTGTTCATCTAAAAAATATTTTAACCAGCAATAAATTTTTGTAAATCTGGCATCAAAAAAAATCTATACTAATAATAAAATCAATAAGCAAGATCTAAAAAGCTTTAAAACTCCTGCATATAAATTAACAACAATCAATAGCATTTCCAAAGTTTACTTCGTTTAGCAAGAATCAAAATTACAGTATCTGCCCGTTTGAATGAAAGTATCAATTACAAAAAGCAAAACAATTGCTGGCTGTAGAAAGTAAAAAGCCTGAGAAATAAAAAATTACTGAAAGGAGATAGTTCAAAATCTCTTCAAATATCCCCAATAAAAAACCCCTCCGATTTTAATCGAAGGGGCTGGGTTCTTGCGTCGGGATGGCAGGATTCGAACCTGCGACCTCCTGGTCCCAAACCAGGCGCGATACCGGGCTACGCTACATCCCGATCTTAATTTTCAGTGAACTGAAAACTAAATAAGTTTTAATTATAAGAACTTTTTGCGGAGAGGGTGGGATTCGAACCCACGGTACAGTGTTACCCGTACGACGATTTAGCAAACCGTTCCTTTCGGCCACTCAGGCACCTCTCCTACCTGCCCTGAATTGATACCGGTGTAACCCGGTATTTATTAAGGGGTGGCAAAAATACAATTCGACATTGTAATACCCAAAACTAATTGGATAATATCTGTAAATAATTTTTTAACCGCTGAAAAATGATCCATCGTACAAGAGTGCGACGCCAATGAAGATGATTAATGTAACCAAAGGCGGGTACAAAAAATTTATTTGCAAAAAAAATGAGTTGATAAAAATTACATGGCAGCCAACTGCACTTTTTGCTGCAGTTCCAAAACACTTTCTTTGAAGAGTGTGTCGGTGTCCATCAAATCTTTTACCGTTTGGCAACTGTGTATTACAGTGGTGTGATCCCGTCCGCCAAAATGCTCACCAATGGTTTTGAGTGAATTTTTAGTAAATGATTTGGAAAGAAACATGGTGATCTGCCTGGCCTGTACAATTTCCCTCTTACGGGTTTTTTGTAACAGCTTGTCATAAGGCACATCAAAGTAATCACACACCATCTTTTGAATGGCATCGATGGTTATTTCTTTACTGGATGATTTTACAAAATTTCGTAACACTTTTTTGGCTAATTCTAGGTCGATTTCCCTTTTGTTTAGCGAAGATTGTGCCAACAATGATATTAAAGCGCCTTCCAGTTCTCTTACGTTGCTGTTGATATTGTAGGCGATATATTTCACTACTTCTTTCGGCATTTCAAGGCCGTCATTCTTCATCTTCTTTTCTAATATCTCAATTTTTGTTTCATAATCCGGCACCTGCAGATCGGCACTCAACCCCCAGCGAAAACGGCTTAGCAATCTTTCCTGTACGCCTTCCAAATCTTTAGGTGGTTTATCGCTGGTTAATATTAACTGCTTGCCGCTCTGGTGCAAATGATTAAAAATAGAGAAGAAAGCGTCTTGTGATTTTTCGGCACGGTTGAAGAACTGCACATCATCAATGATCAGCACATCTATCAATTGATAAAAATGAATGAAATCGTTGATGGCGCCATTGCGACCATGATCTATAAACTGGTTGATGAATTTTTCTGAACTTACATACAGTACCACTTTATTACTGTGAATGCGTTTTACTTCGTTTCCAATAGCCTGAGCCAAATGTGTTTTGCCCAAACCAACCCCACCATATATTACCAGAGGATTAAAAGAAGTAGTGCCGGGTTTTTCCGCCACTGTTTTTCCTGCCCTTCTTGCCACTCTGTTACAATCTCCTTCTATAAAGCTGTCAAAAGTATAAGCATGATTCAATTGCGGATCTATCTGCATCTTTTTAAGACCAGGAATCACAAAAGGATTTTTAACCGGGTTATTTATGACTAAAGGAAAGTCCATTTCGTTATTTGAAAATGATTTATAACCATTACCAGGAACATCCATTGTAAGCGGCTTATTTTTACTGTTGCCGCTGTCTACCATTATCCTGTATTCCAACCTGGCATCTTTTCCCAATTCTCTCTTTAATGTTTTTGCCAGTAAGCTGATGTAATGTTCTTCAAGGTACTCGAAAAAAAATTGACTTGGAACCTGTATCGTTAAAACTTTATCTTTTAACGCAACGGGTTTTATTGGTTCGAACCAGGTTTTAAAATGCTGCCACTCTACGATGTCTTTGATTATCTCCAAGCAGTTGATCCATACTTTATCAAAAACTTTATCCATTATTCCTTTAGCAGTTTATTTAGTGGTTAAATTATTTCAGCAATCTCGTCGCAAAAAATGTATTTCATGTACGAATAAAATTATTTCTATGCAGGACAGCGAATATCAAGATAAATTATCAGAAAAAAAATTTTTTATTCACTTGTTTTTTTTCCTACCAGCACAGTATGGGATTTTGCCAAACTATTATTCCTGTATTTGGAAAATTCGAAGTCCAGTCTGCCCAACACAATGCCTGCCCAACCCACCTGGTTAATCAAAACATCATCACCATTTTTATTTTTTTCTGTTACCGGTGCATCTAAAAAAGTGTGTGTATGACCGCCGATGATCAGATCTACATTTTCTGATTCTTTTGCAAGAATGATATCACACATCCTGTTGCTGTCTTCTTTATATTTATATCCAAGATGGCTGAGGCAAACAACCATATCACAGCCCTTTTCTTTTTTCAACATGGCGGCAGTGCGGTTCATGTTCTCAGTAGGATTTAAATATTTTGTATTGCCAAACAACAGATCCGGCACCAGGCCTTTCATTTCAATACCCACACCGGTTACACCAATTTTTAATTTTCCTTTCTTGAAAATTTTATAGGGTTGTGTTTTAAATTCCATCGGCGTGTTGGTGAAGTCATAATTGCACAACAGGATAGGAAAATTGGCAAACTGTAATTGGGTGGCAAAATTTTCAAGCCCTGCATCAAAATCATGATTGCCCATGGTGGCGGCTTCGTAGCCCATTGCTGTCATGGCTTTTATTTCGGGTTCGCCTTTATAAATATTAAAGTAAGGCGTGCCCTGGAAAATATCTCCAGCATCCAGCAACAGCACATTGCTTTCTTCTATCCCTTTAAAAATATCACTGGCTTCAGAATTTGATTTTGTTTCTTCTGTTTTAATTTTTTTTATCAGTTCGGCCCTGGCAGCTACACCACCAAGCCCCTGGTTTTTTCCGCCATCCATCGGGAAAGGTTCCAGCCTGCTGTGTACATCGTTGGTATGAAGGATGGTTAATTTATTTATTTCTGCAGGCGTTAATGCACCTGCAAATACAGACCCTGATGCAAGCAATGATCCGGCAGCGAGGACTGTTTGCTGTAAAAATTTTCTTCTATTCTGCATTGCTCACACGTTTTTGTATTGAAGAAGTTATTTGTTTTCCCTGCTGCTGAAAGGTGGAAAAATATTGCAGCACTGCATCCCTGAATAAGTACCCATTGTTTTGTTGTGGAATGGTTCTCAGCATATCACAATCATCGCCGCCGTTGGCAACATAATCTAATAAAGCAATCATGTAATCTTTTCCTTCTTCCATCGGCATGCTGCCGATAACTATATTAACGGCCTGTTTATTTTGTATTTGAAAACTGATACCGGCACAAGGCCAGCCGCCCCTGCCTGCCACTAAATTTAAAAATTGCTGCAGTACTTTGCCATTTATTTTTTGCAGCACAATAATATTATCAAAGGGCGCCATCTCATACACTTTGCCACGGGTGATATTGCCTGCTGCAATAGACGGCAGGCGGATGCCGCCAAAATTTAGAAAAGCAGCATCAATGGAGGTTTGATATTTTTGTTTGGCCATTATCAGCATGGCATCGGCCAGTACATTATTTAATGTGCCTTCGGGTTGCCTTTTTTCCAATGCCATACCTGCCACTGCAATTACATCATTCATATTCTTGTTCACACTGTCAGAGTATGGTTTTAGCAAAGCATTCAGCTCATTACTGGCAGGCTGCTTTTGAGAGATCCGGTAATCTTTGTATTGTACAGATTGAGGCTGGTAGGCTGTTTTGCAGGATGTGGCAAATAAGGCCGCAACAAAAAAGAGGTTTAACAATAATAACTTACGCATGTACAGGTAATGAATTTTATCCCGGTAAGGTAGCCAATTTTTATAAACCAAATCAAAAAGAAAGCGTAAAATATTTTTTTGGTAAATAAGATTACTTTTACAGCATTAAAATATTTTTATGAGTTATGAATTAACCGGCAAACTGATTGCCAAATTTGATACCGTACAACGTACAGAGACTTTTAAAGTAAGGGAATTTGCGGTAGAAAAAACAGACGAAATTGGTGGCCGTACGGTAAGCAATTTTGTAAAGTTTCAAAGTGTGCAGGATAAAACTGCCATCATTGACAAAGTAAATATTGGTGATGAAATAAAAGTACATTTCAACATTAAAGGAACCAAGTGGGAAAAGGATGGCAAGACCAGTTACTTTACCAACCTGGATGCCTGGAGGGTAGAACAAATTTTACAACCGGGTGCAGATAAATCTTTAACTGACAATGAATACATGGAGCCGCTGGATACGTTTACTTCAAGTTCCCCTGATGCGATTGATGATTTGCCGTTTTAAAGCGCCCCCTATCTTCTAAAGGGGGGACCAAGGCAAGAGTAAGATGAAGCCATTATATTTTTAAATAGAAAAAATATGATGACTGTCTTTTATATTTTTTAGAAGTATTTGCAATCAATAAACCTTCCGGAATAAATATCCGGCAACAACATGCAACAAAAAATTACCCTCAAGTTGCTTCCGCATGAAGCAGCAGACGACACGGCTATAAAAAATTTAATTGCCAAAACCACCGGCAAAAAAAAATCCTCCATTACCGGTTTTCAAATTCACAAAAAATCAATTGATGCAAGGGGCAGAACCATTTGGGTAAACCTTACCCTCAATGCTTTTATTGATGAGCCTTTTCAACAACGAAATATTCAACAATTTAATTTTAAAGATGTAAATAACACTGCCAAAAAAGTATTGATCATTGGTGCCGGCCCTGCAGGATTGTTTGCTGCACTGCAATTGATCGAACTCGGCATTCAGCCAATCATCTTAGAAAGAGGAAAAGATGTAAGGGCAAGAAGGCGTGACCTAGCCGTACTCAACAAAGAAGGCACTGTAAACCCCGAAAGCAATTACTGCTTTGGCGAAGGCGGCGCCGGCACTTACAGCGATGGCAAACTTTACACCCGTAGCAACAAACGTGGCGATATTGACAGGATATTAAATTTGTTTGTTCACTTTGGCGCCGAAGAAAAAATTTTATACGAAGCCCATCCACACATTGGCACCAACAAGCTGCCACACATCATCACCGCCATGCGGCAATTGATTGAAGAAAGTGGCGGGCAATTTTTATTCAATAAAAAAGTAACTGATTTTATTATTGAAGCAGCTGCCATAAAAGGAGTGACCACTGCTGACGGCGATCATTTTTTTGCCAATGCAGTGATACTGGCCACCGGTCATTCTGCAAGAGATATTTTTGAACTGCTGCACAGCAAAAATATTTTGATAGAAGCAAAGCCTTTTGCTCTCGGCGTAAGGGTGGAGCATCCGCAACAATTAATTGACAACGTACAATATCATTGTGATGCAAGAGTAGAATTTTTACCGCCGGCTTCTTATTCTTTGGTAGAGCAGGTAAATGGCCGTGGTGTATTTTCTTTTTGTATGTGCCCCGGCGGTATCATTGCGCCTGCGGCTACTGCTCCGGGTGAGTTAGTGGTAAATGGCTGGAGTCCGTCAAAGCGAAACAATCCTTTTGCCAACAGCGGCATGGTAGTTTCGGTGGAGGAGAAAGATGCCTGGAGAGAGTTTAAAAAATTGAAAGGATTTAAAGGGTTTGAAAATATTGGAGGTTTAGAAAATAGCCCTTTGCTGTTAATGGAATTTCAAAAAATGGTGGAGCAGCAATGCTTTGCTGCCGGAGGTGGAAAATCCGTAGCACCTGCACAGCGCATGGTTGATTTTAGTAATGGGCAACATTCGGCTTCATTGCCTGTATGCAGCTACCAGCCTGGTTTACATTCTGTACAATTAAGTGAAGTGCTGCCTTCTTTTATTTATGATTGTTTGGCAAAAGGCTTCCAATCATTTGGTAAAAAGATGAGAGGTTATTTTACAAACGAAGCAATTGTAGTGGCTGCCGAAAGCCGTACCTCCTCCCCTGTCCGCATTCCGAGAGATAATGAAACACTCACTCATCCTCAAATAAAAAATTTATATCCCTGTGGCGAAGGTGCCGGTTATGCAGGTGGCATTGTTAGTGCCTGCATGGATGGAGAGAGAATTGCAAAGCAATTAGCTAATGTGCTAATTTAAAGTTTTGGTAATTTGCTGATGATGAAGTTAACCGTTCATAAAATCTTTTTCAACTCTTAGCCTGATGATTTATAATTTTAGTATTCTTACATCCAAATTACCAATCGAATGAACATATTAGAACTGCAGAACCTCAGGAAATATTTTGCCACACAAAAAGCAGTTGACGACATCAGCTTCAATATTGAGCAGGGAAGTATATTTGGTTTGCTTGGCCCAAATGGTGCAGGCAAAACAACTCTGCTTCGGATGATTACCGGCATCTTTTATCCGGATGAAGGCAGCATTACTTTCAATGGCAGAAAATTTGACCCCATCAATGATGTTCGCCATATTGGATATATGCCCGAAGAGCGTGGGCTGTACAAAAAAATGAAGATTGGCGAACAGGCTTTGTACTTAGCCCAGCTAAAAGGATTGAGCAAGGCTGATGCAATGGAAAAAATAAAAGAGTGGTTTATAAGATTTGAAATGCAAAGCTGGTGGAATAAAAAAGTGGAAGACCTCAGCAAAGGCATGAGCCAAAAACTGCAATTTGTAACGACGGTATTGCATGAACCAAAACTCATCATTCTCGACGAACCCTTTAGTGGCCTTGACCCGGTGAATGCCAACCTCATCAAAGATGAAATATTTAACCTGGCAAAAAAAGGCAGCACCGTTATCTTCAGCACTCACCGCATGGAGCAGGTAGAAGAAATTTGCGACCACATTGTGCTGGTGAACAAAGGCAAAAAAATATTAGATGGCACTGTAGGAGATATCAAAAATCAGTTTAAAGAAAATCTTTTCCAGGTAGGTGTACAAACAAATGCACACCACCTGATGACCTACATCTTTGAAGTGATACAGCATCAACCGGATAAGCTGCTGATAAAACTGCAGCACGACAGCACACCCAACGATGTACTAAAATTTTTCATCAACCAGGATATTGCCGTTACTTCTTTTAATGAAGTGTTGCCATCACTCAATGATATTTTTATCAGGCTGGTGGAAGGCACGCCGGAAGCAAGACAGTTTCAGGAAATAGTTTAGGAGTTTTAGGGTTTAGAAAGTTTAGCGACAATGCTAAATAACTACAGCTGGCTATAGACAATTCACAATTGACCATTCAAAATTGACCATTCACAAAATAATGATATGAATAAAATCTGGCTGATACTAAAACGGGAATATGTAACCAGGGTGAGGAACAAAACATTTTTGTTGTCTACTTTTTTATTGCCGATAGTGATGATACTTTTTATTTTTGGCACCGCTTTTTTTGCAGCATCTTCCAAAGACAAACTGAAAAAAATTGCTGTGGTAAATGATCCCGGTTATTTTAAAAATAATTTACAAACAGATACCACACGGTTAAACTTTGTATTTACTTCCGGTGTTGACAGCAGCAATTTCAAAAGTAAAGGATACGATGCCGTACTGAACCTTAACAACGATTCAGTTGGTAAAAAATTTACTGCTCATTCTGAAAAACAATTGGGTATTGATGCAAAAGAAATGATGGAAGAAAGGCTGGACAAGGCGTATGAAAAATACCAGTTGCAGCAA
Organism: Chitinophagaceae bacterium; assembly: GCA_031371545.1. Taxonomy (GTDB): domain Bacteria; phylum Bacteroidota; class Bacteroidia; order Chitinophagales; family Chitinophagaceae; genus Ferruginibacter. The sequence goes on from JANMJU010000224.1 coordinate 33,998, forward strand.
AAAGGTATCCGCAAAGAAATATTAGACAGCATCAGTAAAAAATCAATGGGAGTTTACAGTATTGATAACCGCATTGCCAGTGAAAAAGGAAAATCGCAGGAAGTAAATGCTGCTGTAAATTATGGTGTTGGCTTTGGCAGCGGCATTTTAATTTATATCACCATGTTTATTTTTGGTGCCATGGTTATGAGGGGTGTGATGGAAGAAAAAACCAACCGCATTGCAGAAGTGATGGTGAGCAGTGTAAAACCATTTGAACTGATGATGGGGAAAATTCTGGGCATTGCTGCAGTGGGTCTTACCCAATTGCTTTTATGGATAATTTTAGTAATGATACTCAGCACTGCAGCATCTGCATTTTTGCCGCATGAGATGATACAGCAGGCCGGCCAGGCCAACCAGGCAATGCCAATGGGTGGCAATAATGCCGCAATGGCTGCTAAGTATGCTGATATGAGCAAAGCTTTCGGCAGTGTAAACTGGCTGATGATACTGAGCTTTTTTTTATTTTATTTTTTAGGTGGTTATTTATTTTATGCATCGCTGTTTGCAGCCATTGGCAGTGTTATTAATGAAGATCCGCAGGAAGCACAATCACTGATGCTGCCGATTACGATGCCCATCATTTTTGCCTTCATCATCATGAGCAGCAATTTAAATACTCCCGACAGTACCATCATGGTATGGGCAAGCATGATACCATTTACATCACCCATCGTAATGATGAGCCGTATTCCCAGTGGCGTTCCCTGGTACCAGTTAGTGGCCTCTATGTCGCTGTTGATTGGCGGATTTATTTTCACCACCTGGCTGGCCGGAAAAATTTACCGTACCGGTATTTTAATGTATGGCAAAAAAGCTTCGTGGAAAGAAATGTTTAAATGGGCTTTTAGAAAATCTTGATTTTTATTGCCGGGCAGTTTTATAAATCTTTATTGGGTATTTCCAAAAATACTTTTATAAATTTCGTCTTTGGCAAATTTATAGAGCAGGCCACTGATGAGAGCCAGGATTCCTAAGAAACAACCTAATAGAAACCCAACAATCAGCATCAAAATGATTGGTTGAGCTACTACATCAAAAGGCGCAGTTGGTTTATCTAACACAGAAATAATTGGTGTTACTTTTTGCAGGCGCCAAACTGCTTCATCCCTGTTGTTGATGTAC
>JANMJU010000047.1:0-9863 GCA_031371545.1 Chitinophagaceae bacterium
ATCAGGTAACTGAACACAATACGGTGATTGTGCATAATAGATTCTTTGCTGGCGGTATTCTTTGTTTTAGTGATCAGCGGCTCAATGTAAGTACGTAAAGCCTTTGCCTTAGCCAATGTAGTAGTGATCCTTTTATAAGTGATCAACTGGCTTCCCAGGTTAGCAAGTAATGCTCTTCTGTGAGAAGCAGTCCTGCTTAAATTATTGTTTTTGTTTCCGTGACGCATGACATTTGTTTTTATTCGGCTATACCGTGTCAGGAATTATAACCTACTTATTAATAAAAATGTGCTGATTCCTTCAATTCAAAAAGTATTCTGAAACCAAAGACTCTTCATTAGCATATTAGCACATTGGCTAATTAGCTAATTATTATTCGTCGTCTAATTTCAACTTGCTCAAATCCATTCCAAAACCTAAACCTCTTTCCTGCAACACCTGCTCAATTTCGCTTAAAGATTTCTGGCCAAAGTTTCTGAACTTCATCAGGTCTTCCTGCTCATATTGTACCAACTCACTTAATGAATTAATCTTTGCAGCTTTCAAACAATTGAAGGCACGGACAGAAAGATCCAGATCTTCCAATGGTGTTTTCAATACTTTACGCAATTGCAAAGTTTGCTCATCCACCAGGTCTTCTTTTTTATCTTCTTTAGTATCAAAAGTAATGTTCTCGTCAGTGATGATCATCAAATGCTGAATTAGGATACGGCTGGCTTGCTTTACTGCTTCTTCCGGGTGAATGGTACCGTCGGTAACCACTTCCATGATCAGTTTTTCAAAATCTGTACGTTGCTCCACACGGGTATTTTCGATGGTATATTTTACATTCTTGATCGGTGTAAAAATAGAATCGGTTGCAATGTATCCAAAGTGAGCATTCTTTTCTTTGTTGTCTTCAGCAGGTACATAGCCACGGCCTTTACCAATGCTGATTTCAATATCCAGTTTAGCAGTGTTGTCCATTACACAAATTACTAATTCCGGGTTCATTACTTCAAAGGCTGGTGATGCTTCGCCAATCATCCCTGCAGTAAATTCTGTTTTGTTTTTTATAGAAAGTGTAATTTTTTCTACACTTGTTTCATGTTCCACTTTCTTTTTAAAGCGAACCTGCTTCAGGTTAAGAACAATTTCGGTTACATCTTCTGTGATGCCTTTAATGGTTGCAAACTCATGATCAGCACCAACAATGTTGATACCAATGATTGCATACCCTTCCAGGGAATTCAGCAATACCCTGCGTAGTGCATTACCGATCGTTACGCCATATCCTGGCTCTAACGGACGAAACTCAAACTGTGCTTCAAAATCATTTGCTTTTTGAAGAACAATCTTGTCAGGTTTTACGAAATTTAAAATGCCCATATTAAACGTTTAATTTTTGTTAGTTGTTATTTTTTTTGATACCGGCTTTTCAGCTTTGTTCAACATCGTTGTGTCACTCACTTGTACTTTTTTCAGCTTTATTGAACAAGTCAATTGTGAATTGTCAATGTTTGGCTTTTCACTATTACCTATTCACATTACTTACTGTACAATTCCACAATCAGTTGCTCCTTGATATTCTCAGGAACACTTTCCCTTTCAGGATAAGCGATGAAAGTACCTTTCACTTCGGTTTCGTTAAAATCCAGCCAGTTGAATTTGGCATTCTTTCCACGAACAAATCCTGTGATAGAAGCATTTACTGCACTTTTATTTTTCAAACCAATTGTTTGGCCTGGTTTCAAAGAGTAAGAAGGAATGTTTACCACTTCTCCATCTACAGTAACGTGTTTGTGGCTAACTAACTGGCGGGCAGCCTGGCGGCTTGGAGCTATACCCATACGGAAAACAGTGTTATCCAAACGGGCTTCCAGTAATTTGATCAGGTTTTCACCTGTTACGCCTTTACGTCTTGCAGCTTCATCAAATGTTCTGCGGAATTGTTTTTCCAGCAAACCATAAGTGTATTTTGCTTTTTGTTTTTCACGGAGCTGTAAAGCGTATTCACCTAAAGTTTTACGTTTACGGTTTGCTCCGTGCATTCCGGGAGGGTTACTGTTTTTTGTTAACCACTTTCCGTTGCCTGTGATAGGCTCTCCAAATATCCTGGAGATCTTTGTTTTGGGACCTGTGTACCTAGCCATTGTTATGATTTGATTTTTTAGTGACGGTGCATCATTATAAAAATCTTAAAATGAATAATGCACCCGTGTTATTAAAATAGTAAATAAACTCTATGTTATTAAACTCCAATTCCCCTTTAGGGGATAGGGGCTTAAACCCTTCTCTTCTTGGGAGGCCTGCAACCATTGTGTGGTAAAGGTGTAACATCTTTAATCATGTTCACTTCAATACCAGACTGAGACAAAGACCTGATTGCACCTTCACGGCCTGAACCTGGACCTTTCACAAAAACATCCACTCTCTTCAAACCTGCATCCAGAGCTACTTTAGCTGCATCAGCTGCTGCCATTTGCGCTGCATAAGGCGTATTTTTCTTACTGCCTTTAAAACCCATTTTACCAGCGCTGCTCCAGGCAATCACCTGTCCGCTTTTATTGGTTAAACTAATAATAATGTTGTTGAAACTTGCAACGATATGTGCATCTCCGTAGCTATCTACTTTTACTACTCTTTTTTTTGCGGCTGCTTTGCCGGTTGCGGCTTTTCCGCCTTGTGCTTTTGCCATGTTAAATTTAAAATAGGTAATCTGTTAAAAAAAAATTCACGCTTTCGGCATGACTGAAACAACCCTCCTGTGGGCCTAACACTATCCGGCGCTGTTTCAAAATATACAAGCCATTTTTATAATGAAAGAATGAAGAAGTTAAGGGGTTAAGTAATTCCTTAATTTCTTCATTGCTTAATTATTTCTTAGCTACTTTCTTCTTACCGGCAACTGTCTTACGCTTGCCCTTACGGGTACGGCTGTTAGTACGGGTACGCTGCCCACGAAGTGGTAAACCTTTACGGTGACGCAAGCCACGGTAGCAGGCTATATCCAGCAAACGCTTGATGTTCATCTGCACTTCACTACGCAAAGCACCCTCAGTTTTGAATTCGTTGTTGATGATATTACGGATAGCAGTCTGCTCATCGTCATCCCATGCATTTACTTTTTTATCAAAGCTAATACCTGCTTTGTCTAAAATATAACGGGCAGTTGATTGTCCTATACCAAATATGTAGGTAAGTCCAATTTCGCCTCTTTTTTGTTTTGGTAAATCGATACCGGCAATACGAGCCATATTAATTGTTGAATTTAGATTGTAGAATTAAATTAACCCTGACGTTGTTTAAAACGTGGATTCTTTTTGTTGATAACAAACAAAACGCCTTTCCTTCTTACGATTTTGCAATCAACACTTCTTTTCTTAATCGAAGCTTTAACCTTCATTGTAGTATTATTTTCTTATTATTATCAATAACCAGTGATTATAACCGGCGTGCTTATTTGTACCTGAAAATTATTCTTCCCCTGGTCAAGTCGTAAGGGCTCATCTCCACTCCCACCTTGTCTCCCGGCAAAATACGGATGTAGTGCATCCTCATTTTACCTGAGATAGTAGCTAATATTTCATGCCCGTTTTCAAGCTTAACCTTGAACATAGCATTACTCAGCGCTTCTAAAATTGTACCGTCTTGTTTTATAAGTGCCTGTTTAGCCATATTTTTGGATTGCAAATGTAAGAGGATTAATTTAATTATTAGGAAAAAAATCAGATATTTACCCCGTAAAACAAATTATTTTATGAATAAATTCCGTTTTTGGGCAATTTTGATGCTCCCTGTGTTGGCTATTTCCTGTAAAAAGGATTCGGGTACCCCGACTCCTACTGTAAAATTTATGAGTCTTACCACCGGAAGCACCTGGAATTTTAAACTTACTAATAATCCATCTTCCACTTCTATACCCATTACAAATTATACATTAACCGCAACCAGTGGAGATTCTGTCGCCAATGCCAAAACCTACAAAATTTTCACCAACAGTTCTGGCGCCAATGAATACTACAATATTACAGGCAGCGATTATTACACTTATAGAAAACTTCCTGCCGCATTGGGTGGTACTTCTATAGAAGTATTATATCTTAAAGATAATGCTGCCTTAAACGATACCTGGAGCCAAACCACACCAATAACCGTTTCCGGTTTCACTTTAAGCCTTACACTCATTAACAAAATAGCCCAGAAAGGCATTAGCAAAACAGTTAATGGAATTATTTATACGGATGTAATTGATGTAGAAACATCACTTTCGGTTAGTGGGATACCTGTACCTTACACATTAACTTCAGACATACATTATTATTATGCCCCCAAGTTTGGGCAGATAGAAAATAAAATAAAAATAGACCTAACTGTAACAGGTTTGCCCCCAACTAATTTTGATCAAAAAACAGAATTACAGAGTGCTACAATTTTGTAACCCTTCAAATTTACAAAGTCAAAACGGGCTGTCACTCTTTGAGTACAGCCCGTTTTGATTATTTGAAAGAAATTATGATTTAAAACGCCTCATCATTTAAATGCACTTTCGTCATTTCGTAAAAATGATTTTGTAATTCATGTACATTGATGGGATGAATGATGTGCCTTCTTTCGTCCCGGTACCAAATCTCCATTTTTGAAAAATCTCCTTCGGCTGGCAACAACAACCTGAAAGCACCTTTGGAATATTTTACTGTACCCTCACCATTTTCATTTTTTGTAAACTTTAATTTTGACAATTCCTCATCATTTAAAGGGATGGGTGCCAACTGTTCCATTTCGTACCAGAACTCCTGTGGGCCAATGTCCATACACACTTGGTTTTCCCCGTGTTTAAGATTGGTCACTTCTCCTTTTAAGATGTCGCCATCGTTATTGGCCATCAGGTAATCCCCTACTTTAATGTTTTGAAATTTGAGCATGGCAGTAATTTTTTTAGCAATGTTATTATTGAAATTTTACTTCTTAAAAATAAATACAAAATCATAAAAGGAAAAATAAAATTTACCCCAGCATAAACTATAGTAAAATTTGAATCCCTATTCTGCCCAACTCATTACATACCCCTCATTTTCTATAGACAACGCCTCCACAGTCAATTTCAGCGGATGAAAAGTATCTACCATTACGGCCAGTTCATTGGTTTCTTTAGCACCAATACTTTTATTTACAGCCCCCGGATGTGGGCCATGCGGTATCCCTGCAGGGTGCAGGTTGATCATTCCCCTGGTAACATGCTTGCGGCTCATGAAATCGCCGTCCACATAATACAACACTTCATCGCTGTCAATATTGCTGTGATTGTAGGGAGCCGGAATAGCATTAGGATGATAATCAAACAGCCGGGGCACAAAGGAACATACCACAAAATTGTTGGCTTCAAATGTTTGATGAACCGGTGGTGGCTGATGCACCCTGCCGGTGATGGGTTCAAAATCATGAATAGAAAATGTGTAAGGATAACAGCATCCATCCCAGCCAACCACATCAAAAGGATGATGGCCATAATGCAGGCCATACAATATTCCCTGCTTTTTTGCCTTGATCAAAAAATCACCTGTCTCATCATGCGTTTCCAAACTATGCGGCGGGTTGATGTCCCGCTCACAGTAGGGTGAGTGCTCCATCAGTTGTCCATATTTACTCAGGTATTTTTTGGGAAAACGGAGAGGGCTAAACGATTCTACAATGAACAGCCGGTTATTTTCTGTTGCAAAATTTATTTGATAAATAGTTCCTCTTGGAATAACGATGTAATCACCATAAACAAAATCGAGATTACCATACATCGTCTTTAAAACACCGCTGCCTTCATGTACAAAGATCATCTCATCTGCATCGGTATTTTTATAGAAATAGCTTTCCATACTTTGCTGTGGCGCAGCCAGCACTATGTGTACATCATTGTTTACCAGTACTGCTTTGCGGCTTTGCAAAAAATCTTTTTCGGGTTTGATATTAAACCCTTCAAAGCTGCGGTGCTGCAGCATTTTTTCTTCTGCTATCACCGGGCTTACATCCTGCTGCGGTTCGGTTTTAATAATTTGCGTTGGCGGATAAGTATGATATAGTAAAGAATAATCGTTGCTGAAACCTTCTGTGCTGAAAAGCTGTTCTGCATACAACTCTCCATTGGGTTTTCGGAATTGTGTATGTCGTTTGTGAGGGATATTTCCCAAGTTATAATAATGAGGCATTTTTTTAATTGATAATTGGTGAATGGATAATTGATATTTTTTTACTGGAAAATATCAATTGATGCAAAGGGCCAATGATGAGAGCAGGAAGATATATTTCCATTTTCGTTTATCAATGTAGTATGTAAAGTTGCGGTGAAATGGCATGGCATCAAGTCTTTCTTATTCAAATTTACTGCATTAACGCAAGTTATATTTATTTCTTATCTACCAATGTCTTTACCAATGCTTCCAGTTTTGCAATGCGTTCTTCCTGCGATTGTATTTGCTGCTGCTGCTCCTGCAAACCTTTTATTGCAAGCACAGTAAAATACTGGTAGTTGATGCCAAGCCTTGTTTCACCATCTTTCATGGTATTTTCAACTACTGCATCTGGAAAAAGCTTTTGTACATCCTGCGCCATAAAGCCTGTGCTGAAATTATCGCTGGGTTTGTTATCGAGATAATGGTATTGATAAGTTTGTAATTGCAACAGACTGTTCATTGCAGGTGTATATGTTGAAATATCTTTTTTCATCCGCCTGTCGCTTGCCATTGTATAAGCGCCATTTACATTTGAAAAAATACCCTTGTAGGTGCCATTATAATAGAGGCTTAAATTAGAAGCAGCATCAAAAGTGGTGAAAAAATCCCAGTGGTTGGTACTATTAGAAGCTTCGATGCCAATGCCATTTTGAGAACCAGTTTGCTTTATCTGCAGGCGGCTGTCGGCGTTAGAAGTAAGCGGTGTTTTGCCCACACCAACTAACTTGCTTTTAACCGTTACCGTTTCGCTTCCATCAGAATACAAATGAACGCCGCTGCCCACTGGGCCGAGAAAACCCAAATACAAATCCTTGTCTGTAGCATTCAATGTATTTCGTATCACCCTCATTTCTGCATACGCATCGCTGCTGGAAAGGTCAATGCCGGTGGTGCCTGCGGTTGTTGTAATTGTCAATTTACCATTTGCAAAAATGTTTCCAACAAAATAACCTGCATAATTGGTAGTGCCGCCACTTGCCTCTCCAAATACAGCATAATTATTGCCTGCGCCAACTGCACTTGCGTATACACCATATTTTAGCCCAGTATTGCCTGTTGCTTCTGCCAATACAGCCCGGTTGTTTACTGAGGCGCCGGATGCCAAACCCCATACACCGGCGTTATTCCCGAAATTAATACCATCTGAAATACCTTTTACACCTGCATAAGAATCCAAGATGGCACTGCCACTAGCCTGGCAAATTCCCTGCACACCTGTCTCACCGCCTTTGCCTTCCACGCCAATCCCCCAGTTATTATCTACAATGTTTTCCCCATACACTGCTCTCCGGTTTTTATTAGTACCGGCAGCATAATTTTTTATCACTCTTAAACCATCATTTAATGTATTATCAGAATTAATTTCCATGCGCCCGTTGCTGCGTAAAAGTTTATTATCAAACTCGCCATATAGTAAAGTATTGGCAGCGTCGGTTGCATCATTACTGATGTATAATTTATTTGAGCCTGTTTCATTTCGGCCAGCACTATAACCAAAAAAAACGTTGGATGAACCGGTGTTGAATATTCCTGTACCATATCCAAGGGCGGTGTTATTGCTTCCGGTAGAAGTAGCACTAAGTGCGCCATTACCAACCGCCGTATTGTAGTTTCCCGTTGAATTGCCGCTAAGTGCGTCATTCCCAATTGCTACATTTAGACTGCCGTTATTATTAAGAAGCGACCGGTATCCAAATGCATTATTGCTAACAGCAATGCTACTATTATTCATAGACAAGCATCCCATTGCCGTATTTGCCCTGCCTGTAATATTGTTTTTTAAGGATTCAAAACCAACTGCTGTATTTTCCTTGCCTTTGGTGTTACTGTACAATACTTTGCTGCCTACCGCAGTATTACTGGTTGCCTCCTCACTGTTTGTTATACCGGTGCCGTTATTAAAAAGTGCACTGTCACCAATGGCTACAAGGTTGCTGCGGTTGGTATTGCTATATAAAGCTTTTGCGCCGATAGCCACATTAGAAACACCGCTGCTGTTTGAGAAAAGGGCTTGAAAACCGCTGGCAGTATTGCGGCTGCCATCAATATTGTTTAACAGTGCCTGTGTTCCATTAGCTGCATTTTCATTGCCTGAAATGTTTGAGAAAAGCGCCCCAAATCCGTTGGCGGTATTCCTGCTGCCAATTTGGTTGCTGCCCAAAGACTGGGCACCAGTGGCTGTATTGTTGTAGCCGATAGTATTGGCTTTTAGTGCTTCATGCCCTGTGCCTGTATTGTTATAGCCTGTATTATTTGCATAAAGTGCCTTGCTGCCTACAGCTGTATTTTTTATCGCTTCAGAATTATCCGTTGCACCTGTTCCATTATTATACAAAGCACTATCGCCAATGGCTACAAGGTTGCTGCGGTCTATGTTAGATGACAATGCATTCTTGCCCATAGCTACATTGGAATAGCCAACAGTGTTGCTAAAAAGTGCACCGTTGCCACTGGCTGTATTGCTGCTTCCTTCATTATTAAAAAAAAGCGCTGCTGCGCCATTTGCAGTATTATTACTCCCTATAGTATTTAATTCAAGCGCCAGGTATCCATAGGCTGTATTACTGTTTCCTACAGTATTTGACAAGAGCGCAAATGCTCCATTTGCTGTATTGAATGACCCTATGCTGTTAACTGTGAGCGCCCTATACCCGTTTGCAGTATTATTAGTGCCAATTACTGTGGTGTTCAATGCACCAGCGCCCCAGCTTGTGTTTCGTTTAACTTCATTTATCAATCCTGCACGCAGGTTATTTCTTTTAAAAACCAAATCCACATTATCAGTAGTGCCAATAAAATTTTTAGATGTGTCTGTACCTGCATTTCCTTTTGTGCTCCAGTCGTTGCTGGCAGTGGCATTGCCTTTTAAAAATACACATGCGGTGGCATTGCGGTAGGCAAAGCTGGCAGAGTCCGTGTTATAAACTAACAAACCATTTGCTGGCGATGCAATAGAAACCATTTGAGCATTCGTTACTCTTGGCACTAACACGCCTTTGTTATTTGCTGTTACATCTAGCAATGCAGAAGCGTTTGGCGAATTGGTTCCAATACCTACGTTTTGAGAAAACAAGGAATAAGAAATGAGCAATACAAAATAAGAAAGTGTGAATAGCTTTTTCATGTGAACAATGTTTTGATAAATAAAAGTGATAAGGCAGAAGAATTATTTGCCTTTGCTTTCACATTGAACGGCGGTTGGAAATTGAGAGGATGCTGGATGGCGGTAATTGCTTTTTTAAAAGTAGGATATAAAACCGGATACACAAAAGATGCCTGCTTATCTTTAAGGCCATGACAAGGATAGGATTAATATCAGATACCCACGGCTATTTGGACGAAACAGTTTTTGAACATTTTAAAAACTGTGATGAAGTATGGCATGGTGGGGATTTTGGGGAAGGTGTAGTTGACGCACTAAAGAAATTTAATAATTTAAAAGGAGTGTATGGAAATATAGATGGAAATGATATAAGAACTGAATTTCCGGAGCAGCTTGTTTTTATGTGTGAAGAGGTGAAAGTGATGATGCGGCATATTGGTGGTTATCCGCCACGGTATAACCCGGAAACAAAAACAGCATTACTGATTCATCAGCCGCAACTTTTTATCAGTGGCCATTCGCACATTTTAAAAATTATGTACGATGATAAACTCCAA
>JANMJU010000024.1:0-2504 GCA_031371545.1 Chitinophagaceae bacterium
TGTTTTTTCAAAATGAAGAGAAAGAAAAAAGAGCATCAGAATTAATTTCAGCCAACAAAGAACTCATTTTTCAAAATGAAGAGAAGGAAAAACGAGCAGCTGAATTAGACCTGGCGAACAAGGAACTGGCTTTTCAAAATGAGGAGAAAGAGAAACGTGCCGCCGAATTAGTTATTGCCAATAAAGAACTGGCTTTTCAAAACGAAGAGAAAGAAAACCGGGCTGCAGAATTGATTGTTGCCAATAAAGAACTGGCCTTTCAAAATGAAGAGAAAGAAAATCGGGCAGCCGAGTTGGTGATAGCCAATAAAGAATTGATATTTCAAAATGAAGAAAAAGAAAACAGGGCAGCAGAATTAGTGATTGCCAACAAAGAATTGGCTTTTCAAAATGAAGAGAAAGAAAACCGGGCAGCAGAATTGATCATTGCCAACAAAGAATTGGCTTTTCAAAACGAAGAGAAAGAAAACCGGGCTGCTGAGTTAATCATTGCCAACAAAGAATTGGCTTTTCAAAATGAAGAGAAAGAAAACAGGGCAGCAGAGTTGATCATTGCCAACAAAGAACTGGCTTTTCAAAATGAAGAAAAAGAAAAACGGGCAGAAGAACTTATCATTGCCAACAGGGAACTTAAACATGCAGAAGATGATATCCGTAAACTGAATGATGGATTGGAACAAAAAGTAATTGAACGTACGGCACAGTTAGAATCTGTTAATAAAGAACTGGGATCCTTTTCTTATTCTGTATCACATGATTTACGGGCTCCCATCAGGGCCATCAACGGATATACCAGGATACTGATGGAAGACTATGCCGAAAAATTTGATGCTGACGGAACAAAAGTGCTTCATTCAATTATGCACAACTCAAAAAAAATGGGGGAACTCATTGATGATTTGCTGGCATTTTCCAAACTGGGAAGAAAACAGGTAACGGTTTCTGAAATTGATATGACTGCTCTTGTAAACCTGGTAAGGGAAGAATTATTATTTGATGATGGTGAAAACATACCGGAATTTAATGTGCAGCAACTTCCACCGGCTAAAGGAGACCAATCACTTATTAAGCAGGTATGGATCAACCTCGTTTCCAATGCCATTAAATATTCGAAGTATAAGAATAAAACCAGGATAGAAATAGGAGCGTATGAAAAAGACAGCCATGTTGTTTATTTTGTAAAAGATAATGGAGCTGGGTTTGATATGCAATACTATGATAAACTCTTTGGGGTTTTTCAACGCCTGCATTCGCAGGAAGAATTTGAAGGGACTGGTATTGGCCTGGCAATTGTACAAAAGATAGTACACCGACATCAAGGCACAGTGTGGGCAGAATCAACACTCAACGAAGGAACCTGTTTTTATTTCAGTTTGCCCGGGATCAACACTTAATATAAAAAAAATGAATTACGACAAAGTAGAAATTTTATTTGTTGAAGACAGCATGGATGATGCAGCTTTAACCATTCGGGCACTCATCAAAAGTGGTTTTACAAACAAGCTTCATCATGTAAAAGATGGGGCAGAAGCGTTAGATTTTCTTTATTGTAAAGGATTGTATGCTTTACGAAACAGGAGTGAATTTCCTAAACTGATATTGCTTGACCTTAAGATGCCAAAAGTATCTGGCATACAGGTGCTGGAAAAAGTAAAGTCAGATCCGGATCTTAAATCTATTCCCGTGGTAATTCTTACTTCATCTAAAGAAGACCCTGACATAAAAAAATGCTATGCCCTGGGTGCCAACAGCTATATCGTAAAACCTGTTGACAGCGATAGTTTTTTTCTTGCCATTAAAGAAATTGGGTTATACTGGATGGTTTTAAGTGAACCTGAACACTAATAAAAAATAATTAATTACAACAATTACCAGCATCGTAATACTTATACAATAATGCCAGCCACGCTTAAAATATTGATCATTGAAGATAACCAGGTGGATGCTGATTTGCTTCATCGTGAATTAAAAAAATCCGGGTTGGATTTTACTGCAGAAATTGTTCAAACAAAAGCTGCATTTGAACAGGCACTTCAAAATTTTAATCCAGACCTTATATTATCAGATTATTCACTTCCATCTTTTGATGCTGTTACTGCATTCCGCATTAAGCAAAATAAATTTCCTCACATTCCTTTTATTATTGTGTCGGGTGTTATTGGAGAAGAAAATGCTGTTGAGCTAATAAAGGATGGCGTTACCGATTATGCTTCCAAGGATAAATTATTTACACTGTCTCCAAAAATAAACCGTGCATTGAAGGATACGGAAAAGCGGAAGGAAAAAGAACTGATTGCTGAAAAATTAAAAACACAGGCCGCCGCTTTAATCATTGCCAACCTGGAACTGGTATTTCAAAATGAAGAGAAAGAAAAACGGGCTGCAGATTTAATTATTTTATCCGAAGTGTTAATTGCTCAGAAAGAGGAATTGAAAATGGCCAATGAAGAACTTTTTGAAAAAGCCCGGCTTTTACAACAACAGGAAGAAAAACTGATTAGGAT
>JANMJU010000036.1:0-24103 GCA_031371545.1 Chitinophagaceae bacterium
TGCCATTGTACATCGCTGCACAAACGCTGGGTGCTATGTTTGGATCTTTTTTGGTATGGATCAGTTACAAACAACATTTTGATGAAACAGAAAATAAAGACTTAAAGCTGGCCGTATTTTGCACTACGCCTGCAATCAAAAATCCATTTTATAATTTTTTAAGTGAAATGATTGGCACATTTGTGTTGATGCTGGGCGTATTGTTTTTGAGTTCGCCTGTATCTAAATTGGGTTCATTGGATGCTTTACCTGTGGCATTACTGGTGCTGGCTATTGGGTTGTCTTTAGGGGGCAGTACGGGCTATGCCATTAACCCTGCCCGTGATTTTGGATCGAGACTGGCACATTTTATTTTGCCCATCAAAAATAAAAGAGATAGTGATTGGAGTTATAGCTGGATACCGGTGCTGGCGCCAATTACCGGAGCAGTGTTGGCAGTGTTGGTTTATAAATTGATTGCTTAATAAACCGGCTGTTCACAAATTTTTGTTAATCGGTTGATGGCAGTGCAGCAAAAAAAAACGTTTCATGTTCTTGGTAAAAAACTTAACCAACATGAAAAAAATCACACTGGCTTTTGTAAGCCTCTTACTCATTCAATTAACACATGCACAGGTTTTAAAAGGCAGCCTCTTTACCGGAGGGTCGGTCAATGTAAACAGTACTACCATTGATAATATTTTTGGAAGTACTACCAATACCAGTAAAACCAGTGGCTGGTCTGTATCACCGCAAATCGGAACGGCAATCCAGCAAAACAAAATTATCGGTGTTCAGTTATTTGCCGGAGGCAATAGTTCTGAAAATACCAGTAACAATGTCTCAAAAGGCACCAACAATAATTATGGAGTCGGTATTTTTTACCGGCAGTATTTTCCAATAGCCAGTAAATGGATGCTGTTTGGACAGGCTGCTGTATTGGGAAATTTTGGTAATGGTGAAAGCTCCAGCCAGGGAATTAAAACTGATAAAAGCAGCAGCTGGGGAATCGGGCTTGGTATTACTCCGGGCATCGCTTACCAGGCAGGAAAAAAAGTATGGCTGGAGGCAAGCCTTAGTAATTTGTTGGGCATTAATTATTCTTCTCAAAAAACAGATAACCTCAGCCAGTCTGGTTCAGTTACCTCCACTTCAAAACGAAAAGATTTTTCAGCCAATGCCAATTGGAATGGTTTTAATAATATCAATCTTGGCATCCGGTGGATCATCCCTAAATCCTAAAGTAATTATTTACAGGCTGTGCAACAACAGCCTGTATATTTTATAAACTCATCGAGGCAGCGAAAGAATTGTTTTAAATGCTTCGTTATAATTCTCTTTATAACTTAACAGCCGTTATCTTAAATTTACAATCTTTTTGATAAGAAGATTTTACAATGAAGAAATGCTTACTCCTGTTTTTTATTTTCCTAGCTGTTGCCGCTTTGCAAAGCCATGCACAGTTTTCCCGTTATATCATCCGCTTAAAAAATAAAACCGGCACGCCTTATTCTGTTGCTAATCCGGCTCAATTCCTTACCCAACGTGCCATTGACCGCAGAACAAGGTATGGTATTGCAATAGATGAAACCGATTTGCCAATAACACCGGGGTATATCGACAGCATCCGTTTAGCAGGCAGCGTCACAATTCTTAATGTGAGCAAATGGCTCAACCAGGTTTGTATTTCCACTACCGATGCAGCCGCATTGGCCAAAATAAATTCCTTCAGTTTTGTGTTGACTTCCTCACCTGTCGGAGCAAAATTATTGAGAGCATCGCAGCCGGTAAACAAACAACTGGATCCGTCATTCAGGCTTACACCTGCCACTACTGTTGCTGTTCAAAACGGTACTGATTTTTACAATTATGGCTCCTCTTACAACCAGGTACATTTGCACAACTTAGATTTTTTACACAACCAGGGCTTCCGTGGGCAGGGTATGCAAATGGCAATTATTGATGATGGTTTTTTTAATTATTCATCACTGCCCACTTTTGACAGTGCAAGAATCAACAACCAAATATTAGGCACCTGGGATTTTGTATCCAACAACAGCACTGTTGCTGATGATGACAGCCATGGAATGGAATGCTTCAGCACCATTGCAGCTAACATGCCCGGCAATTTTATCGGCACAGCACCTGCGGCTGCTTACTACCTGTACCGCACAGAAGATGTAGCAACAGAAAGCCCGGTGGAAGAACAAAACTGGGCTGCCGCTGCAGAAAAGGCAGACAGTCTGGGTGTGGATGTTTTTTCCGTTTCACTTGGCTACAATACTTTTGACAACAGCATTTTCAATCATACTTATGCAGACATGACGGGCAATACCACCATCATTGCCCGTGCTGCCAACTTTGCTGCCAGAAAAGGAATCCTGGTGGTGGCAGCAGCTGGCAATGAAGGCAATAGCAGCTGGCATTATGTAACTACCTTAGGCGATACCGATAGTGCCCTCACGGTGGGTGCTGTCAATATCAACCGGCAGGTGGCAGGCTTCAGCAGTTATGGGCCTAACAGTGACGGACAGGTAAAACCGGATGTGGCTGCAGTTGGAATAAATGCGGTTGTGGCCAATCCTAATTCGGGGCAGCCCTCTTTTGGCAGCGGTACTTCTTTTGCCTGCCCCATTATGGCGGGAGTTACTACCTGTTTGTGGCAGGCATTTCCTGAATTAAAAAATCTTGATATTATTGACGGGCTGCATCAGTCGGCAGATAAATTTACCAGTCCGGATGACCGTACCGGTTATGGTGTGCCCGATGTAAAAATGGCTTTTGTAAATTTTATTAAAAAGCTGCATACCCAATCGGCGGCCATCAATAATTGCAATGCAGTATTTAATTACAGCATCAAGGCTTCGGCAAATATGAATGTGGTGATAGAAAGACAATTGCCATCGGATACAAATTATGTTATTATTGGCACACAAAATTTTACCGGCAGTTTTGCCAACCGTATTTTTAATTATACCGATTCGCTGGATGCTTACACAACAGGCGTAATTATTAAATACCGTTTTAAAATGAACATTGGCACCGATACCAGTTTTTATGTGGACTCTGCCAGTTTATCTTACAACAGTGTTTGCCCCACTGCTGCCGAAAGAAAAATATGCCCGGCTGCAGCAACTTATTTTTCTGTAAATCCAGCACCTGCCGGCTACACTTACCAATGGCAGGTAAATAAGGGCAGCGGCTTTATCAATATTACCAATGACAATGTGTATAACGGCACCGGCAGTAATTTGCTGATCCTGAAAAATATCCCTGATTCTTTTTATGGTTATCAATACCGCTGTCTTCAAACAAATGAAACAGTTACTTTCTTCAGCACATCCATTACTTTAAAATTTACCAGCTCCTGGACAGGCACCGTAAGTACTGCTTGGGAAGACAGCCGCAACTGGAGCTGTGGCATTGTTCCAACACAATATATTGATGTCATCATTAAAAATGCCGTCAGCAATTATCCTCTTGTAAGCTCCAATGCTTTCTGTCATGCACTCAGTACCTTGTCCGGAACTTCAGTTACCGTTAAGGCTGGGTTTAAGTTGGCGGTGACGGGGTATTAATATCAGCGGTCGGTATCCTAACCCAACACTGTCTGTGCTTTTTTATACTGCTGTGTTATTAAATAACTAAATAGGCAAAAGTCTTTCGTATTTAATATTGTTTTTTATGTATAGATTTATAAGTCCAATTTTATTTGAGCGAAATAAAAAAATTTCACATATTTATGAGTTGGAGGCAACTGTAAAGCAACAAACTAATAATTAATGGATTTACAAAAAATGGCAACAACAAAAATAAAAACATTATTCATAAACCTTATAGCTATGACAATACCCCTGTTCTTTGGGAGTAATGCTGCTGCACAAGAAAAAGTACAAATAGTAAGATTAGCGAAACTCGTAATTGATACTGCACAGTTAGAAAATTATAAAGTTGCACTAAAAGAAGGAATTGAGTCCGCTGTTAAACTTGAGGCTGGTGTTCTGACTTTGTATGCTGTTTCAGAAAAAGACAAACCAACCCACATCACTATTTTAGAAATATACGCTGATAGCGAGGCTTACAAGTTACATTTACAGACCCCTCACTTTCTAAAATATAAAACTTTGACAAAGGATATGGTTAAGTCCCTCGAACTTGTTGAGACTGTGCCATTAATTTCTGAAATGAAAATAAAATAGATGTTATTATGACAATAAATTTCTTGACAATTGCTTTTTTATTTTCTACTATCACAGCACAAGCTCAGTCAAGTGCTGATACCACTCAAAAAAAACATTATCAGGCAAAAGCACCCATAACACAACCCTTCGGTGCAGAGGCTTTCAAGTCATCTAAGGGAACTACAATCCGATGGCTGGGAATGGCTGGATTTTTTGTAAATAGCCGGGGAACAACATTTATGATTGACCCATTACTGGAGGGATATGACATGCCTTTATTAATGAAATTTCCTATTACACCAAAAGAAGTCCCTCATGTAGATGCCATATTTGCAACGCATAGTGATAACGACCACTATAGTGTTGAGACTTTCAAAGATTTATCGCCGGTAACTAAAGAATACCATTCTACAGTATATGTAGATTCATTAATGAAGAACGAAGGGTTACACTCTTTTGGTCATAGCATTGGTGACAGCTTCCATTTTGCAAATGTGCAGGTGAAATTAACTCCTGCAGACCATGCCTGGCAAAATGCCTATCCCGGAGCAAGTAAACGTTTTTTTTAACCGGAGGATGCCTGTGGTTTCTGGTTTAATACACCGGACGGTTCCATCTGGACACCCGGAGATTCACGACTGATGCCGGTGCAATTGCACATGCCTGCACCGGATGTTATTTTATTATTTTATTCAGAAGACAGTGCATGGCATTCGGGTTTGGAAGGTTCGGCAAAACTCATAAATGCTTATCCTAAAGCAACCGTCTTACTTAGCCATTGGGGATTTGTAGATGCCCCTGATTTTGCTCCATTTAATGGCGACCCGGAACGCTTAAAAAAGTTGGCAGTAAATCCTGAACGCATTCACGTGTTAGCACCCGGAACTCCGTATGTTTTAAAACCCCGGAAAAAATTAAAAATAAATAAGAGCTCCCTATCAGGCCCCGGTTGGCGCAAGGGTGTCGGGTGAGGTTTGAACATTGGCAATCCTTGTGCCGGGCAAAAGCCATCCCAAAAACCATCCTGCCTAAGAGCTTCACTTACCCAACGCTTCTCAACCAAAACCCTGTCACAAAAAATCCTACATCCAATTTCAGTTTTCAAATTCCAACCCTTACCTTTGCCGCCAAAATCATAAATCATACATCACACATCATACATTATTTATGGCCAATACTGGTAAGATCAAATCAATCATCGGCGCTGTTGTAGACGTTCAGTTCGACAGCGGCAGCAAACTTCCCGAAATATTAAACGCTTTAGAGCTTACCCGTACCAATGGCGATAAGCTGGTACTCGAAGTGCAGCAGCACCTCGGCGAAGACAGCGTTCGTACCATTGCAATGGACGGAACCGAAGGTTTGGTACGTGGTACCGTGGTGGTGGATACCGGTATCCCCATCTCAATGCCGGTAGGCGAAGCCATCAAAGGCCGCTTATTTAATGTAACGGGTGATGCCATTGATGGTTTGCCACAGGTAAGCAAAGTCGGTGGCCGCCCCATTCACGCCAAGACTCCATTGTTTGTAGACCTGAGTACTGCCAACGAAATTTTGTTTACCGGCATCAAAGTAATTGACCTGATTGAGCCGTATGCAAAAGGTGGTAAGATCGGTTTGTTTGGTGGTGCCGGTGTGGGCAAAACAGTATTGATCCAGGAGTTAATTAATAATATCGCAAAAGCATACAGTGGTGTTTCCGTATTTGCAGGTGTGGGAGAAAGAACAAGGGAAGGAAACGATTTGATGAGAGAGATGATCGAAGCAGGTATCATGAACTATGGTGAAAAATTTAAGCACAGCATGGAAGAAGGCGGCTGGGATTTGAGCGCTGTGGATATGAAAGCACTGGAAGAAAGTAAAGCAACTTTTGTGTTTGGTCAAATGAACGAACCGCCGGGAGCAAGGGCAAGGGTAGCATTGAGTGGACTGACCATTGCAGAATATTACCGTGATGGTGAAGGTACCGGGCAGGGAAAAGACATTTTATTTTTCGTAGATAATATCTTCCGTTTTACACAGGCAGGTTCTGAAGTATCAGCGTTGCTTGGCCGTATGCCAAGTGCGGTGGGGTATCAGCCAACGTTAGCAACCGAAATGGGATTGATGCAGGAAAGGATTACTTCTACCAAAAATGGTTCAATCACTTCTGTACAGGCGGTATATGTACCTGCGGATGATTTAACCGATCCGGCTCCGGCAACAACTTTTGCCCACTTGGATGCTACTACAGTATTGAGTCGTAAGATTGCGGATCTAGGTATCTATCCTGCAGTAGATCCATTGGATAGTACTTCAAGGATCTTAACGCCAGCCATTGTAGGAGATGAACATTACAACTGTGCCAACAGGGTTAAATTAATTTTACAACGTTATAAAGAATTACAGGATATCATTGCCATCCTCGGTTTAGATGAATTGAGTGATGATGATAAACAAACCGTATCAAGAGCCCGTAAGGTTCAGCGTTTCTTATCACAGCCATTCTTTGTGGCAGAGCAGTTCACCGGTTTAAAAGGTGTATTGGTTCCGATAGAAGATACCATCCGTGGTTTCAATGCAATTATGGACGGAGAAGTGGATGAGTATCCCGAAGCAGCATTCAACCTGGTAGGTACTTTGGAAGATGCAATTGAAAAAGGTAAGAAGTTGATGGCAGCAGCACAGGCTTAATTGATTTGGTGATTTGAAGATTTGATGATGTGCCGATTAAAAGGCCATTTCCAAATTACCAAATCATCAAATTATCAAATCAGAACAATGACATTAGAAATATTAACACCAGAACGTAAAATTTTCAGCGGCGATGTGTACGGGGTACAATTGCCGGGCATCAGCGGTTTGTTTGAAGTATTAGACAAACATGCACCAATGGTAAGTGCATTGAAAGCAGGCAAGCTGAAAATATTAACCGACAAATCATCTACTGTTTTATACAACATTCAGAGCGGCTTTGCCGAAATCCTCAACAACAAAACCACCGTGCTAGTGGAAGGTGCTGAAGAGTTGTAATCTTTTTTACCACTATTAATTACTTGTAAAAAAACCTGTGCTCCTGCACGGGTTTTTTGTTTTTGGGTATGTAGTTTTGATAACCATTTAAGGGTATTGCAAATAACAATTGGTTGTATTATCTTTCGCTTCTTCTGCCTGATCTCCGATCTCCTTTTTTGATGACCCCCACAGCTTACTTCTGACAGGTATATATTTCCTCACACTAAACATAAACCTTCAGCGTATGAAAAAAACAACCGCCGGTTTGGTGCAACGCTACCTTAAAATTATGGAAGCTGCCAACAAAAGCAATGACGGCAATCGTTGTATGATTGCCCCTTCACCAGATTTAAAAAAACAATTGAAAAGTGATTTAAAAACTTTGAAACGCCAATTAGGTTCGTCGGCATTTAGTAATATGCTGAAGCCGCTGGGCAAAACAAAAGTAGGTTTCAATGATGCATTACTCAGGCCGGGAAAGGCTTTCCCGTTGGGGATGTCTGCAAGCCGTGTAAGATCAGTGGCAGCCAACAGGGCACCTTCAACAGGTACTTTAAGAGTGATTGTAGTACTGGTAGATTTTTCTGACAAGGCGATTGCACATACTAAAAAGCAATACCAGGATCTGTTCTTTTCTGAAGGGGTATTGGCTACCGGTAGTGTAAAGGAATATTACAAAGAAGTAACAAATGGACTGGTAAATATTGCCGGCGAAGTGGTGGGGCCATTCCGGATGCCGAAAACTATGGCAACCTATGCTCATGGCGAAAGTGGTACAGGCGACTCATTACCCAATGCCCGTACACTGGCAGAAGATACTGCGAAGGCAGCTAACAGTACAGTCAACTTTGCTCAATACGATAATGACAGTGATGGTTATGTAGATGCTTTTGTAGTGATACATGCCGGTAGCGGTGCAGAAGAAACAGGCAAAGGCACTGATATCTGGAGCCACAAATGGCTGTTGCCAAATGAATACAATGCTGATGGAACTCATGTGTATGCTTACCTTACTGTGCCGGAAGATTGTAAGCTGGGTGTGTGTGCCCACGAGCTCGGACATTTATTATTCGGCTTCCCCGATTTGTATGACAGCGATTACACCAGTGAAGGTATCGGAAGCTGGTGCCTGATGGCAGGTGGCAGCTGGAACAATGGTGGGCTTACACCTGCACATCCCTGTGGCTGGTGCAAGGCACAGCAAAACTGGGTGAATACGGTTACGCTGAGCAGTAACAAAAAAGCAGTTGCCATCCCGGATGTAAAAGATTCTAATACCATCTACCGGCTTTGGAAAGATGGCAGTTCGGGAAGTGAATATTTTTTAGCTGAAAACAGGACAAAGAAAAAGTATGATAAATTTTTGCCCGGAGAAGGCCTGTTGATTTATCATATAGACGATGCCACTGACAGTAATGACAATGAACTGCATTATAAAGTGGCTCTGGTGCAGGCTGATGGGAAAAAACATTTGGAGGCCGGTACAAATGGCGGTGATACCGGTGATGCCTGGCCGGGAACATCCAACAAAAAAACTTTTAGTGGCAGCAGTAAACCAAACTCAAAATCTTACGGCAATATTAAAACAGATGTGGCAGTCAGAAATATAAAAAATACAGCAGGTACTATTACGGCTGACATGTTTGTAAAAACCGGCCCTGCTTTAGCAGCAGCTAAAAGTAAATCAAAATCGAAGGGAGGGAAAAGGTAGACCGGGTATAATAAAGCTGTATCAATGCTTGTGAGTAATGAATAGGTAGTAAGTTATAAAGCATTGATACAGCTTTAATGTTTCATTAATATAAATTGAAATTTCTTTTTTGATCTTCGTCAATAATTTGACTAATAATAAAGTTTAATTTTACAGTTTAAAAAAATAAAAGTTTGATGGTACAAATGATTCCCAATGCAGCATTGATAGCCGGTAATGTTACGGCAGTGGAAAAGTATGCAGCACAGGAAGGTTTTTATATTGCTACCATTACAATATCGAATGCAGATGAAAAAGAAGGAAATAAATTTTTAGGAGATGATATATCCGGTAAAGAAATAAAAATTTTGATAAGTGGCGATTTGCAAAAAAAACTGCAGCCTCCGGTAATGATAACAGGCGAAATAAAAAAAGTAAACCCCATGCTGTGGCGAGCTGTAGAAGATACCTGGCAAATGCCTGCACCTGCAAAAAGATCTATTAAGCGGTCAATAAAAAAATAATTACAACAACAACTTTCCTTTCAAATCAATTATCTGTTTGCTGTTTTACCTGCACATAACTCCATGCAAAAAAAGGAAGTAAAATAAAAATAAGTAAACCATACCAACAGCCGGTAATGCTGATGATAGCGAATGTCCATGCCAATAAAAAAAAAGGGTACAATAAAAAAAGCAATCCTGTTACAATCGAATCATAATGCCCGGTATGCCTTGCTTTTTTCCATACCAGTTTTTGTATTGGTACATACAGCAGGCAATGCGTAATAATACCTGCAAATGCAGGAAGCGCCAATGTAATTTTTTTCAGCGGTGATACAGGAACTGTAAATGTATCGGACTGCTTTTTTTTATCTGCATTCTCTATTTCATACACCAGCTTTTTCAATTGCAACTCAATACTGTCAGTTAATTCATTCAGCAGTTTGCCATTTTCATTCAGGCTGTTTACCAGTTGATCTTGTGTGATGGGGTCACCAATATTGATGTGTACATTTTTGCTAAATAGGTGGTAGCTGCTGTAGTTTAATCCGATCGGTAAAATCTTTACGGGAATACCCTGCTGCCAGGCAGAAACTGCAAGCCTGGCAGTGCCTTTTTTCAAAGGCCGCAGGTGCCATTCATTTTCACAGAGTGCTTCTGTAAAGATGAGTACGGTGCCTTTATTTTTAAATAAACTAAGGCACTCATCAAATGTATCATAATTGCGGTGGAGATGTTCTTTGCCTTCTCTTTCCCGGAACACGGGCAAAATGTTTAAAGCTCTTAATATTGCAGCAATCCATTTCTTTTTAAAACTATCTCCTCTTGCCAATGAATACACTGGTTGATGAAATAAAGTATCTACAATCACTGCATCCAAAACAGAATTGGGATGGTTAACGGCTAATATCAGCGGACCATTGCTGTTTAGTAATTGCTGATTACGGAACAGTATTTTCCGGCAATAAATTTTAATTGCCAGCCTGGAGTATATTTTAAAAAGGGAATAAAGCAAGCTGGGTTTTTTAGGTAAAAGGAACTTTGATAAAAATAGGAAGTATTTGTTTCAAAACTAAAATTTACAGCTGCCACCTGTCATTAAATTTTTTATTTCAATTGATGTACATTCACTTTAAATAAATTTTTGTATGATTTATTCTTTGGCAATGGTGAATGAATGTGCAGCTTTTCTGCAGCAAAAAGGAATTGATAAACCCATGGCAGGCATAGTGCTGGGTACCGGGCTTGGAGGATTGATAAATAAAATTGACATCAGGGTTGCTGTGCCTTATAAAGACATACCAAATTTTCCAGAAGCAACGGTCGAATTTCACAAAGGCAATTTGATTTATGGTTTTTTAAATGGGGTACCCGTGCTTGTCATGCAGGGAAGATTTCATTATTATGAGGGTTACAGTATGCAGCAGATTACTTTTCCCATCAGGGTGATGAAAGCGCTTGGTACACAATCATTGTTCCTGAGCAATGCTGCCGGTGGTATGAATCCTGCTTATAAAAAAGGCGACTTGGTATTGCTTACAGATCATATCAATCAACAACCGGAAAATCCTTTACGTGGATTGAATGATCCTGCATTTGGTAACCGATTTGTTGATATGTGCCATCCTTATAATGATTCTTTAAATAAAAAATTATGGGCTGCAGCAAAGAAATTATTAGTGCCAATGCAACAAGGGGTGTACGTAGCCGTTGCTGGCCCCAGTTTAGAAACAAGAGCGGAGTACCGCTACTTACGCAGCATGGGTGCAGACATGGTGGGTATGAGTACTGTGCCCGAAGTAATTGTTGCCAACCAGGTAGGACTGCCCTGTGCGGCAATAAGTGTCATTACAGATGAATGTGATCCGGATAATTTACAGCCTGTAAATATTGAAGACATTATTGCAGTTGCAGTAAAGGCAGATGAAAAGTTGAGTGCAGTTATGGCGGCAGCAATTGCTACATTAATTTAGTTGTGGGTCTATGGGGAAATTGATCATCATTTCATATTCGCCACCCAAATGTTTCAGGCTGTCTTTCCAGATATTATCAGGCTGCTCATGAAAAATTAATTTTCGGGTAGCCGATACAGTCAGCCAGCTTTTTTCAGTCAACTCTTCCGTCAACTGCCCGTTTCCCCAGCCACTGTAGCCAATAAAAAAGCGGACTTTGTCTAAATCAACTTCCTCATTTTTTACCATTGCCGCCAGCATGCTGAAGTCGCCACCCCAATACACACCTTTCAATACTTCCAATCCACCGGGAACTTTATCAGGATACTGATGTAAAAAATGTATGGAATCCATCTGCACCGGCCCCCCATAATATACCGGCACTTTATGGCCTTCAAAGCCATCCATCAATTCATCCAGTGTTTGATCAAATTGCTTGTTGAGTACAAATCCAAAACTGCCTTCTTCCTGGTGTTCACACAAAAAAATTACAGTCCTCATAAAATTGGGATCTTTTAAAAAGGGATCTGCAATCAATAATATGCCGGGAGCCGGTGAAACCATGTACCTAAAATAATTGATTATTTCTTTTTATTGCTAAAACCGGGTAAGATATTTTTAGAATTAACAGAAGTTCTAAAACCTTCGTTAAATTTACTGTTTACAATAATTACCTTAGCTAAAAGCTTTTCACTGTTTTACTTTTACCGGATGAAGAAAATTTTCCCCATCATCACCATATTGATATTGCTTTCACTCTTGGGGCTGATCTTTTTTCAGATACTCTGGTTAAAGGGAGCATTGGAATCGCAGGGAGAAAAATTTAATGAACACCTGGTGATGGCTACTTACCAGGTATCCGAAGACCTCATCCAGGAAAAAGGAAATCTAATCCCGCCATTGCTCAAAAAAAACCAATCTATCTTTCCAAGCGAAAGGCTGCAAATGGAATTTTTTGCTCCAACCATTGCACAAAAATTTTCCAAAGACGAAATAAAGCAAATCATTCAACGGGCATTTGATAAACAAAACCTGAAAAAAGTACCCTTTGAATTTTCAATTAGTTCCTTCTCTATTGTTGGCGAGGAATTGGTGTCAGAAAATTTTTATAAAATGCAGAATGACACCCTCAATAATATAAAGCAGGCCATTCCGCTGGAATCTCCAAGTGGCAGCAATACGGAAGGCATATCACCGCAGGAAGTATTGGTGATACTAATTCCACACGCCAAAAGTTTTATCTGGCAATCCATGACCTGGCTTATTGTAGGTGCTATATTGTTCACCATTATTATCATGTGTGCATTTTTTCTTACCGTAAGGGCTTTGCTAAAACAAAAAAAACTGAGTGAGATAAAATCTGATTTTATCAATAATATGACGCATGAATTTAAAACACCTTTGGCCACTATTTCATTGGCAGTAGATGCATTAAAAAATGAAAAAGTTTTTGGTAACAAAGAGAAGATGACTTACTTCACCGGTATTATCAAAGAAGAAAATAAGCGGATGAACAAGCAGGTGGAAACCATACTGCAGGCCGCTTTGCTGGATAAGCAGGAGGTGCAGCTCAACTTAAAAAAATTGCATGCACACGATCTCATTAATAGTGCATTGAATAATATTCACCTGCAGGTGGAAGAGAAACAAGGAAAGCTGGAAATAAATTTAGCTGCTACAAAAGATTTGGTACTAGCAGACGAAGTTCACTTCACTAACCTCATCAGCAACCTGCTGGACAATGCCGTAAAATACTCAAAAGATAATTTACTGATCATTCTTACCACACAGAATACCCCCAGCCATTTTAAGATAAAAATTGAAGACAATGGTATCGGCATGAATAAAGAAACTGTCAGCCGCATCTTCGAAAAATTTTACCGGGCTCACACCGGCAACCTCCACAATGTAAAAGGATTTGGCCTCGGATTAAGTTATGTAAAAACAATGGTAGATGCCCATCACGGCAGTATCAAGGCTGAAAGTGTTCCTGGAAAAGGCACTTCATTTTACCTCAGTTTCCCACTTAGCAAAACCTAATTTTTTAGCAATTTCTTTTTACGGAAAAATGTGTTTTATAAAAAACACAAGGGCAGTGTTGTGCCCAATTTTAATTTCTTACAATCACAGATAATCCACAGAATTTATAGCTTATCCACACTAATTAACACCCAAAAACGGCTAATTTAATAAAGATATGATTAACAGCCTTTTATGGTGGGGATAAAAGTTTTTTACTAAATTTTACTATTTGGATGTCAAAAATTGTTATTTTGTGTAGAATTGTGTGAATAAATACTAATTTTCCTTAAATGATTGGTTTTCTGGGTGAATATGAAGTTACGTTGGATGCCAAGGGGCGGTTCCTGGTACCGGCTGCTTTTAAAAAGCAGTTGGCGGCAGACAGTGCCAACCTGTTTGTTATTAACAGGGGTATTGAGCAATGCCTCACTTTATATCCAATGCAAACCTGGGAACCTGTGTATGCTGACATCAGTAAACTAAATGATTTTGATCCACAAGTTAGGGAATTCCGCCGTTCGTTTTTGAACGGTGCCACACAGGTAGAACTGGATAGTGCAGGCAGATTACTGTTGCCTAAAACACTGATTGAATATGCAGGGCTTGATAAAGATGTTGTGCTGGTATCGGCAGTAAACAAAATTGAAATTTGGGACAGTAATAAATATAAAAAGCTCTTTGAATCTTTTTCACCGGAAGGCTACAGTAAGCTGGCCAATGCAGTGATGAATAAAAAGGTGGATGGTTAAATTGTTAAACAGTTGATATGGGCAAAAAGCTTTCAGAAGAAAAATCAACAGCAGAGCAGCCAGCCAATTCATCACTGGGTTATCATACGCCGGTTTTATTAAAAGAATCCATTGATGGATTGAATATTCAACCAGATGGGATTTATGTGGATTGCACATTTGGCGGAGGCGGACACAGCCGTGCTATACTGCAATGCTTAAACGAAAATGGAAAGCTGCTGGCTTTTGACCAGGATGATGATGCTAAAAAAAATTTGCCCGATGATAAACGGGTAATTTTTATACCGCAAAATTTTCGTCACCTGCAGCGTTTTTTACGGTTGCATAAAATAAACCAGGTGGATGGCATACTGGCTGATTTGGGAGTTTCCAGTCACCAGTTCGATGAGGCGGAAAGGGGCTTCTCCATTCGTTTTGATGCAGCCCTGGACATGCGGATGGATCAACGCCAAACACTTACTGCAGCTGATGTGCTTACAAATTTTACAGAAAGCCAGTTGCATAAAATGTTTGAACAGTATGGCGAAGTGACCAATTCAAAAACTTTGGCAAAAACAATTGTGCAGCAAAGAGTAATCACAACACTTAAAACAATCAGTGGGTTCAAGCAGGCGGTGCAGGCGGTGGTGAAAGGGAATCCCCAAAAATATTTTGCACAGGTTTTTCAGGCATTACGCATTGAAGTGAATGATGAACTGGGTGCATTAAAAGAATTATTGCAACAATCCATTACCCTATTGAAACCCACAGGCCGTATCGCCATTATCACTTTTCATTCTTTAGAAGACAGGATTGTAAAAAATTTTTTCAGGGCAGGCACATTTGCCGAAGCCGAAGTGGATGAGGTGTATGGAAACAAAATGAGCAGTCCGCTGCTGCTGGTGAATAAAAAACCAATAACAGCAAGTGAAGCAGAATTAAAGCTTAACCCCAGAAGCAGGAGTGCCAAGCTGAGGGTAGCAGAGAAAAAGCCAGTATGAGAAAAATTGTTGCTAACAGCAATGATGAGCCCAAACAACCAAAACAAACCAACTGAGAGATTGCTAATAATGGCTGAATTAAAATCAACACAACAGGAAGAAACAGCCGCTCAAAAATTTGAGTGGAAACGGGTATTCAACCACCAGTGGGTGGTGAAAAATATCCCATTTTTTTTGTTCCTGGCTTTTTTGGCAGTGCTGTATATATACAATGGACACCTTGCAGATAAACTCAGTAGGCGAACAGGCCAAACAGAAAAACATATTAAGGAACTGGAGTACGAATACAAAACAATCAAGAGTGAAGTGATTTTCAGAAGTAAGGCGAGTGAGCTGGCAAAAGCGGTAGAGCCATTGGGTTTGAAAGAATTGACGAAGCCGCCGGTGATGCTGGATGGAACAAACCCATGAAGGGACTTAAAGGAAGGGTAAGATAAAATGTTTGGAGAAGAGGAAGAGTTTGATGTTTGAAAAGTTCAATATTGATATACAGTACAAGGGAGTGACACAACGATGCTGAACAAAGAACAAACGTTGGTAACAAAAAATAAATAAGATTTTTCGGTAGCAGCATGGATGTAAAAAAAGACATATTGTGGAGGGTGTATCTCTGTTTTATCGGGATAGTGCTGCTGGGTGCCGTGGTGTTGGGAAGGGCTTTTTATATACAACATTCTGAAGGTACCTATTGGATAAGAATGGGAGATAGTTTGCATTTAAAATTTATGCCGCTGGATGCAGAGAGGGGAACTATTTATAGTGAAGATGGAAACATGCTGAGTACATCAGTACCCATTTTTGATGTGTATGTAGATTTTGGAGCAGATGGTTTGAGAGAGAAAGACGGGCAACGTTTTAAAAATAATATTGACTCTTTGAGTTTTAATATGGCAAAGCTTTTTAAAGATAAAACAGCTGCCGATTATAAAAAAGAAATGCAGTTAGCATATAAAAATACAGATCGCTATTATCCACTGAAAAAGAAAATTTCTTTTATAGAATATGCACTCCTTCGTGACTTTCCTTTGGTAAGGCAGGGAAGAAACAAAAGTGGTTTTATTATTGACCTGAGAGATAAGCGTATCAACCCGTATGTGTTGCTGGCCAACAGAACGATTGGTTTGTCAAGAGACAATGCATCGAAGAATGTAGGAATAGAACAAAGTTATGACAGCCTGCTGAGAGGCACTACAGGACAGCGTTTGATGCGGTATGTAGCTGGAGCTTATATGCCTGTGGAAGGAGTGGAAGTGGAACCCGAAAATGGGAAGGACATCGTTACCACATTGGATACCTACATGCAGGATGTGGCCGAAAATGCTTTGATGAAAATGCTGGTGGGAAATAATTCATTGCATGGAACCGCTATTGTAATGGAGACGGCCACCGGAAAAATAAAAGCCATTGCTAATTTGGGTAAACAACAAAATGGTACTTATATAGAAGACCTGAACTATGGTATTGGTAAAGCAACAGAGCCGGGTTCTATTTTTAAACTGGCAACACTGATCTCCCTGATAGAAGATAAATATGTAGATAAAAATTCTATTGTGGATTGTGAGGGTGGTTCAAAATATTTTTATGGATTAAAAATAAAAGATTCGCATTTGGGAGCAGGCGCTGTTACTGTTAAAGATGCTTTTGCTCACAGCAGCAATGTGGCATTTGCAAAACTCGCCGACCAGTATTATCACACTCAGCCTTCAAAATTTATTGACCACCTGCATACGTTCCGGTTAGATACTTTAACAGGCATAGATATTACAGCATCTTCCGGAAGGCCTACTATTAAAAAGCCAACCAACCGCAGCTGGGCCAATACCACTATTCCATACATGGCACATGGATACGAAGAATTGGTAACCCCATTACACATGCTGATGCTATATAATGCAGTGGCCAACAATGGAAAAATGATGAAGCCTTATTTGGTAAAAGCGGTAAGGGAATACGGAATCGATATCAAAACAATTCAACCCCAAGTACTGGTAGAAAAAATATGCAGCGATGAAACTTTGGCGCAGGTGAGAGAATGTCTGGGTGCAGTAGTAGACAGTTTGCATGGAACAGGACATAAGATTTTATTTGACAGCACTTATTCCATTGCAGGAAAAACAGGTACTGCAGTAACGGCATTGGATAACAAAGGATACAACAAAGGAAATAAAATTTACCAGGCTTCTTTCATCGGTTATTTTCCGGCTAACCAGCCAAAATATACAATGGCAGTTGTGATTCAAAACAGTAACGAATCAAAGTTGATTTATGGTGCAGATGTGTCTGGTACAGTGTTTAAAGAGATCAGTGATAAAATTTACGGACGTTATTTAAGTAATAAAAAATATGTAACGCCTTCTGTAAGTGATACGCTGCTATATAATTATTATGGAATGAAAAATGAACTGAATTCCATTTTTGAAACATTGAAAATTCCTTTTACAGATTCAGCAAACGGAGGTTACTGGCGTGCCATGAGTTTGAAAAATAATATGGCCATGCTGCAGTTTCCTGCTGATGCCGCCGGAGCAACAATGGCAGCACCAAATGTAACAGGCATGGGACTGAAAGATGCTGTGTACTTAGCAGAAAATAAAGGATTAAAAGTGGTTGCCACCGGCCGGGGCCGGGTAATCAGTCAATCAATATTGCCGGGAACAACATTTAAAAAAGGACAAACCATTACACTGTTTTTAAATTGATTTTACAAGACATACTATATAAGGTAAGCATTCGGTCTGTAAAGGGAAATACTTCCGCAGCGGTAAATGATCTGCAGATTGATTCCCGTAAAACCAGCGCTGGCTCTTGCTTTATTGCAGTGAAAGGATATGCAGCAGATGGTCACCAGTTTATTGATATGGCTGTTGATAATGGAGCGGTGGCGGTTGTGTGTGAAAATTTTCCGGACGATATAAAAGACAATGTTACTTATATACAGGTAGAAAACAGTGCACTAGCGGCAGGATTTATCAGCCATAATTTTTATGGAGAACCTTCTTTGAAATTGAAGTTAGTAGGAGTTACCGGAACCAATGGTAAAACAACCATCGCTACTTTATTATGGAAATTATTTGCAGCGCTGGGATATAAATGTGGTTTGATAAGTACTGTGCAAAATCAAATTGGGGAAGAAGTAGTTTCATCTACCCACACCACACCCGATGCCATCAGCATTAATCAATTGCTGAAGCAAATGCAGGCTGCTGGTTGTGTGTATGTGTTTATGGAATGCAGCAGCCACGCCATTCACCAGCATCGTATTGCAGGGTTACAGTTTGCCGGGGCTTTGTTCAGCAACATCACTCATGACCATCTGGATTATCATAAAACTTTTGATGAATACATCCGGGTAAAAAAATCATGGTTCGATTTGTTGCCTTCCTCCTCATTTGCCATCAGCAACATGGATGATAAAAGAGGATTGGTAATGCTGCAAAATACCGCTGCTAAAAAGTTTTACTACAGCCTTAAAACAATGGCTGATTTTAAAGGAAAGATTTTAGAAAATAGTTTGGTGGGGTTGCACATGATGGTGAATGAGCAGGAAGTTTATTTCAGGCTGATTGGAGAATTTAATGCTTATAATTTATTGGCAGTATATGGAGCGGCTGTTTGTTTAGGCCAGGATAAACTAGCGGTGCTGCAAACACTGAGCAGTCTTACTGGTGCAGAAGGAAGGTTTGATTATACCGTAAGCGCCCAGGATAAAGTGGTGGGGATAATTGATTATGCCCACACACCAGATGCATTGCTGAATGTACTGGCTACAATAAAAAATTTACGTCAGGGACATGAGCAGATCATTACAGTAGTAGGCTGCGGCGGCGACCGGGATAAAACAAAAAGACCCATCATGGCAGAGGTGGCATGTGAATACAGCGACCGGGTAATCTTTACTTCTGATAACCCACGCAGTGAAGATGCCCTGCAGATTTTAAAAGAGATGGAAGCAGGTGTAAGTGTGGTGGCAAGAAAAAAATACATCTCTATTGCCGACAGGAAAGAAGCCATCAAAACCGCTGTGAGCCTGGCTGCAAAAGAAGACATTGTATTAATAGCAGGAAAAGGACATGAAAAATACCAGGACATCAAAGGGGTGAAGTATGATTTTGATGATAAGCAGGTATTGAGTGAAATGTTTGAGTTATTAGAAAAGTAAATTAGAAATAATAATAAGTAAAGGATAATTGGTGAATCACCAAATTGTCAAATCAAATTTATGCTGTATCATTTATTCGACTTGCTAACACAACACTGGACATCCTCCAGGTTTCCCGGAAGTGGATTGTTTCAATTCATCACTTTTAGGGTAATGTTGGCTGTGATACTGAGCTTGGTGATAACAACGGTGTACGGAAAAAAACTGATTGCCTACCTGGAGAAAAAACAGTTGGGAGAAAGTGTAAGGGATCTGGGGCTTGCAGGAGAGCAGCAAAAGAAAGGCACACCAACAATGGGTGGCCTCATTATCATACTGGCCATTATCATACCTACACTGTTACTGGCCAATCTCGATAAAGTGTATATCCGCCTGATGCTGTTGTGTACTGTATGGCTTGGTACCATTGGCTTTATTGACGATTATTTAAAGATCAGGGCCAAACGTTTGGCACAAAAAAAAGGAGTGGCTTATAAAAAAAGTGACAGCGATGGATTGGCAGGCCGATTCAAAGTTTTTGGACAGGTGATGTTGGGAATCATTGTGGGGGTTACGCTTTATTTCAGCCCCAGTGTAACAGTAAAAAGAGAAGTGGTTACAGAAAAAGGTACACCAGTTGTTATACAAAGGGGGGAACATAAATTAAAAGAAGATACTGTAATGGTTGATGGTGTTGCACATCGTTTTGTGACAGTGAAAACTCCAATTACCACCATACCATTTGTGAAAACACATGAATTTAATTATGCCAAACTGCTGCCTCAAAGCTGGGAAGATTACACTTATATCATTTACATCATCATTGTAATTTTTATTGTAACGGCGGTAAGCAATGGCGCCAATATCACGGATGGATTAGATGGTTTGGCAACAGGTGTAAGTGCCATCATTGGAATATGTCTTGGTGTATTTGCTTATGTAAGCGGCAATATCAAGTTTGCCGAATACCTCAACATCATGTACATACCTAACCTGGCAGAGCTGTCTATTTTTATTGCAGCATTTGTGGGGGCATGTATCGGGTTCCTGTGGTACAATGCTTACCCGGCACAGGTTTTCATGGGTGATACCGGCAGCCTTGCATTGGGTGGCATCATTGCAGCCCTGGCCATTATTGTTCGTAAAGAATTGTTGATACCAATTTTCTGTTTTGTGTTTTTAGTGGAAAATTTAAGTGTGGTGATACAGGTTAGTTATTTCAAATACACAAAGAAAAAGTATGGTGAGGGGCGGCGGATATTTTTAATGAGTCCACTGCATCACCATTACCAAAAGAAAGGATTTCATGAAAGTAAGATTGCAGTGCGTTTTTGGATTGTTACGATTTTGTGTGTGGTGCTGGCAATTGTAACCTTGAAGTTGAGATAAGCATAACCAGCTCCTGTTGTCCGTGGTGGACGGGAGCGATACTATATAATATTCCTATACTGATGAAAAACTATTGCTGCCCGGCAGCAATACTACTTGACGAAAACAAACCCGTTAAGTTCTATGCTTTTGAAGAACCAATTTTTATCCACCCTTAATAACTAACTATCCAAACAGAAGCAAACGTATAGACCTGTTAAATTCTATGCTGTTGAAGAACCATTTTTTATTGATCAAACAATTTTTTTAATCAACTAAAACCAAAGTGAAAAAACGAATGGTCATACTCGGTGCAGGTGAAAGCGGTGTTGGTGCTGCTTTGCTGGCCAGGCAACAGGGGTATGATGTATTTGTAAGTGATGGCGGTATCATCAAAGAAAATTACAAACATGAGCTGTCTCACCACAACATCCCTTTTGAAGAACAGCAGCATACAGAAGAAAAAATACTGAATGCGGATGAAGTAATGAAAAGTCCCGGCATTCCGGAAAAAAATGAACTGGTAAAAAAGATCAGGGCAAAAGCTGTTCCCATCATCAGTGAAATAGAACTGGCTTACCGCTACAAGGGCAACAGTAAAATAATTGCCATCACCGGTACCAATGGAAAAACCACAACTACTGCATTGACCTATCATATTTGTAAAGAGGGTGGCGCCGATTGTGCCATGGTGGGCAATATTGGTTTTTCTTTTGCAAAGCAAGTGGCAGTAGAGCCCAAAGAATTATATATAGTGGAAGTAAGTTCTTTTCAACTGGATGATATAAAAGATTTCAGACCGGATGTGGCTGTGCTCACCAACATTACAGAAGATCATTTAGACAGGTACGAATACGACATGCAAAATTATATCAGCAGCAAGTTTCGTATCACAGCCAACCAACAGCCAAAAGATATTTTTATCTATTGCCTCGATGATGAAATAACAAGAAACAATATTAACAGGTATCCCATTAAATCAACCTTATACCCCATTACCATGAATAAAGAACTGCCACAAGGAGCCTACATTACCAACGCAGAAATGCACATCAAATGGAAAGGGGAAGAGATGCAGATGAGCATCCAGGATTTTGCCCTGAAAGGAAAACATAACCAGTACAACAGTATGGCAGCAGGCATTGCCTCAGTAGCAGTTGACATTAAAAAAGAACATGTGAGAGAATCACTCCAGACATTTCAAAGCCTTGAACATAGGATGGAGCCGGTAAGCACTATCCGTGGAGTAGAATTTATAAACGACAGTAAAGCTACCAATGTAAACAGCACCTGGTTTGCTTTGGAAAGTATGAACAAACCAACAATATTGATATTGGGCGGTGTAGATAAAGGCAACGACTACTCGATTTTGCATGAACTGGTAAAGGACAAAGTAAAAGCAATTGTTTGTATGGGCACCGACAACAGGAAGATCCATGAAGAGTTTGGTTCCATTGTATCGCTGATGGTGAATACAGAAACAGCACAGGAAGCAGTACAGGCAGCTTTTCATTTTGCCAACAAAGGCGATGTGGTGTTGCTGAGCCCGGCCTGTGCCAGCTTTGATCTGTTTAAAAATTATGAAGACAGGGGAAACCAGTTTAAGCAGGCAGTAAAAGATTTGTAAGAAATAAAATGTCAGAAACTAAAATGATATTAAAACAACTATTCGGTTTTAGTGAAACTACCGAAGGGGCATTCAGTTCTTCTATCAAAGGACTTGGGCCAACCAACCTCGTTAGTAAAACTAAAGGAGATAAAGTGATCTGGGCAATTGTAGTAATCCTCACCTTGGTAAGCCTGCTGGTGGTTTACAGCAGCACCGGTTCACTGGCATACAAGTACAGTAAGAGTACAGAAAGTTTTTTATTCAAGCAGTTTGCATTTATTATTTTAGGCGTACTCGTTATTTATTTTGCACACCGGGTTAACTACACCATTTATTCCAGGATAGCGCTGATATTATTTTTAATATCCATTCCGCTTTTGTTGTACACATTGTTTTTTGGAGTACAGCTAAATGCCGGCAGCCGCTGGATAAAACTGCCGGTCATCAACATGACCTTTCAAACATCCGACCTGGCAAAGCTTGCACTGTTTATGTACATGAGCCGCCAGCTCAGCCGCAAACAGGCCGTGATAAAAGATTTTAAAAAAGGGTTTCTGCCAATCATTATTCCGGTAGGAATTATTTGTTTGCTGATAGCGCCGGCCAATTTATCCACCGCTATTTTAATTGCCGGTACAAGTGTTTTGTTAATGTTTATCGGAAGGGTAGATGCAAAACATATTTTAGCTACTATTGGTATCGCAATGGTACCGGTATTGTTGCTCATAGCCATTGCCGTAAAATATTATGACAAGCAGGAACACAAAGCAAAAGAGCTTCCGTCAATTTTATCCGCAGGCCGCATACCTACCTGGATTGGAAGGATACAAACTTTTGTTTACAGCAATAAAGAAGACCAGAATGAAAAACTCTACCAGATAAATCAGGCAAAAATTGCAATAGCAAGCGGAGGCTGGTTTGGCCGTGGGCCGGGCAGGAGTAATGCAAGAAATTTTTTACCACACTCTTACAGCGATTTTATTTTCGCCATCATTTTAGAAGAGTATGGTTTACTGGGAGGCACTTTCATTGTATTTATTTACCTGTTGTTTTTGTACCGCTGTATCAGGCTGTATCAAAAATGCCCTTTTGCATTCGGGGCATTTCTGGCGCTGGCATTGAGTTTTACGCTGGTGATACAGGCGATAGCTAACATGGGAGTGAATGTAAATGTGTTTCCCAATACGGGAGTGACGTTACCGTTAGTAAGTATGGGCGGGAGCAGTTTTCTCTTCACCTGTTTATCAATCGGTATCATATTGAGTGTGGCAAGAAACGTAGAAAAGATAGAAGGAGATAAAGCACAGGCGATACAAAATGCAGTAGCCGCTGAAGGGTAAGAAAAATATTTTTTTGAACAGACAGTAGTTCCTTGATTAAACATCGTTGTGTCACTCACTTGTGCCGCATACCAATAAGCAACTTGTAGATGCAACTTCGAAAATAGAATAAACCAACTGGCTGAATAAATGAATGATGACAAAAACATAGCGCTTCCAAAGAACCCCCCTTCGGGGGGCAGGGGGGCTAAAGTGAACATCATCATTGCAGGCGGCGGTACCGGCGGCCACATATTTCCGGCAGTAGCTATTGCCAATGCCATCAAAAAAATGCAGCCCGGTGTGGACATTTTATTTGTAGGCGCCAAGGGAAAAATGGAAATGGAAAAAGTGCCGCAGGCTGGTTATAAAATAGAGGGACTGGATATAGCAGGTTTTAACAGAAGTTCTTTGATTAAAAATATTGGGTTGCCGTTTAAACTGCTGAAAAGTTTTTTACAGGTAAGAACCATTTTTAAAAAGTTTAAACCACTAGCAGTAATTGGTGTAGGTGGTTATTCCAGTTTTCCGGTATTACGGTTTGCACAATCGCAGGGTATCAAAACTTTTATCCACGAAAGCAATTCTTTCGCCGGAAAAAGCAATAGGCTGTTAGGAA
>JANMJU010000055.1:0-5118 GCA_031371545.1 Chitinophagaceae bacterium
GCTCAGGGCTTGGGTTAAAATTGGTAAAAGATTTTGTTGCTCAAAATGGCGGAACACTTCGTGTGGAAAGCGAAATAAAAAAAGGTACCTGTATTTTTTTTACAATACCAGGATGCTGAGAATGTAAATTCTTATGGACGCAACATCCTCGCCTTTCTTCATGGCACATTGAAAGTCGTTACTGGGAATAAGATATTAGTGAAGTTATTAAATCCAATAGCTAACTATTTCACTAATTGTTGTTCAATGATCTTTGTAGCAGCTCCTCCAGTTTTCCAGTCGATTGCCCTCTAGTTTCCATCGTGGTAAATGTGTTTGGAAAATAAGTACAAATTACAATAGGATCTACTTTTATTGTTGTTCTCCCTTTTTCTGTTTCAGTGATTTGTATGCTCCACTGCCCATAAATATCTTTGGGCTTCCATTCCTTTTTTTTATTGAACACCCTTGTTAAAACTACCCAAGCTTGAGGTTCCAGTAACTGTCCATCTTTGTCTTCAAAAGTATAAACTGAGTTGATGGGAGCTTTCATTGTTAGGATTATTCCTTTCTTCTTTTCTATGTTTTTTATAGGCAACCCATTTGTGCTTAATATCTTGGTTAAATTTAACCAGATTGAATCAATTGATTTGGTTGAGGTAAATACAACTGGACTGTCGCTGTATTTACCTTTTAAGGGAACCATAACAGGGCTGCAACCGTAAGCTGTTATTATGGCAGTAATTATAATACCGGAATAAATTCTATTAGCGATCCTCATGAATTTCATTTTAAAATTATTAATTCACTTTAAATTCTCGGTAAAAAATTGTAAGTACTCTTATGGTATACAATTGCAGCCAACATTTTTACCACAATTCAAAGCTACTCAATAGCGCCAATACATCCAAGATGGAGTACTTCACCCAATTGCACAATTAAAGCTCCCACAAAAAACCACTGCCGAACGGAGCGTCGCCAATAAAGTGCCACAAAGCTTTACTGCCGGCAAATAAAAAAAGGTTACAGCTTTCGCCGTAACCTTACTTATAACTTATTACTTAAAACTTATTACTTAAAACTTATCACTTCTTAAACATCCGTCGCTTCGCCGTAAGCCATTGCGGTAGCCTCTTTCAGGCCTTCACTCATGGTTGGGTGAGGGTGGATGGCGTTTAATATTTCATGACCTGTGGTTTCCAGTTTACGGGCAACCACTGCTTCGGCAATCATTTCTGTTACGTTCATGCCAATCATGTGGCAGCCTAAAAATTCGCCGTACTTGGCATCGAAAATTACTTTTACAAAACCTTCGGTAGCTCCTGCGGCACTTGCTTTGCCACTCGCCATAAAAGGAAACTTTCCAACTTTAATTTCGTAACCGGCATCCTTAGCCGCTTTTTCTGTGTAACCCACAGAAGCAATTTCGGGTGTGCAATAAGTACAGCCCGGTACATTGTTGTAATCAATTGGCTCGGGGTGGTGGCCGCAGATATGTTCTGCTGCATTGATACCTTCTTTAGCGGCAACGTGTGCCAGAGCCTGTCCGGGTGTGCAGTCGCCGATGGCATAAATGCCGGGCACATTTGTTTGTCCAAATGCATCCACGGTAATTTTTCCTTTGTCGCTTTTAATGCCCAAAGTTTCCAGACCGATGTTTTCAATATTGGCAACCACGCCTACAGCGCTCAATAAAATATCTGCTTCTAAAGTTACTTCGCCGGCAGCGGTTTTTACTTTGGCTTTTACACCTGCACCGCTGGTATCCACACTCAGTACTTCACTGTTCACCATGATGTCGATGCCCTGCTTTTTATATTGTTTTTCTAATTCTTTGCTGATGTCTTCATCTTCTACCGGAACTATCCTTGGCATAAATTCCACGATGGTAATTTTGCAGCCCATGCTGTTGTAGAAATAAGCAAACTCACTGCCGATAGCGCCGCTGCCGCAGATGATCATGCTCTTGGGTTGTGTGGGCAATACCATTGCTTCCCGGTAGCCGATAATTTTTTTACCGTCGATAGGCATGCTGGGTAATTGACGTGCCCTGCCGCCAGTGGCGATAACGATGTGCTTTGCTTCTTCTATTTTTTTGCTGCCGTCTGCTGCAGTAATTTCTAATTTTCCGGGAGCTAACAGTTTACCATAGCCCATGATGACATCGATCTTATTTTTCTTCATCAAAAATTGAACACCCTTGCTCATCTTATCTGCCACTCCACGGCTGCGTTTGATAACGCCATCAAAATTCTGTGATGGGTTGGTTACGTTGATACCATAGTCTGCTGCATGTTTGGCGTACTCATATACCTGGGCACTTTTGAGCAGGGCTTTGGTGGGGATACAGCCCCAGTTGAGGCACACACCGCCGAGACTTTCTTTTTCTACAATTGCTACTTTTTTTCCTAACTGACTTGCCCTGATTGCCGCAGGATAACCACCGGGGCCGCTGCCGAGAACTATTACATCGTATGCCATAACTTATTTAGTTTTTTATTACACTAATTGATACTAATTAAACGAATTATTAAAACTTGTTTCCAGCATTTTAAACTTATGAAATGTCTTAAATATTTATTAGGTTGCGAAGGTACTTGAAACGTTGTAAAAATGCAAAAAGAACCAATCCTTATACTTTTGTTTGGGCTGCTTCTGTAATTTTTCGCTGGTCGGCGATTGATTTTAGTGACTTGATGCTGACATTTAATTCGAAGCCGATGAGCAGTACGAGTGAGTTGATGTAGATAAGCGCCATCAAAACAATGATTGTGCCGATGGAACCGTAGAGTGCATTGTATTTGGCATAATTGCTTACAAAGTAAGAGAAGCCTACGGAAGCCAGTATGCTTAAAGAAGCACCCAGTATGGCTCCCGGCGAAACCAGCTTCCAACGCTTGTGAACGGCTGGTGCATATTTATAAATAAAAGCAAAGGAGTAAAATACCAACCCTACAATAAATATCCACCTTACATAAAAAATAATTTCCCGGACAGTAAGATTTTTTATACCCATCCATTTTAAAACAAAGCTTTGGGTAATCAATAAAATAAGACAGCCCAGCACCAGTAAAAAAATGAGTGCAGTAAGTTTGATGGCCACCCAGCGGTCGTGCAGGCCTTTGCGTTTGGCGAAGCCAATATAATTTTTATTGAACGAACGCATGAGCCCCATCATGGCATTGGAGGCAAAGAAAAGCGCCAGTATCAAACTGAAAGAAAGTAAACCAATTTTTGAATTGTCAATAAAAGTATCGATAAATTTTATAAGGCCGTCGTTGTATGTTTTGGACGGGATGATATCAATGATCAAAGCATGTAATTCTTTTTTGAGACTGGCTTTTTTTATCAGCGGCAGGCTGGGAATAAGCGTAAATAAAAATAAGAAAGTAGGGGGGATGGCCATGATGAAATTGTATGCCACGGCAGATGCTCTTTCGGTAAGCCCTACTGTTTTTACCTGCCTGTAAAAAAAATTGATCACATCAAATAAAGGCACACCCTCAAAGCCGGGCAGGTACCAGTTTTTGCTTTTGCGTAATACAAAGGCAATGGGTGTTTTGGTTATTATGATGCGTTC
Source organism: Chitinophagaceae bacterium (assembly GCA_031371545.1). Taxonomy (GTDB): domain Bacteria; phylum Bacteroidota; class Bacteroidia; order Chitinophagales; family Chitinophagaceae; genus Ferruginibacter. The sequence goes on from JANMJU010000055.1 coordinate 3,560, forward strand.
AAATTTATTCAAGTCTGATTTATTATTTTATTGTTGCATTGCTGCATTGGTAAGTTCATTCATCTTTTAAACGGGTTATTAAGAAGCTTTTTATTATTCAACAATATAACCATTCACCAATAAAGCTATTTATTTTCCTGCTGCTTTCTTTTTCATCAATGTGTCCAGCGCCTGCTGGTAGGCTTTGGCGTATTGTAAATGATCCTGGAAAGTTGTGGCAAAATTGGAGCCGCCTTTCAGGTCAGGCTTAGCTACAAAATATAAATAACTGGTGGCAGGTGCATTCAACACCGCATCAATTGTTTTAGATGATGGAGTACAAATAGGGCCGGGGGGCAATCCTTTGTTAATGTAAGTATTGAAGGGTGACTGCACTTTTAAATGTTTTTCATAAATGCGTTTCAGCCCAAAATCCTTTAATGCAAATTTTACTGTAGGGTCGGCGCCAAGTGCCATGCCCGCCTGTATCCTATTCAAATATACACTGGCAATTTTTCCTTTGTCTTCTTCTCTGTTAGTTTCTTCTTCCACAATACTTGCCAGGGTGTATACCTGCTGTGTGTTGAGCCTCAGGTTCCTGGCTTTGTTCTTTCTTTCTTCATTCCAAAATTTTTGCTGTTCGCTGTACAGGCGTTTAAATAATTTTGGAAAACTGGTGTTCCAGGTGAGGGAATAAGTGTTGGGAATAATGGCAGACATGACTGTATTTGTATCCAAATGATATGCAGCCAGCGAATCGTTGTTGTATAAAAATTGTATTACCGAAAAAGAATCACATTCAAAATTGACGGCTATTTTTTTTGCAAGGTCTTCTTTGATCCTTAGTTTGTTTATCACCAAGTTTACCGGTGTTTGCCTGCCGGCTTTTAATGTTTTCAGGATGCTGTAAATGCTGGAGCCTTTTTCAAAAACATATTTACCCGGTTTAATATTGCCGGGATAATTCAGCAATTCGGACATGAGTTTGAAGATGCTGCCATTTTTCACAAAGCCATTTTGCTGCAGGTTATTTTGCACTTCAGAAAAATTACTGCCGGTTTTTATAAAGCAGCTTTTTTTATCTTCATCAAAATTGGTGCTGCTGCCAAATACAAGCCATACGGCAAAAGAAACAATTAGTAACAATCCAATGAAAGCCCACCTGACAATTTTTTTTCCTGAAGCCATAACTTTTTTTTTCTGCTGAAAGCTGGATAAAAGTAAAATAAAAAACCCCGTCAAACAGGCGGGGTTTAAAAATATTTTGATAAAGTTTTTTAGTTAGCCTTCTTGGGAGAATCTGGAGCAACAGATCCCGGCAAGGGAGTAGCATTATTTTGCTTTGGTGCAGGTGCTGTTCCTGAAGCATTATTGATAATTTCATCGGCCTTTGATGATTTACCACCAGTTTTAGGAATAAATAAAGGAGACAACATGCACAGAATACCAACGATACCAGCAAAAAGCCAAGTGCCTTTTTCCAGCACATCGGTTGTTTGTTTTACACCCATCAATTGATTGCCTACGCCACCAAAAGTTCCGGACAAACCACCACCTTTTGGATTTTGTACCAATACGAT
>JANMJU010000057.1:0-17613 GCA_031371545.1 Chitinophagaceae bacterium
ATGAATTGCTGCTGGTGAAAAAAAACAGCCGGGAAATAGGCATCAGCAAAAACAAATATCCCCGGGTAGAAAAACCTTTTAGCCTGGGCAGCGCCACTATCTTTTTGAATGGCATTTTTGATTACAGCAGGGATTTGAAAGGCATACCAACATTGACCATTAGCCGCCTTCAGTCAAAGCCAATGCCTGTTCCTGCGGCAGATACTTTCCAACTTAATAAGACAAATAAATTAACAGTGGTAACCCTCATTAATTTTTTGAAAGAAGCTGAAATAAAATTTACAAAAATTAACGCCACCCAATGGAATGATGCCTACAGCGAACGCATTATAAGTCCAGCCATATCGCCTGCTTATTTTGGCCTGCTGGATACCATTTATTTAAAAACACAGGATGGCAACCTGCATTTATCCGACAATAAAAAAAATGATGTTGTTTCTATAACATTGAATGGGCGGATGATTGTTGACAGGATTGTGCTGAATAAAAAGCCACATGCGGAAGATATTTTGCTGGATACCGGCTTAAACCTGCTGGTATTTTTTGCCGATAATTTTGCCAATGAACTTCCCAACAAAGGCAAATTGAATCTTGAATTTGGTAATAAAAAGTTTACGCTTGATTTTGCCAACCGGGGCGATAGTGCTGCATCTTTTATTGTGGCAAAACTTTATTGCGAACATGATAAAGAAAAAGATATCAGTTTTAAAGAATACAATCCTTACGTGCAGGGTGAAAAAAAATTACAGGACAATGAGCGGCTCATGGGAGGCATCGTTTCCAACTCTCAACAATTAACTTTAGCCATCTGGGATGATGCGGTGGAAGATGGAGACAGCGTCTCGATCAATCTTAATGGAAGCTGGGTTGCTAAAGGATTTCCGGTGAAAATAAGGCCGCAGTTCATTACAGTAAAATTAAAGCCGGGTCCCAATACCATTACTTTTTCAGCAGACAATCTTGGTTCCATTCCACCCAATACCTCCATCATTGAAATCATCGACGGAAAGAAAAGAAAATCTTTTTCGCTGGAAACCATCCTCGGAGAAAATAATTTAATTAAAGTGCTGTATGATGTAAAGCCCGACTGATAATTAGCATGATGCTGCTTAACTTTGATTTTATTTTTGTAACAGAAAATAAACAACAGAATAAACAACTCTAACTAATAATAACAGCTGCCATCATGCAAACAAATAAGCTTTCTTTTTTTAAAAAATGTACCGCAATTCTATTTTGTGCTCTCTTTTTTTCTCAAACAACTTCAGCACAGCAACGCATTAACTTTGATGAAGGTTGGAAATTTCATTTTGGTAATGCTGCTGACCCAGGCAAAGATTTTAATTACAGCATTGCAACTATTTTTTCAAAATCAGGAGCGGCACCCAATACAGCTATTGATCCTAAATTGAATGATACAGAGTGGAGACAATTGAACCTGCCGCATGACTGGGTAGCTGAATTACCTTTTGTAAACTCTCCGAGCTATGATGTTATGTCTCATGGCTATAAACCTGTTGGTGGCTTGTATCCTGAAACAAGTATCGGTTGGTACCGTAAACATTTTATTATTGCAAGTACGGACTCAGGCCAGCGTTTTCAATTGCAGTTTGATGGTATTTTCAGGGATGCAGAAATTTGGGTAAATGGTTTTTATGCTGGTAATAATAAAAGTGGTTATGTAGGTACTGCGTATGATATTACTGACTTCATCCATTTTGAAAAAGAAAATGTAGTGGTTGTCCGTGTTGATGCCACTCAATATGAAGGATGGTTTTATGAAGGTGCAGGCATCTACAGGCATGTGTGGTTAAAGCATTCCAATAATGTGTACATTGAGCAGAATGGAGTTTTTGTTTATTCAAATACAGATAAAGATGTCTCAGCAATTACGGTAGAAACAGCTGTTGAAAACAAGAGCTTTTTGAAAGAAGATTGTTTTATTCAATCTTACATAACCGACCGCAATGGGAAAAAATTAGTGCAGGCCAAAGAACAAAAAATTTCATTAAACCCCAACGGAAAAGCAACGGTAAAACACAGTATGGCAATGGCCGGCGCTACATTATGGTCTCTCGAAAATCCTTACCTGTACAGGGTGGTTTCTGTAATAAAACAAAATGGCAAAGTAGTGGACAGCTTGCAGCAACGCTTCGGTATCCGAACCATTGAGATAAAACCAGCTGGTGTTTTTTTAAACGGAAAACATATTAAAATTCAAGGCACCAGCAATCACCAGGATCATGCTGGCCTGGGCAGTGCATTGCCGGATTATTTACAATACTACCGCATCCGTCTATTAAAAGATATGGGTGTCAATGGTTACCGTACCACTCACAATGCTCCCACACCGGAATTGCTGGACGCCTGCGACAGCCTGGGTATGCTGGTTTTAGACGAACAGCGTTTACTCAACAGCAGCCCGGAATACATCAGCCAGTTTGAAAGATTGATCCGTCGAGACAGAAATCATCCAGCTGTTTTTCTATGGTCAATCGGCAATGAAGAAGGCTGGATACAAACTAACAGTAATGGTAAACGCATTGCACAAACATTGCTGGCCAAACAAAAAGAATTAGACCCCACCCGAACCAGTACTTATGCTGCAGATATGGGCAATGAATTTAACGGCGTGAATGAAGTGATTCCTGTTCGTGGGTTTAACTACAGGCATTTAGCAGTGGCAGATTATCACCGGGATCATCCCAACCAACCCATCATTGGCACCGAGATGGGAAGCACTGTTACCACCCGTGGCATTTATGAAAAAGATACCATCCGGGCTTATGTGCCCGACCAGGATATTACTGCACCGTGGTGGGCCAGCAGGGCAGAAGAGTGGTGGAAACCGGCAGCAGAAAATAATTACTGGCTCGGTGGTTTTGTGTGGACAGGCTTTGATTACCGTGGCGAACCAACGCCTTATCAATGGCCCAATATCAATTCACATTTTGGCATCATGGATGTATGTGGTTTTCCAAAAAATATTTATTACTACTATCAAAGCTGGTGGACTGATAAAGATGTATTGCACATTTCGCCGCACTGGAACTGGCAGGACAAACAAGGCCAGCCCATTGATGTGTGGGTAAATTCAAATGCAGATGAGGTAGAATTATTTTTAAATGGAAAAAGTTTGGGCAAAAAAATAATGCCCCGTAATGGCCACCTGCAATGGAGTGTAAATTATGCTCCGGGAAAACTGGAAGCCATTGCATTTAAAAAAGGAAAAAGATTAACTGCCAAAGTTGAAACCACCGGGCAGGCTGCCGAAGTAGTATTGACACCTTATAAAACAACCATGCTGGCAGATCGACAAGATGCCACAGTAATTAATGTATCATTTATCGACAAAGAAGGCCGTGAAGTTCCTGATGCAGATAACATGGTCAAATTTTTTATTACCGGTGATGCAAAAATAATTGGTGTGGGCAATGGCGATCCCAGCAGCCATGAGCCTGATCAATGTACGGCCGGTGCATGGCAACGCAGCGCCTTCAATGGTAAGTGCCAGGTAATTATTCAGTCTGGTAAAAATCCGGGTGTGATAAAATTTGAAGCAAAAGCAGCAGGTTTATGGACGGGCTCCACAGATATTATAACAGTATCGCCGGCAAGTGTTTCAAGTATCCATATCAATAAAAAATACCAGTTAAATAAAGAAGCTGGCAACGCAAGAGAAACAACCAAAATGCTGGGGGCTGATATTTCTTTTTTGCCGGAGCTGGAAGATAAAGGAATTAAATTTTCTGAAAACGGTGTTGAGAAAGATGCCATACAAAGTTTAAAAGATCATGGTTTTAATTATGTGAGGTTGCGGATTTTTAATGACCCTGCAACAGACAGTGGTTATTCTCCCGGCAAAGGTTTTTGCGATTTGACACATACTTTGCAAATGGCAAAAAGAGTAAAAGCTGCTGGCATGAAATTACTGCTGGATTTTCATTATAGCGATTATTGGGCAGATCCCGGAAAACAATACAAACCGGCAGCATGGAAACACCTTGATTTTATCCAATTAAAACAGGCGCTGTATGATTATACAAAGCAGGTGATGACCGCATTAAAAAACCAGGGTACGCTTCCTGATATGGTGCAGGTGGGCAATGAAATCAATCATGGCATTGTGTGGCCCGAAGGAAATATAAGCAGTGTGGACAACCTTGCACAATTACTCAGCGCAGGTATAGCTGCAGTAAAATCAGTTGACCCAACGATAGTTATCATGCTGCATGTGGCACTCGGCGGACAAAATGATGAATCCGTTTTTTTTATTGATAATATCCTGACCCGTGGCGTTCATTTTGATGTGATCGGTTTATCTTATTATCCAAAATGGCATGGCACACTCGATGATCTTCGTGATAATTTGAATGATCTGTTGAGGCGCTTTGAAAAAGATTTGATCGTAGTAGAATATTCACAATGCAAAGAAGAAGTCAATAAAATTGTGTTTGATTTGCCCAATGGAAAAGGCAAAGGCACCTGTATTTGGGAACCCTTAAGTACCTGGGAATCCATTTTTGACTGGAAAGGAAAATCCAATGATTTATTGAAATTATATGATGAGTTGAATAAAAAATATTTGCAGGATAAATGAGTTCATAGTTTTAAAATAACAAATAAAAAAGACGGGTCAGTGCTTACAAGCGAATGAAGAAGCACTCACGGCAGCGAAGACCTCGGCAAACGACTGACCCAAATTAGCCAGCGCAACAATGTGGTAGAACTGAAAGGGTAAAAATATTTTGTAACCGGCAGTAGTTTTTCATAGCATCATCCTTGCGTCGCACTCTTGTACCCAATACCATTGGGCAACTTTTATCGGCACAATAGATTGATTAAATCAGTTTGGGCTTTGATGTGTGTAGTTTTATAATAAATTTTCGTATGCATTTCAGTTAAATTCCATTTTAAATTACCCTTATGCTACCAAAGCCTATTCGAATACTCGGAATTTTATTTTGTATTTCTGCGGCTCTTTGGGCAGGACGATTATGTATTGTTAGAGCAATAGTTAGCAAATCTGATTTAAGAATTGTCGAGGACAAAGTAGTTAGCAAAAGAATTTATTACTCACCTTCTGGAAGAACTAATCAAGGTCGAAATTATCACGTAGAATTTGAATTGGAAAATAGACAAGAAAGAATTGCAATAAATTTTCCGACTAACAGACAGGCTCATCAGGATTCGACAATCTATAAAATCGACACTGGTAAAATTTATAAATTTTATTTAGATAAAACATATCCAACTTTTCTAAATAAAGCCGCCGAACCCTCATATTATTTGAATAAAGGAATTGATCTAATTGAAGATAATAGCGGTGAAATATTTTCAAAGTCTCACAATTTTGAACTCGGTGCTGGAATATTCTTCATGTTATTATCAGTAGTCGTGACATTTTTTGCAGTAAAATATGGGAAGTGGAAAAACGGCAGTTAACAAAATTATTGCTTTTGCCGTTGTTGGTATGTCATTAAAGAAATTCAGCTATCAAAGTAAGCCGTCGTTGTGTCTCCCGACCAACGACCGAAGTGCAGGCCATTATACTTTTAGTGTAAGCCAAATACATCCAGTTTTGGATTACAACGCTTCGCCTGTTGGTGAAAACACACAACAGGGGCTTTCGGGATATTAAGTGGTTTTTAATTTTTATCCGAGGTCGGTATCCTCACCGACAGGCAATTAAGAAAAACTCAAATTAAAGCATTAACAAATAAGTCAACTGCATTAACAAATGAACTAACTGCAACGATAAATAAGCCAACTGCATTAACAAATAAACCAACTGCAACGATAAATATGTCAACTGCATTAACAAATAAGCCAACTGCAACGATAAATATGTCAACTGCATTAACAAATAAGCTAACTGCCCTGATAATTAAAGCAACTGCATTAACAAATAAGCGAACTGCTCTTATAAATGAAGCAACTGCATCCACTTCACTTATGCTGCACTTTTCAAAATAGTAAATAAAAACCTGTTTAGTTTGCTATCTTCCGGTTTTATTTTTCCCTCTATAAATAAAACCACAGCAGTCCATGCAACAAAAACAATATGGTATATTTTCTCTTCCTGTCATTGTAGGTGCTTTAGGTTTTTTTGTAGATATCTACGACCTGTTACTTTTTAGCATGGTACGCAAATCAAGTTTCAGAGATCTTGGTGTGGCAGAATCAGCCATGAAAGATATTGGAGAAAGTATTATCAGCTGGCAAATGCTGGGCCTCACCATTGGTGGTATTGCCTGGGGCATACTGGGAGACAAAAAGGGAAGGAAGAGTGTATTGTTTGGTTCCATCCTGTTGTATTCATTGGCCACCATTGCCAATGGATTTGTAACGGATGTAGATCAATATACCTGGCTTCGTTTCATCGCAGGTGTTGGCCTTGCAGGTGAGTTGGGCGCCAGCATTACTTTAACGAGTGAGCTGTTGCCAAAAGAAAAAAGAGGACTTGCTGCAGCCATCATTGCCACCAGTGGGGTGATGGGTACCATTGCAGCTTATTATGTTCATTTACTAAGCAATGAAAACTGGCGGCTTTGTTATTTTATTGGTGGAGGAATGGGTATTGCTTTATTATTTTTGAGGGTAGGCGTTTTAGAAAGTGCTGTGTATAAAAATGTGAAAGAGGCGCATGTAAAAATGGGTAATTTTTGGATGATATTGAATAACAGGGAGCGTTTTTTCCGTTACCTGCGGAGTATTTTAATTGGCTTGCCGGTTTGGTATATCATCGGTTTGCTGATTAGTTTTTCTGATGAGTTTGCCAGGCAATTTAAAATTACCGGTTTTGATCAGCCCAAAGCATTGATGCTGCAGTATGCGGCATTGGCGTTCGGCGATATGGCGGCAGGCTTTTTTAGTAATTATATTAAAAGCAGGAAAAAGACACTGCTGATTTATTACGGCATCACGGCTGTTTTTATGTTTTTATTTTTTTATTTAAAAGGTGGCGGCAATGCTTTCAATATGTACCTTATCTGCATGGGGCTGGGCTTTGGTTCTGGTATTTCGGTGCTGTATATTACCATGAGTGCCGAGCAGTTTGGTACCAATCTAAGGGCTACGGCTGCTATCTCTATTCCAAATCTGGTAAGGGGTTTTCTTCCGCTTATACTTATCCTGTTCCGGTTTTTACGGGGGCCCGGCATCACCAATAATTATGTTACTGCTGCATGGGTTACCGGTATTGTCGTTTTGGCAATCGGTTTTGTATCGGTGCTTTACAGCAAAGAATCTTTTGGAAAGGATTTAGATTTTGTGGAGGAGTAAATTAAAAATTAATTTTTTGTCTGCACAATACGAAACCCGGTAATCCCCAGTTTACCTGCCTGGGTTGTGGAACTTCCATCCGGCAAAGTCAGCCCTCCAAATTGTACGATAATATACATGGATGGCAAGGGTTGTTTTAGCAAAAATAATTTTTTGATGTGCTCGCTGATATCCACTGTCAGCCATTTTTTTGCACCAGGAGCAGTAAGGGAATACAGGTCAAGGACATTCACAAAATCCGGTTGTGAAGAAGAAAGTTTTTTATTGCCAGGCGGCTGAAAGCTAATATATACTTCATACACACCATCGGGCAATGTTGTTACCGCAGGATTATCCAGTAAAAGTAAAGTAGTGCGCCGGCTGTCATATTGCGCCTGTGAGTTTGCAGAAAACTGGCATGTTAAAACTGAGGGGACAGTACTGGTGCTAAGCACCGTATCTTTTTTGTACAATAAAATGGTATCTCCATCAGTACGATTGGCAGTCTGCCTTCCTGTATTGCAGGCGCCAAAAAATGTAATGATGAATGCCGCCAGTACTGTCCACATCAATATTTAATTTTTAAGTTGAGCCATAGAAAATAGAATATGCAGTATCGTTACCCTGGCTTCTGTTTTCACTTCTTTACCGTTCAGCGTAGCGCCCCTCACAAAAAAAGACAGTTCCGCATTTTTTAAATCTTCCAGTGTAAGTCCCAGGTTTTTTGCTACTTTACTTGCATCCAGTTCAACATCATCTTTGCCTTGCATTGGCCGCAAAGCATGTATTAATTGGTGTTGTGCAGAAAAAAGATCCAGCAGCCCGACAAAGTATTTGCTCTCAGAACTGGGTACTTTACCAGCAGGCTGGTTCAGGTACACTTCAACAACACCCTGCGGCATTTGGTCAATTTTTATGCCGTCAAAAGTTAATACCAGTTGATCCAGTGCAATATCACCGGCAAAATTAAATTTTGTTTTTTTATTTGTCTTTATAAAAGATTCCAGCTGATCGGATTTTTCCTGAACAAAGTTTGTTCTTTCTGTTTGCCCGTTTAATACAACAGCAGAAGCTTTTCTCATCAGCAGTTGTTTGTTGACGTAGCTGCCCCTGGCACTTGGGCAAGTGTAGGTGGATGAAAAAGCATCGTACTTGTAATTTAATTGAGTGGATATTTTTACAACCTGGCTTCCTGTCATGCTAACAGCATTTCCATTTTCATTAAAAAAAGTATAAGTATTATTTAACCAAGCTGTGTCGATAGGACTTGCCCTTCCATTGCATTTGCGTAGCCATTCTTCCCACATCCGGTCAATATTGGAATGATGCAGCCAGAAAACAGGATCCTTGGCAGCAGTTAATACGTTAGCCATATTTCCATTGACGGTAGTATGCACAGAACCATGTGGCCCATTCAAATTACTTTGAAAAGTATAAAAAGGTATGAAATCAAGTGCTGTATTAAACGCCGTAATGATGCTGGCAGGCAAAGCACCGCCCTCATTGATAGCAGGATTCCTCGTAGCATCATACAGTGGATTACTGCTGCTGTTGTTGCGGTATGCAGCATTCAGTACAGGATTGATTTGATAGTTCCAATAAGGAAGTGTAAGGCTGCTTCTTCCGGATTTAGCCCTTAGTATCCGCTCAAAAAAATATAAATACATACGGTGCCAGGCAAGAAAGAAAAAGGCCTGGCCCGCCTTGTGACAAGAGTTCCAGGAAGCCAGGTTGTCGGTTAAAAAAGTGCCATGTATGGCTGCCTGGTACTCCCAACTGGTAGGGTTGGTGTAAGGCAATGCTTTCATATTGGTAATGCCGGTTTTGATAGCATTGATTTCTGTGGTGGAAAGTACATCAATATTTTTCCGGACTTTAATTGTAGAAGCCCCGTACTCAGCCTGGAAAGCGGTAACGGTCATCAGTGGGGGAGCCGTTGCTGGTAAGCAATTGATAATGCCTGCAGCATCAGTCGGGGTTACAATGGAAATTGTTTTCTTTTTGATAGAAAAGCTGACGAGTAAAAAAATACTCACTAGCATGCTTGTAAAAAGCAGGGTGGCCTTTTTCATTTTAAATACATTTAAGGTTATTATTAGGTGTAGTCTGTCAGGGAGTAAAATAGGGTTTCTTTTATTATTTTGCAATAACCCCTGTGGGGTATTTTTTTTATTTAGCTTATTTATATGAGCCCTGCCTTCGCTATTTAGTAAGCGGTTTAGTAACTGTAAATTATTATCTTAAATTCACTATTTTATTCATCACATGAAGGCAAGTACCATCTCCGGGGTTATTGAACAATTGGATGCAATTGTTATCCACTCTGTGGCTACCGCAGACAGGGCTGGTTATTTTGCTGCATTGTATAAAAGGGTAACCATTGCTGTGGCCCATAAAATAAATGAAGGTTATTTTGATGATGCAGTAAGGATGGAAAAACTGGATGTTATTTTTGCCAACCGTTACCTGGACGCCTATCAAAATTATAAAGATGGAAACCCATGTTCTGCTTCCTGGCAACTGGCATTTGACACAACAAAGTCATGGAGGCCAATGGTCATCCATCACCTGCTTGCCGGGATGAATGCACATATCAGCCTCGACCTTGGCATAGCTGCCGCCACAGTTTCACCAGATACAATGATCAACGATATTCAAAATGATTTCAATAAAATAAATGCTATATTAATCGGGCTGGTGAATGAAGTAAAAGCTGACCTGTTTGCAATGTGGCCGTTGAGTAAACTGATTGTAAAATTAAATACCAATCAACTTGAAAACGATATCGCAGGGTTTTCAATGCATGTTGCCCGTGATGCCGCCTGGCAGGAAGCTATTGGTTATGCTCCGTTAACTGCCACAACGGACCGGGAATTATTTATCAATGAAAGAGATAAAAAAGTAACTGCATTTGGAAGGGAATTTCTGTATCCTACATACTGGCTGAGATCCCTCGTTGCTGTCCTCAGGATTTTTGAATTTGGAACAGTCAGCAGTAAAATCAACCGGTTGAACCGGTAAATATTTTAATCAATTCATTTACTCTTTTTTGCTTTCCGGTGGTCTGTCTTCCTCTTTAAGATTTGTTTTAGGAGATATTAATTTACCACGTTTATAAATGATCAGTCCATTTAAAAAATTGCGTAGTATCTGGTCGCCGGCTTCTACATAACCCTGATGATCTTCTTTTCTGAAAAGGTCTCCCAATGCGCCTTTTGATATTTCAAAATCTACCAGTGAAAGTATTTTTATAATATCATCGTTCTGCAGAGAAAGGGCTACTCTTAGTTTTTTAAGTATGTCATTATTGCTTAGCATAATAAGTATGTTTTTTTAGAAAGTTAAATGTACTGCAATTGGCCCGTTCCTTTATTACGGAAATAGAAGGGTAAGGTGCCGGCAATATTTTTTTGCAAATACAAAAATAATCTTGTGGCAAAATTCATTTATCCAAACAAATCCATTTGCACCGGCTTGGGATAAATTTTAGCAGCACTATTTTCCTGTGATATTACTGTTGATGTAACGGTAAATATTTTTGTAGCCTCGTTACGGGATGCAACAATAATTTCAGTGCCGTTAGCATGTTTGTTAAACAACTTTTCTGCCAGTTCCGGAGAGTTATTTTCTTGGGATAAATGAGACAGCAACAAATGTGTCATAAAAGGAGGACGGTGGTTGGTAAATAATTCCAGTGCCTGCCGGTTGGATAAATGTCCCTGGCCACCCCGGATACGATTTTTTAAATGCAGCGGATACCGTCCATTTTCCAACATGGCTTCATCATAGTTGGCTTCCAAAAAAATGGCATGGCATTGCTTAAAATAATTGATTACTTCTTTACAAACAATACCAATATCTGTAAATACCCCAACGGTTATTTCTTTGTACCGAATGATAAAACTATGAGGATCGTTGGCATCATGCTGCTTACTGAAAGGAGTAACCAGTAATTCGCCAACAGCAACAGGTTCGTTTGCAGTAAATGATTTGGAAAGATGTTTTATTAGTATTGGGCCATGCTTAGCCGTTACTGGCGTGATATAAACTGGCAGGTTGTATTTATTGGCTAAAGTGGAAACACCTTTAATATGATCGCCATGTTCATGCGATACAAAAATGGCTTTTACTATTTTCATAGAAAGCCCCAACTGCTTCATCCGCTTTTCGGTTTCCCGGCAGGAGATACCCACATCTACCAACACGGCTTCCCTTTCGTTGCCAATATAATAGCAGTTCCCATTGCTGCCAGAGTTTAGTGAAGTGATAAATAAAGACATGATTGCTGCAAAGAAAACAAATTATTACCGGACACAGTTTTGTTTTTCTCTAATCATCCGGCGACACATTGTTACCTGCATTGGAACAGGCAAAGATTGCAGGCAGTTATCAGAATAAAATTTCTTTATCAAATACAATTTTTCGGTGGATAAAAAGGGGATAGAATTAAAGTTTACGAATGGGAATAATTAATTTCTTTGTTAAACTATTTACTTCCATTTCATTCTTAACCGTCATGAGAAAAACCACAGTTATCAATGCTGCATTTGAAGTTTTCAGTAGCCATGGTTTTGCTGATGTCTGGCTTAATACTTCCACCAATCAATATGCTTTACATGCTGCAATTGCTTTTGACCCTGGTCAGGTGATTACCAGGTTTTATGCAGGCACTATACAATCGTATGCAACATATTTAACGCTGCAAACTGGCATGAATACGCATATCACACTGCAACCAAACTGTTTGCAATATACCAATCACAGTTGTGATCCATCTGTATTTTTTGATACAACTTCCATGGAATTGATCTGCCTGAAATCAGTAGAAGCCGGCGATGAACTTACTTTTTTTTATCCTGGTACAGAGTGGGGGATGAGCCAGCCTTTTGTTTGCAATTGCCAAAGTGAAAATTGCCTGCAATTGATTAACGGGGCATTTCATTTAGACAGGTCAACTTTGGAAAAATACCGCTTAACTGATTTTATACAAACGCAGCTGAAAAAAAGAAAAACTGTTTAACGAAATTATTTGCAAAATTTATCGTTCATAAATTTGCTTCAGTTTTAGAAAAAAATTCTACGGTATCAGTAAAAAAAACAGGAACAGTGCTGCTCCAGGTTTTTAAATACTTCATTTTACAATAAATATTATTCTTGTTTGAATAGTTTTTGTATTTGAATCGTTTCTTCTGTTTTTAATGTCACCATATACATTCCTTTTGTCAATTTACCTAGATCAAACGGTACTGTATTTTTACCGGAATTAATCACCCCTGATTTAGTAAATAAAGGTTTACCAAGCGTATTGCTTATTATCACTTCAAACTTACTTCCTGTTTTCAAAGAACTGAATACCACAGCAGCATTGCTTTGTGCAGGATTGGGATAGATACTGAAATATGGTTTTGCAGTAATAATTTGATCTGCAGGAGCAGCTGACCTTGCTAAACCGATCGTAACTGCTTTACTGGCTCTAGGTGCAGTACCACAGGCATTTGTTATATCTACACTGATGTTGCCGCCTGTTGTACCAAACTTAACTGTTATAGTATTGGAGCCCTGTCCGTTTGTAATTGCAGCCCCTGTTGGTACCAGCCACGTATAAGTTACTCCTGCTGTAGAAGGAAGACTGTATTGCACACCTGCCTGTCCGGATGTTACTACGGATGGTCCTGTAATACTGGAGCCTGGATAATACAAAACAGCAAAAACAGTAAATCTGTATTGTGTCCCTGTTCCACATCCATTCGTTGCTGATACTCCGATGGTACCTGATCCCGTAAAGGTTGCCGGCACTGATACCTGTATCTGATTTGTACCCTGTCCGGAGGTAATGGTACAACCTGTTGGTACTGTCCAGGTATAGCTTGTAGCAGTAGCTACAGCGGCAACAGTATAGGTAAAATTGCCGCCTCCACAAAGCCCGTATACCGATCCCGTAACTGCGGAAGGCTGTGCTGGTACTGTTGATATTGTTGGGTTGGTTACGGTTACAATATTGCTTGTTACTGTACACAGGTTGGCATCTTTCGCAGTAACAGTATAAGGAGATCCTGCTGCATTTACTGTAAATGTAGTACCCGCCTGGTATGCTCCACCATTAAGACTGTATTGTCTCGTTCCTGTTCCACCAGAAGCTGTAACTGTCAGTGTAGTTGTTCCTCCACTGCATTGTATGGTGCCCGCCGCAGCAGATATGATAATGGCCGAAGGTTGAGTAATAGTGACTGTTGTACTGGCACTGCATCCGTTAGCATCTGTTACTGCATAAGTATGCAAACCTGCTGCCTGATTGGCAATTGATCCTGTTCCTGTATAAGGTAAAGTGCCGCCGGCAGCAGATATTGATGCACTTGTGGTTGCGCCACTGCAAAGAATAGGGCTCCAGGTAGCAGAAGTAACCAGCGTACCAGCCGGCTGGCTAACAGTATATAAAGCCGTTGCGGTGCAGCCTCCGGTTGCAGTTATTGTAATTCTGTATGATCCTGCTGCCAATCCTGTAACATCTTCTGTGGTAGCAGCGAAGCTGGTTGGTCCTATCCAGGCATAAGTAAAAGGTGCAGTACCTCCTGATGTTGTTACATTGATTGAACCCGAACTTCCGCTCCTGCATAAAACATTTGAAATAGATGCTGAAAGTGTTGGCGCAATACATCCGGTTGCCGCTGTAAATGTAGCACTGATGGTATGGGTAGCAGTTACATTTGTGAAAGTGAAAGTGGCAATGGCTCCTTGTGAAGCACCATCTACAAGTACATTTTGAACAACGAATCCTGCATTGGCTAAAATGCTGAATGTTTGATTGGCACCGCAATTGACACTGGTTGCACCGTTTGGTGTAATGCTTCCATTAGCTCCGGCACTTGCAGTGATGCTGTAACTAAGTTGAGAGAACGTTACACTGATGCTATGCGTTGCAGTTACATTGTTGAATGTGTAAGAAGAAATGGCACCCTGTGAAACTCCATCTACCACTACATCTGCTATCTGGTAGCAATTGTTGGCGGCAATGCTGAATGTTTGACTGGTTCCGCAATTAACCTGTGTTGCACCGTTTGGTGTAATGGTTCCATTAGCGCCGGCACTTGCTGTGATGGTGTAACTAAGTTGAGAAAACGTTGCACTGATGTTATGCGTTGCTGTTACATTGTTGAATGTGTAAGAAGAAATAGCACCCTGTGAAACTCCATCTACAATTATATCAGCAACCTGATAGCAACTATTGGTAGCAATGCTGAATGTTTGGTTGGCTCCGCTTGCAACGGCCACCGCCCCGGCTGGTGTGATCGCTCCATTAGTACCTGCAGTAGCTGTAATGGTAAATGCACCAGAACTAAATATAGCACTGATTGTGTGTGTGGCTGTTATATTACTGAAGGTATATGTTGTAATGGCACCCTGTGATACCCCATCCACCAAAACATCCTGGATATTAAATCCTGCGTTTGGCGCAATTGTATACAGTTCATTGGTTCCACAATTCACCAGCGTTGCACCATTTGGTGAAATGCTTCCATTGGCACCGGCACTTGCTGTAATGGTATAGCTAAGCTGAGAGAATATTGCACTGATGCTATGCGTTGCTGTTACATTTGTAAATGTATAAGAAGAAATGGCACCCTGTGAAATTCCGTCTACAATAACATCAGCAACCTGGTAGCAACTGTTGGCGGCAATGCTAAATGTTTGGTTGGCTCCGCTTGCTACACCCACCGCCCCGGCTGGTGTAATTGTTCCGTTAGCACCTGCAGTAGCTGTAATGGTAAATGCACCAGAACTAAATATAGCACTGATTGTGTGTGCAGCTGTTATATTACTGAAGGTGTATGTTGTAAGTGCACCTTGTGATACCCCATCCACCAAAACATCCTGGATATTAAATTCTGCATTTGGCGTGATGGTATACACTTCATTGGTTCCGCAATTAGCATTGGTTACACCGCTTGGAGTAATGCTTCCATCGGCAGCGGCACTTGCAGTAATGGTATAACTAAGTTGAAAGAAAGTTGCACTGATGCTATGCGTTGCTGTTACATTGTTGAATGTGTAAGAAGAAATGGCACCCTGTGAAACTCCATCTACCACCACATCAGCAACCTGATAGCAACTGTTAGCGGCAATGCTGAATGTTTGACTGGTTCCGCAATTCACACTGGTTGCACCATTTGGTGTAATGCTTCCATTAATGCCGGCACTTGCTGTAATGGTATAGCTAAGCTGAGAGAATATTGCACTGATGCTATGCGTTGCTGTTACATTTGTAAATGTATAAGAAGAAATAGCACCCTGTGAAATTCCGTCTACAATAACATCTGCTATTTGGTAGCAACTGTTGGCGGCAATGCTAAATGTTTGGTTGGCTCCATTTGCAACATTCACCACACCTGCTGGTGTAATGGTTCCGTTAGCACCTGCACTTGCGGTGATTGTGAAAGTACCAGAACTAAATATAGCACTGATTGTGTGTGCTGCTGTTATATTACTGAAGGTGTATGTTGTAAGTGCACCTTGTGATACCCCATCCACCAATACATCCTGAATATTAAATCCTGCGTTTGGTGTAATTGTATACACTTCATTGGTTCCGCAATTAGCATTAGTTATACCGCTTGGTGTAATGCTTCCATTGGCACCGGCACTTGCAGTAATGGTATAACTAAGTTGAAAGAAAGTTGCACTGATGCTATGCGTTGCTGTTACATTGTTGAATGTGTAAGAAGAAATGGCACCCTGTGAAACTCCATCTACAATTACATCAGCAATCTGGTAACAGCTGTTAGCGGCAATGCTGAAAGTTTGACTAGTTCCGCTTGCAACACCTACCGCTCCGGCTGGTGTGATCGTTCCATTAGCCCCTGCAGTAGCTGTAATGGTAAATGAACCAGAGCTAAATGTTGCACTAATAGTGTGGGCGGCTGTTACATCGCTGAAGGTATATGTTGTAATCGCCCCTTGCGATACCCCATCCACCAATACATCCTGGATATTAAATCGTCCGTTAGACGTAATAGTATACACTTGGTTAGATTTACAATTCACCAACGTAATACCGCTTGGTGAGATAGAGCCATGTGCGCCAGCACTTGCAGTAATGGGATAATTAAGTTGAGAGAATGTTGCACTGATGCTGTGTGTTGCTGCCACATTTGTAAATGTGTAAGAAGAAATAACCCCTTGTGAAACTCCATCTACAATTATATCAGCAATTTGGTAGCAACTGTTGGCGGCAATGCTGAAGGTTTGACTGGTTCCGCTTGGAACAGCTACTGCCCCGGCTGGTGTGATCGTTCCATTAGCACCTGCAGTAGCTGTAATGGCAAATGCACCGGGACTAAATGTTGCACTGATACTGTGTGTTGCAGTAACATTACTGAAAGTGTAACTACTAATTGCACCTTGTGAAATTCCATCTACCAAAACATCCTGGATATTAAATCCTGCGTTTGGCGAAATTGTATACACCTGATTGGCTCCGCAATTCGCACTGGTTACACCATTGGGCGTAATACTTCCATTAGTGCCGGCACTTGCAGTAACGGTATAACTAAGTTGTGAGAGCGTTGCACTGCCTGTCATATCTCCGACCTGTGCAATGCAATTGGCATCATTTAACGAAGTGACGGTATATATTTTTGGCAAAGCAGGAGACACTATAAATGTATAGGGGTTAGCACTGTTGCCGGTTACAGTAACGGGTGTTGTACCATCCGAATATGTAAAAGTCCATGGATTGCTGCCCGTTAAGGCAATACTAATATTTGATGATTGGCCTGCACATACCGTCTGATCTCCGGATATTACTGAAGTGGGGCGTGGGTTAACAGTGACTGTTGCAGTATTTACTGTACCGGCACAACTATTCGCTGTTGGGGTAATGGTGAATGTTACAGTCACCGGTGCATTGGTGGTGTTTGTTAAAACTCCGGTGATATTGCCAGATCCGCTGGCTGCTATGCCTGTTACGAAAGCAGTATTATTTCTTGTCCAATTATACGTAGTGCCACTGACATTGCTGCTTAATGCAACCGGTGTTATTGTTGCTCCCGAACATATTGTTTGTGTTGATGGAGTTGCCACCACATTTGGTGTTGGATTCACCAGCACTGTTGCCGTTATTGCTGTACCGGCACAACTATTCGCTGTTGGGGTAATAGTGAATGTTACAGTCACCGGTGCATTGCCAGTGTTTGTTAAGGCTCCTGTAATATTACCAGATCCGCTGGCTGCTATACCTGTTACGGAAGCAGTATTATTTCTTGTCCAATTATACGTAGTGCCACTGACATTGCTGCTTAATGCAACCGGTGTTATTGTTGCTCCCGAACATATTGTTTGTGTTGATGGAGTTGC
>JANMJU010000084.1:0-3960 GCA_031371545.1 Chitinophagaceae bacterium
CATTTTATTCAGTACAGCAATTTGTTTTTTACCCATTGCTTTACGCAACACATCCGCATCACCTTTGCTAAATCCGGCAAGTTTTTGAGAAAGCAGCATCACCTGTTCCTGGTACACCGTGATACCATAAGTTTCTTTCAGGTGTTCTTCCATATCCGGCAAATCATATTGCACCTGCTTCTTACCATGTTTGCGGTCTATATAATCTGGAATATATGCCATAGGCCCGGGCCGGTACAAGGCATTCATTGCAATCAAATCATCAAACTTATCTGGTTTTAATTCCCGTAAATGTTTTTGCATACCGGGACTTTCAAACTGGAAGGTGCCGTTGGTATCGCCCTGCTGGTAAAGCCTGTAGGCTTTTTCATCATCCAGCGGTATGGCATCTATCTCAATAGCTACACCATGATTCTGTTTGATAAGGTGAAGCGCTGTTTTTAAAATGCTCAATGTTTTTAAACCAAGGAAGTCCATTTTAATTACGCCAGCTTCTTCAATAGAACCACCTTCAATTTGTGTTAACCACAATTCAGATTCTTTGGAAGTGGCAACAGGTAAAAGATCAGTGAGATCTTTCGGCGCAATGATGATGGCGGAAGCATGTATACCGGTATTTCTTACTGAGCCTTCCAATACTTCTGCCTCATGCAATATCTTACTCTGCAGGTCGGTGCCTGCATACAGCTCACGGAGTTTTTTTACATTTTCAATATCTTCTCCCTGCAGCTGTTCTTTTTCTTCTAATGATTTCTCACCATTCTTTGCTTCTTTGGCAGTGAAGGGTGCATGCAATAATCTTTTTAAATTAATGCCCGGACGCTCCGGAACTAATTTAGAAATGGCCCGGCTTTCTGCAATGGGCAAATCCATTACCCTCGCCACATCTGCAATGCTTGATTTAGCTGCCATGGTGCCATAAGTAATAATTTGTGCCACTTGGTTTTTACCATATTTCTGTACTACATAGTTCAATACTTTCTGCCGGCCTTCATCATCAAAGTCCGTGTCAATATCCGGCATGGATTTACGTTCGGGATTTAAAAATCTTTCAAACAGTAAGTTGTATTTGATAGGATCAATATTGGTGATGCCGATGCAATAAGCCACTGCACTGCCTGCTGCAGAGCCACGGCCCGGGCCGATAAAAACTCCCATGTCACGGCCGGCCTTTATAAAATCACTTACAATTAAAAAGTAACCGGCAAAGCCCATTTTTTTAATGACGCCCAATTCAAATTGCAACCGTTCTTCACTTTCGGGGGTCAGTATTTTATAACGTTCTTTAGCACCGGTCCAGGTTAGATGTTCTAAATATTCATCCTGTGATTTAAAATTGGATGGCACTTCAAAAAATGGTAACAGTATTTCCCTTTTCAAATCCAGCAGATCCACTTTATCAACTATCTCATTGGTGTTATCAATCGCTTCCGGAATATCTTCAAATACCTTCGCCATTTCTTCGCCGGTCTTTAAATAAAACTGGTCGTTGGGAAATGCAAAACGTTTGTTCTTTGTCAGCACATCATCATCCGTAAACTCCCGAAGAGCAGGAGTGGCCTGCTTTTCACCGGTGTTGATGCAGAGTAAAATGTCATGTGCATTAAAATCTTTTTGATCCACATAATGACTGTCGTTGCTGGCAATCACTTTTACATTATACTTTTTGGCAAACCTTAGCAGCACTTCATTCACCTTATCCTGGTCGGGTATACCATGCCGCTGCAGCTCCACATAATAATCTTCCTGGAAAATATTGAGCCACCATTTGAATTCATTTTCTCCTTCCGCTTCGCCCTTTTTTAAGATCATTTGCGGCACCAGTGCACCGAGGCAGCAGGTGGTTGCAATCAATCCTTCATGATATTTGTGAATGAGCTGTTTATCAATTCTCGGATACTTGGAATACATTCCTTCGATGTATCCAAGCGAAGTAAGCTTTACTAGATTTTTATAACCCACATCATTTTTCGCCAATAATATCTGGTGGTGCCGGGGATCTTTTTCGTCTTTGCTGAATGTCTTTCTTGTGCGGTCGGTGGTGATATAAAACTCACAGCCCACAATCGGTTTTACTTTTAAAGTTCCGTCTGCATTTTTATGATTGTAAGCTTCCTTTACAAATTCAAAAGCGCCAAACATATTACCGTGATCGCTGATGGCGAGGGCTGGCATATTATTGGCGATGGCTTTTTTGTATAAGTTTTTAATAGAGGCAGCACCATCTAACAAAGAGAATTGTGTGTGTACGTGCAGATGGGAAAACTTCATTTGTAGTTGTAAAATTTACGAACCTCAAATTTACGATTGCTGTGGCTGTATTTAGGAGTAATTTATACACAGTAATTGTTTTGCATTGTTGCTTAGATTCTAAAAAAAGCGCAGGTTTGCTTCCAAGACGGCAGTTTTATATATCCGGCATTTCATTCTTCCTCATGTATTCTGAAATTAATTGTTCGTTTGTGTCGTTACTTTTTGATAAAGCGTCAATGATTTTTTGCCTCTCGGTATCTGTTCTGTTTTGACTTAATTTTTTCTTTGCCTGTAAGTCTGTTATTGTAATTTCAAATGCTGCAATCCCTTTTGACATTTTCAATTTATACTCCGCAGGGAAACTGTTCCATTGCTGCCGGTACGAAGTTTCGTAATTATCAATCATCGCTTCCAGTACTTCAAAAGTCTTTTGAGTTTCTGTAATTAATTTCCCCTGTCCGTAGGCGTGAATTGAAATGTAGTTCCAGGTAGGTACATTCAGTTCTTTGTCATAATTTTTTGGCGAAATATAGGCGTGAGGCTCACTAAAAATTACGAGTACTTTGTTGTTCTCTATCTCTGTCCAGTGTTCATTTGCTTTTGCAAAATGTGAAGTCAAAATAACATTGCCGTCTTTGACAGTTACAAGAAAGGGTAAATGTGTAGCAACAGGCAAACTGTCTTTTGCCGTGATGATAGCGGCGAAACTAAATTGTTTCATAAAAGCAACAATTTCATTTCTGTAAGTAGTTAAATTTATTTTTGGAATATACATGTCTGTTCTGTGAGATTGTTTTTTAAAGATATAAATAAATAACAATGGGAAATTCTTTCTCCGGCAAGATCTTTCAACATCAAAACCCATCCATGATACAATTTGAAGTATCTTATCGAAGCTGCCAATTGAGTTGTTAGCTATAAGCGGTATTTGTGTTGGAAGCTCACTTCATTACATTACCTTTAATTGGAGGGGATAACAAAATACTTTCAATCTGCACCGTCATTTGACCAATACAGCCCTTCTCAATTTTGCAACACAATCAATTTATCACTTCTTACTATGGCTAAAGGAAAAAATTCGGATGAATTGATCGTTGCCTCTAAAGAGCTTGCTTTCAAAGACAAAGAGAAAGAAAAATTGTCAGCAGAATTAATCATTGCCAACAAAGAACTTGCCTACCAGGATGAAGAGAAAGAAAAACGGGCAGCTGAGTTAGTTATTGCCAATATAGAATTGGTATTCCAGGACGAAGAGAAAGAAAAACGGGCAGCAGAGTTGGTGATTGCCAATAAAGAACTGGTATTTCAGGATGAAGAGAAAGAAAAACGGGCAGCAGAATTGATCATTGCTAATAAAGAATTGGCTTTTCAAAACGAAGAGAAAGAAAACCGGGCAGCAGAATTGTTTATTGCCAATAAAGAACTGGTTTTTCAAAATGAAGAAAAAGAAAACCGGGCAGCAGAACTGGTGATTGCCAATAAAGAATTAGTATTTCAAAATTAAGAAAAAGAAAACCGGGCAGCAGAGTTGGTGATTGCTAATGAAGAATTGGCTTTTTCAAAATGAAGAGAAAGAAAACCGGGCAGCAGAACTGGTAATTGCCAATAAAGAACTGGCCTTTCAAAATGAAGAGAAAGAAAAACGGGCAGCAGAATTAATAACTGCTAATAAAGAGCTCCTGGCATTCACTTATATATCCAGTCACG
>JANMJU010000098.1:0-6523 GCA_031371545.1 Chitinophagaceae bacterium
CCTGTCTTTATCATTGAGCCTTGTCTCCAGCTCCACATCAGCCGTATTTCTTACTGATTTGTTTTCAATAAAAAATTGGTGGATGTTGTCTTGTTTTTGCTGCAGCACCTGCATATCGCCGCCCTTTCTTTCTTCGTAAGTAAGGTTGTATCCAACAATTAATGTTTGCTTTGGATTGGGATAAAAGAAAAGCCTTGGATGAAAGAAAACAGTTTTCAAATTGGGCACATCACTAAATCCATCTTTGTTTACATCCACCTGCTTTTGATAAGTGCCGCCTGTAAAAAATGTATAACCAAATTTTGCAGAGCGGTTGGAGAAAAAAGTATTGATGTTCGATTCTTTCAAAGTGGATTGATTGATGGTAACTTCTCTTTCAAGGTGATTTAGTTTAGGAGTTTTTGAAACCAAATTAATCATGCCTGCAATAGCCCCTCCGCCATACAAAGTAGAACTGGATCCTTTTATGATCTCGATTTGTTTTAAATCGGAAGGCGGAATTTGTAAAATACTAAAGCTGCTGGAATAGCCGCCAAACAAGGGTAACCCATCCCGTAATATTTGGGTGTATTTACCAGGAAGTCCCTGCACTCTTGCATCTGCATTGCCTGTAGCTGCTGAGGTTTGCTGTATTTGTATACCTGCCACATCACCTAACAGGCTGGCGATATTGCCCGGCTTAATGCCATTCTCTTCACCCACTTCTTCGCTGCCCAGTACTTCTACTTTTGTTGGCAGGTCTTCAATGCGGCTGTTGGTTCTGGAGGAGGATACAATCACTTCGTCTAACTGTTCTTCTTTTGGTACCAGTTGAATAATCAGAAAAGAATCTGTTTGTGGAATGTCAACCGTTACCTGTTGTTCAGTAAAACCGGTATTGGTGATGGTCACTGAAAATTTTCCTGCCGGTATATTTTTTATTTGTACGCTGCCATCTTGTTTGGAAACAGTTTTGTTTAAGTTATTTAAAACAACACTTGCCCCCTGAACAGGTTCTTTTGTTGCAGCATTCTTAATAACACCCTTAAAATTATATTGGGCGCTTGCTGCCATTGAAAAAAACAATGCCGCAAACGCAATGATGCATTTGTTTATCATATAAATTATTTAAGTCAGGCACTTGCATAAGTGCCTGACTGTTGATTAAATTATTTTACCGCCGTTCCGTCTGATTTGTACAAAACTTCTTTTTTCTTTTTGCCCCATATAATATCAGCTTCAAACAGCAGTTCGCCTTTTGAATTTTCTATTTTATCAGCACCGGTAATGCTGCAGCCATTGTACTTTTTAGTAATAGCTGTTGAAATGTTGGCTGGTAAATCAGATACAGCTATTGTTGTCTCTGTCTCCAGCCAGGTGCCATCAATTGAAAAATTTGCAGACATAGATATGCCATTGACTTTAAAATTAGCTTCATATTCTTTGGCATTTTCTTTTTCCCATTTCACTTCTGCAGCAGTTGAAAACTTTTTTGCAAAGGCTTCTTTCACCGCTTTAGGAACATTGACAGCAAATGTTGACAGTACAATAAATAATGCGCCTGTCAACAGAATAAAATATTTTTTCATTTTATTGTTTTTTAGTTTGAATAAAATACATAACAGTTTTATCAAAAATTAATTTGATAAATATAATAATAGAAAACAAGAACGGTTATACCCTCGGAGGCTGGAAAATTTCATTTAACCTAAGACGAGGAAAATAAGGATTGTTGTAGGCAACTTTGTTAAGCGTAACAGGCCTGGCTGTTTCGAATGAAAAACTTACTGGCTCAGCAATACAATAAAAAATATGGGTGCTGGTATTTTGAAATGGAACCGGGTTGTGGGGTAATTCATGTTTATCGTTTTCATCCGCTTCATCTGAATCTTCTATATTCAACAAATGCTCTGTGATAAAATCTGCCACATTCATATCAGGGTCTTCCACAGATTTGCAGTGATGATACATGGCAGGCAATTGTGCAATAGCTGAAAAATCTCCCTGAGGTAATAAAATATTACCCAGCAGAAAATAAAAACCTGTCAATATGAGGAGGAGCCTGTTCATGAAACGGCACAAAGATAAACCTGTACTGTACAACGACTGCATTAATCTTGATAAAGAAATGTTATTGAAAATATATTAGGGAAAAAAATTAATAGCCCATCAGCTTCTCCACATACTCACCCAGCCTGTTGTAAGCCATAAAGTTTTTTTCCAAATCCATGTTGAAAGGAATGGGTGTGTCTAAACTTGCACAACGCATTACCGGGGCATCTAAATTTTCAAAACAATGCTCTGCAATCCATGCGGCAATCTCTCCGCCAATACCACCAATCAATGTGTCTTCATGCAGCAGCAATACTTTGCCGGTAGCCATCACCGCCATTTTGATGGCATTATAATCCAGCGGCAATAATGTTCTCAGGTCGAGTATATAAAGTGATACTGCAGGATTATTTTTTGCATAATCAATTGCCCAGTGTACACCAGCTCCATAAGTGATGATGCTGATGTCATCGCCATGCTGTACTAATCTGGCCTTGCCTATTTCCACTTCATAATATTCTTCCGGCACCGGGCCGCTGATACTTCTGTACAAAGCTTTGTGTTCAAAATACAGCACAGGGTTTGGGTCGTTGATAGCCGCTATGAGCAGGCCTTTGGCATCAGCTGGCGTGGATGGATACACTACTTTTAATCCCGGTGTATGTACAAACCAGGCTTCATTGCTTTGGCTGTGAAATGGCCCTGCACCTACACCGCCGCCTGTTGGCATCCTTATCACCACATCTGCATTTTGCCCCCAGCGGTAATAAATTTTTGCCAGGTTATTGATGATCTGATTAAAACCAACCGTGGCAAAATCAGCAAACTGCATTTCCATCATGGCTTTGTATCCCTGCAGTGATAAGCCCAATGCTGCACCCACAATAGCACTCTCACATATCGGCGTGTTGCGTACCCTTTCTTTACCAAAAGCTTCTACAAAACCTTCGGTGATTTTAAATGCACCGCCATACGCTGCAATATCCTGTCCCATTAAAACAAGGTTGGAATGTTGCTGCATGGATTGATGAAGCCCTTCTTTGATACCATCAATAAATCTTTTTTCAGGTACCACCACTTCCTTATTGCTTATTTCAACTTTCTTATTTCTTATTATCAAAGGAGCATACAAATCATTTAGCTCTTCTTTTGTATTGGCAATAATTGGTGCAGACTGGGAACCAATTTTTAGTTCAGATTCAATGTGTTCTTTTATTTCATTTTTTATTGCTGTTACTGTTTCTTCAGTCAATACATTTTGTTGCAGCAGGTATTGTTCATAATTTTTTATCGGGTCTTTTTTCTCCCACAATTCAAACAAAGCTGGTGGCACATATTTTACACCGCTTGCTTCTTCATGGCCTCTCATGCGAAAGGTCATGCACTCTATCAAATAAGGTTTTTGATTTTCGATGCAATAATTTCTTACCCCTTTGATAGTGTCATATACTTCTAAAATATTATTGCCATCAATCTGTACTCCCTGCATTCCGTAGCCCTTTGCTTTTTCTACCAAACTAAAACAACGGTATTGCTCATTCACCGGCGTACTTAATCCGTAACCATTATTTTCTATCACAAAAATTACGGGCAAATCCCACACGGCAGCTACATTTAATGCTTCATGAAAATCTCCTTCGCTGGTGCCGCCATCTCCTGTAAATGCCAGTGATACTTTGTTTTCATTACTGAGTTTGTGTGCCAGTGCCACGCCATCGGCAATGGCCAATTGTGGCCCAAGGTGGCTGATCATTCCGCAGATATGGTGTTCTTTGCTGCCGAAGTGAAAACTTCTTTCACGCCCTTTGCTGTAGCCATCTTTGTTGCCCTGCCATTGTTTAAATAATTTATTCAGCGGCATGTTCCGGGTGGTAAAAACGCCGAGGTTGCGGTGCAATGGCATGATCCATTCATCGGGTTCCAGCGCCATGGCAGCGCCAACTGAAATAGCTTCCTGCCCAATGCCGCTGAACCATTTAGAAATTTTTCCCTGGCGCAGCAGGACCAACATTTTTTCTTCAATCATCCGTGGCAGCAGCAGGGTTTTATAAATATTTGTGAGCTGTTCGCTGGAGAGGTTATTTCTATGGAACTGCATATCGTAAATGTTGAAATTTTGAGGCTGTGAAGTTACAGGATGTTGTGGAGCAGACAAATCATTTTAATGAAAGCTTAATAGACTGGTTGCAATATTTAAAAGAACTGTCGCTATGTGAGGACGCTGCCAATTGGCATTTTGTATAAGTGAGTGACACAACGAAGATGCCATGAAATACAAAAGCTGGCATCAAAAAAAAATCTTTATTCTGTAAAAGAAAAAAATGTATCAGGCACTTTCATTCTTTTCTTTAAATGCTCTTTTGTGTACAAACGAATTAAAGAAAGAAAGCAGAATGCTGAACAGCATGGCATGCCAGAAATCCGGCACTTCAAAGCCGTGTACAAAGTGGGCATCAACTAAAATAATACAGGCATTGATGACAAAAAGAAAAAGCCCCAGTGTAAGGATTGTGACTGGCAAAGTAAGTAAAATAAGCAGCGGCTTAATAAATGCATCCAGCAAAGCCAATACAGCAGCAACTAAAATGGCAGTGTAAATATTGTTGTTTTTAATTTCAATGCCGGGCAGTATGTAAGCCAGTATAAAAACGTTAACGGTGGTAATTAATATTTTTAATAAAAATTTCAAATGCTCTTTTTTAATAAATGATATTGACAATAAAGATCATCGTTATTTTTTTAAATTACAACCAATTCATAAAAATTTTCCGGCACAAAATATTGTTTTGCCAAAGCTTGCAGTTCTTCTGCCGGAATTTTTTTAATGGTATCGATGGAATGATAAAAATATTTTTCATCCAGGTTATTGAGGATAATATTTTTCCAGCGGCCAATGATTTGGAATGGCCCATCTAAATCACCTAAAATAATTCCGACAAGATAATTGCGTACCAGCAATAATTCTTCCTCATCTATCAGCTCTTCCCTCAGCAATTTCATTTCTTTGTAGATCTCTTCTATTGTTGCTTCACACACATCTTTACCGGCTTCGGTGCTTATCATCAGGGCAGTATCCTGCAAATGATTTTGTACATAACTGTGTATGCCGTAGGTGTAGCCTTTTTCTTCCCGGATATTGCTCATCAGCCTTGAACCAAAATAGCCACCAAACACTGTATTGAGTACCATCATTTTTGTAAAGTCTGGATGCTGGCGGTTAGGAAATTCGGTAGCCAGCCTGATAGCACCCTGCACTCCATTGGCATCGTTTTGAATGCGGTATTTTTTTTCTACAGCAGGAAATATTTTATTTGCTGTTTGAAGTTCAGTGTTTGCTGTTATGCTTAAAGTGCCAAACTGTTTATTGAGTTGTTCAAACAAATCATCGGGCAGTTTTCCGGCAACAAAAATTACACATTCACCATTAACATAGTATTGTTGAAAATGAGTTTTTAATTGTGCTGTTGTTAAGGCATCATAATCTTCTGCTTTAATATATTTTCCATAAGGATGCTCTTCACCAAAGAGGTAAGCATCTATTAAACGGTTAGCAACAAAATCACATTTCTGTAAACTTACCGACAATTTTTGTTTGCTGTTTTGTTTGTAGGTGTCCAGTTCTTCTTCTTTAAAAGCACTGTCTGTTATCATTTCTTTTATAACCGGCAACAGCTCTGGCAAATATTTGCTGAGTGTATGCAGCGATACTACTGCGGTTTCATTGTGGCAGGTTCTGGTGCAAAAAGCGCCGAAGTATTCAAAGCTTTCATTTATTTCAAAAGCAGATTTAGTACTGGTGCCATTTTTTAAAAGATGATTGGTGGCAGCGGCTACAGCATTGGCAGCTTCATAACTGTTACCTGCATAAAATACCATTTCCATTTGCAGCACTTCCTGTGAACCGGCATCAATTGCATACACGGCAACACCATTGTCTAATACAAATTTTTGGTAAGGCTTTAATTGCAAATCAAATTCTATGGCGTCTTTTATTAATGGAGCTTCCGTTCTGTTGAGCATTTATTTTATTTGTGGTAATGTTATGGTTGATTTGAAAAATGAGGCATTCACCATTGCATTTTTAGTTGGCAAAATAGTAAAGTGTATTGCAGTTATTTTCATCAAAGATCAACTTGCTTTCTGTTTTGATTTCTTCTGCAGTTACGGCCTGGTACATCCCCAGTTCTTTATTGATGAGGTCTGCATCGCCTAACAATTCATACATGGCCAGGTTAGTGGCCCGGCTCATCACACTCATGTCTTCAAAGGCCAGCATGCTTTCTGTTTTGTT
This sequence comes from Chitinophagaceae bacterium, assembly GCA_031371545.1. GTDB lineage: Bacteria > Bacteroidota > Bacteroidia > Chitinophagales > Chitinophagaceae > Ferruginibacter. Next base: position 6,323 of record JANMJU010000098.1, read on the forward strand.
TTTTACTTTTTGCAGTTCTTTTTCGCTGATGCCTTCCTGCTGCAGTTTATTGATTTCTTCAATTATTGCTCCTTCCGCATCTTTCATGCTTACACCTTTTACCAACTTGCCTTCAATGGCCATCAGGCCAGCATCGGTGCTGCCTGTGTGGTGACATTCTATATTGCTGAATAATTTTTTTTCTTTTACCAATGCCTGGAA
>JANMJU010000220.1:0-3975 GCA_031371545.1 Chitinophagaceae bacterium
TTTATCATTACTAATTATTAAAACATGGCTTTAAGCAGAATCTGGAGTGCCTTCATCATCATCGCAATTTTTGTAGCCGGTATCAAGTGCATCACTTCATCCGACAGTAAAATGATCTTCAATAAAATGGTGGTGGGCAAAAGTGGCGACACTACTAACACCAAATTTATTGACAGTGCCAATCTTCCTGCTGCAGTAGCCACCATTTTACTCACCGGTAAAGACACAAAAATTGGAGAAATAAAATATGCAAAACTGGCCGATGGAAAATTTATTACTTATAAAGAACAAAACGCTAATGGTATTTTAAATACCTGCCGGGATGCTGTTGATATTTGTATTGGCCTCATCGGCATCATGGCATTGTTTATTGGCTTTATGAGCATTGCTGAAAAAGCAGGCGGCATCAATTTGCTGTCGAGAATCATCGGCCCTTTTTTCACCAAAGTATTTCCTGATGTACCCAAAGGCCATCCGGCATTTGGCCACATGATGCTGAATTTTTCTGCCAATCTTTTAGGATTGGATAATGCCGCCACACCATTCGGCATCAAAACCATGCAGAGCCTGCAGGAAATAAATCCGGATAAAACAACCGCCAGCAATGCACAGATCATGTTTCTTTGTTTGCATGCGTCTGGCCTTTCGCTGATACCCGTAAGTGTAATAGCAGTAAGGGCTGCCAACAAAGCAACAGTGCCAACAGATATTTTTCTCCCCTGCATGATCGCCACTTTTGCAGCCACCATGGCGGCGCTTTTTATTGTTTCCTTTAAACAAAAAATAAATTTATTACAGCCGGTGATCCTGGCCTGGGTTGGAGGATTGTCTGCAGTGATTGGAGGATTAGTTTGGTATATCACCACCCTCAACAGGGAAGGCATGGAGCAATTTTCCGGCATCTTCAGCAATGCTTTTTTGCTGGTGATTTTTTTGCTGATTATTTTGGGAGGATTGTATAAAAAGATAAATGTGTTTGATGCTTTTATTGAAGGAGCTAAAAATGGTTTTGATACTGCCATAAAAATTATTCCATTTTTAGTAGGCATGCTGGTGGCCATCAGTATGCTGAGGAACAGTGGTGTGTTTGATGTAATTATTGATGGAATGAAAAATTTATTCGGCCTGATGGGATTTGATACCCGTTTTGTGGATGCTTTGCCAACAGCATTGGTAAGACCCTTGAGTGGTGCAGGTTCCAGGGGTATGATGGTGGACACAATGAGAACTTACGGAGCCAATTCTTTTGCAGGCACATTGAGCTGCATCATGCAGGGATCGTCTGATACTACCTTTTATGTGGTGGCTGTTTATTTTGGAGTAGTGAATATCAAAAACACCCGTTACTCTATTGGTGCTATGTTGCTGGCCGACCTGGTGGGCATTGTTACTTCCATCCTACTGGCATATTTATTTTTTGGATAACCGCAGCAATCAATAAAATGATCTTCTTCTTTTTATAATTCTTGCGGCTTTTTTCTTCACCACTTTTTTTGGTGTCACAAGATCTGCCTGAAGTGTATCATTAGGGCTAATAACTTTGGTAGTACCTGTAGCGGGGTCTTCCTCTTCTTCCATAGGTCCGCCATAATCGCCAAATAAACCGGCGATATCTTTTGCATGATATACGCCCCGGTTAAATTTATTACTCACTACTATGATGGTGGCAGAATCCTGTATCAGCCTGATAAAAGATGCATTGTTACCATGCCACCATCCATTGTGATAAATCATTTTTTTACCATTGGGATAGATATTCATCCGCCATCCCAATCCATAATTTCTAATACCTGGCTTCTCATTACTGTACGGCGCAAATGCTTCGTCTAATGTTTTTTGGGTGAAGATTTTTCCGCTGCTTAAAGCCCTGTCCCAAATCAAGATATCCCTTGGCGTGGTATAAATATTTTTATCGCCATACACGGCATCCAGGAAATTAAAAGGCATTATCCTGCCCCGCCAGTCGTAACTGGGATTTACTTTTTGTATCATGCCGGTATCAAACACAAAAGTATTTTTCATCTGCAAAGGAGTAAAAAATATTTGCTGCAACAACACAGGAAACTTAGTGCCGCTAAGCTTTTCAAGCAACAAAGCAAGCAGGGCATAGTTGGTATTGCAATAAGTAAAATGGGTATTGGGCGATGCAATATTTGTCAGTTCTGCTTTACGAGTAACCAGGTAATTCAGCACGTCTTCATTTTGTATGTAGATCTTTTTATCCCATCCCAATGTTTCCATAAAATAAACATAGTTGGGCAGGCCGCTGCGGTGATTTAATAAAGTTCGGATAGTAACACCCGGATAATTAAAAGCAGGAAAATATTTACTTAACTCATCATCCAGGTTTAGTTTACCATCCTGCCAAAATTTTAGGGTAGCCATGGCAGTAAATGTTTTGGATACAGAAGCGATGTGAAAAGGAGTTATCGCTGTTACCGAATCTTTTCCACCTGCATGGCCGGTGCCACTGTATTCTTCAAATACAATATTTCCTTTTTTGGCAACAATAATACCTCCGTCAAAGCTCCTGTTTTTTAATACCGTATCGAACCATGCTTTACATACCGGCCTGTATCTTTCTATTTCTGCATTGCTGATGGCAGAAGGGGCAGGCAGTTCAACAACAGCAGAATCAGCATTTTTTTTCGCTGCCTGTTTAGCGGTACCATTACAGGATGACAACAGGAATACAGCGCTGAATACCCCCGATAAAAAAAAGAATTGAAACAGCAGAATGGGTTTGGAAAGGATTCTTTTTGCTTGCATTTTAACAATAGTTAGCAGGATGAAATATATTTGTGCAAAATAAAGTGTAATAAGATGTCTGACAAAAATAAAACGAGTTATCCCAAAGAGAAAATCAATATCCTTTTTTTAGAAAACATCAGCGATGTGGCGGTACAGCATTTTAAAGCTGGTGGCTACAGCAATGTAAAAAAATTAAATGGTGCTTTAAGTGAAGAACAATTGATTAAGGAGATAAAAAATATTCACCTGCTGGGCATCAGGAGCAAAACAAAAATAACCGCCAAAGTGCTTGCTGCTGCTGAAAAATTACAGGCCATCGGCTGCTTCTGCATTGGTGTAAACCAGGTAGATTTAAAAGCCGCTACAAAAAAAGGTGTGGCTGTTTTTAATGCTCCTTACAGCAATACCCGGAGTGTGGCAGAGCTGGTAATTGGTTCTTCTATTTTACTGATCAGAAAAATTATTGATAAAAATAAAGCAGCCCACGAAGGGATATGGCTGAAAGATGCAACCGGCAGTTATGAACTTCGTGGAAAAACATTGGGGATTATTGGCTACGGAAATATCGGCAGCCAATTGAGTGTGCTGGCAGAAGGACTGGGAATGAAAGTGATTTTTTATGATACAGAAACAAAGCTGCCATTAGGCAATGCCTCTGCAATAAAAAGTTTGAAAGAAATGGTAAGCAAGTCAGATATTATTTCACTGCATGTACCTGAATTACCTTCTACAAAAAATCTTATCAATAAAAATTTGCTTAAAAGCTTTAAGCCTGGCAGCATACTCATCAACTATGCCCGTGGTGAAGTGGTGGAGTTGGATGCATTGGCCAAAGCTTTATCAGACGGGCATTTGAGCGGTGCAGCCATTGATGTATTTCCCTGGGAGCCGGAAAAAAATGGGGATGCATTTACCACACCATTACAAGGTTTAAGCAATGTATTGCTTACGCCACATATTGGCGGCAGCACACAGGAAGCACAAAATAATATTGGTGTAGATGTAAGCGCCAAGCTGTTTAATTATCTTGAAAGAGGCGTAAGTTTTGGATCTCACACAATCCCTGCACTGAGCCTGCCACCGCAGGAAGGCACTCACCGCATACTGCATATACACAACAACGTGCCGGGAGTATTAAGTGAAATCAACACACAATTATCGAAAAATAAAATCAATATTCTTGCCCAGTATCTTACTACCAATGAGAATATTGGTTATGTAGTA
>JANMJU010000074.1:0-11960 GCA_031371545.1 Chitinophagaceae bacterium
AACTGCCAATAATCATTCTATTGAAAAGCTGCATAATTTTTTAATCATTAAACGATTTTAAAATGAACAAAAATTGGTATGCAGTTTATACTAAAACGCTAAGCGAAAAAAAGGTAGCTGCCTTGTTATCAAAGAAAAAAATTGAGAATTTTTGCCCTGTCAACCGGATTACCAACAATCAGGGTAACCGGCGAAAGATGGTTGATGAACCCCTGTTTCCTTCATTTGTATTTATTTACATTAATGAAGCTGAAATGAGAACAGTTCGGCAAACTAATGATGTAATTAATTTCGTTTACTGGCTTGGTAATCCAGCGGTAATCAAATCATCAGAAATTAAGAATATCGCAGATTTCTCCAACTCTTATTACAATATAAAGTTGGAAAAAACAATTGTAAACGCTGCTGGCATGGTACGTATTAGCCGTGAACCGGCGTTGGATCTGGGCCTGCATGCAGTATCGCTAAAAACCAGCAGGATTAAGCTTTCACTGCCTTCTCTTGGGTTTGCTATGACAGCAGAATCTGAAAAAATGGGTGTTGACAAAATAAGTTATGGACTGGTAAACTCGGGAATGCTTATGTAAAAATTTACATTTTTTAATTTTGCCGGTAAAGTTTATCAGCCCCTGTTTTATAGCGATAAAAGTAAGATTATTGCATTGTCATAGTACATTTCATAAAGCAAAAAAAACCGTTGTACCATTTATGGTGGTATAACGGTTTTTTGTTTCACTGTTACTGAGCCAATAAACTGGAAAACAGTTTTTATATAAAAATCCAATAAGAGAAATAATTACTCCCCGCCGGCGTTTATATCGGGTATCCCCTGGATAAAATGTAATTATTACTAATTAAAAAAATGATACGATATTATAAAAAATTCAAGTTCCTGAAAGTGTATGAAAACTGGTTTATTTATCAGTACAAACTCAGTGATGTATTGGGCTTGAACGTATACTGGCATGTAAAAAAACAAGACAGGCATAAAATCCCCGCAATTAAAAATATTTCCCACACTATTGAGCTTGATCTTGAGCAGGATGCCGAAACCATTACAGCAAATTTTTCAAAACAAATACGGCAGCAGGCTAAAATAGCGGAAACAGAAGGTATCACCTGCCATTTTCACCAGCAGGTAGATGATTTTGTGCATTTTTTTAATGAATTTGCTGTAAAGAAAAATACGCACTTGGTAAGCAAACAAATAATAGAAAATATTGGCAGCAATTTAAAATTAAGCTTTGCGGCATATAATGGCCAGGTACTGGCTGCACACAGTTATTTAACCGACAGTGAAACAGGTATTGTAAGGCATCACCATTCTGCCACCAAACGATTAGATGAACATATTGACAGAAACCTGATAGGGAGGGCAAATAAATATTTGACGGCAAAAAATATTTATCATTTTAAAGAAGAGGGTTATAAAATATTTGACTTTGGCGGATATGCAAAAGATACCAGCAATGAAAGTTTAAAAGGCATCAACAGTTACAAATTACTCTTTGGCGGCAAAGTAGTAGAATCCATCGATTACTTTTCTTATAATTACTGGCTGTTAAGAAAAATATCCAGGCTGTTGGGATTATCAGGAAAAGTGTAAACATCCTTTTTTAAAGAGCAGCATAAAAAAAAGGTGTATTATAATATGGAAAGAATAAGCAATTAGAAAATATTTAGTTTTTCTTTGCTTAAAATAAAAAAAGCCATTATTAACTGTGACTCAGTGTAGCGAAGCTGTGTAAAAAGCAAATTGCAAGTTGCTAAAAACAGGAGTGATTCAGTACTGAATTAATTTTCAAAAAAAACTATGATTGCAATAAAAAAACATTTATCTAATTTAAAAGATGGACAGTCCAGAACAGCGAAAGCAAGCCGACAAATAGTTTATTCCTTTTTTCTGCAGGGAATCAGCATTGCCATAAGCCTTATATATGTACCGCTGCTATTAAATTATTTATCGCAGGAAAAATATGGCATTTGGCTTACCCTCAGCTCTATATTAAGCTGGTTTAGTTTTTTTAATATTGGCCTTGGTTATGGCATGCGAAATAAACTTACTGAGGCCAATGCAAACGGAGATAAAATTTTAGGGCAAAAATATGTAAGCACCACTTACGCCACATTAATCTGTATTTTTTCAGCCGTGCTGTTGGTTTTTCATGTCATCAATCCATTTGTAAACTGGAATAGTGTTCTCAATACCAAAACAATTTCCGGGAATGACTTGTACCTGCTTACTTCTGTTGTTTTTACATTTTTTATTATCCGCTTCATCGTTCAGTTAATTGGGATTATTTATATCGCCGATCACAAACCTTCCATTAATAATTTTATTACGGCAGCCAGCAACCTTTTATCGCTTGCCGTTATCCTGGTCCTAATGAAGTTCACAGCTCAGGGCAACCTTGCTCTATTGGGTTCTATCATTACTATCATGCCGGTGCTGCTTTTTATTTTTCTTTCAATTTATGCTTTCAATAATAAATACAAATATTTAAAGCCTTCATTTAAAGCAATCGATTTTAAATTAAATAAAGGTGTTACCTCACTGGGTGCAAAGTTTTTTTTACTGCAGATAATGGGTATTGTATTGTACTCTACTTCCAGTATATTTATTTCACAACGGTTTGGTGGCCCCAATGAAGTGGTGGTGTACAACCTGGCATTCAAATATTTTCAATTACCCACTATTGTCAACGGCATTATCATGGCGCCTCTTTGGTCTGCAGTAACAGATGCTTATGTGAAAGATGATTTTGAATGGTTAAAAAAAACGATGAAGCGCCTGAATGTGCTTACCATTATTTTCTTTAGTGTAATCATCGTCATGATTTTTATGAGCAACTATGTTTTTAAGTTGTGGATTGGTGATAAAATAAAAGTGCCGATGCACCTGACCATATTAATGGCTATCTACAATGCGATGGCCATTTACCTGGCGCCTTATTCTTTTTTTATAAATGGCACCGGCAAGTTGAAACTAACAATTTACTATTCCATTGCAGGAGTTATCCTTTATTTTGCAAGCATCTATATTATGGGTAATTACTTTAAAGACAGCACTGGTGTAATGATTGCCATCATTATCCCGTATGTATTGTCGGTCGTCATTCAGCCTTTTCAATCAAAACGGATCCTGGCTAAAAAAGCAACCGGTATTCTGATGGAGTAGTTCAATAATTTACCAGCATTTGATTTTTTGATCAGTAAATATTTTGATGAAAATCAAAAACTACATATACACATTTATATTTTCACTCGCCCTGGCTACAGGTGGTGCATTTATTCTTTCCAAAGGATTTAACCTGCTCAATGCAGTTACCCATACTTTGTCTGTAATGGTATTCCTGGTCATTTCTATTTATGCATTAACCAGGCTCCAATGGGATTTTACAACCGAGAGCCGGTATCAAAGAACAATATTGTGGTTATTCTTTTTGTATGAGGCAATTATTGTGAGCAGGGGTTTGCCTACGGATTACAAAAATGTAAAAGAGCTCCTTCAAATGGATTATCTTTTTTGGGTTTACCTTATTCCAATATTTATTTTCTTTGATAAAAAATTAATTACGCTGGCATATTTAATGAATGCAATTTATTTTTTGGCCATAGCTTTTTTCCTGATCTGCATAGTAAAGCCATCATTAATAGTAGAACGGGCAACAGCGGAAAACTTTATTCATCCCTTTGTATTTGGTTGCGGATTTGTATTATTAAATGCCCGGTATCTATCCAAAACAAAAAAAACAGTGGCATTTCTTGCCATGGCTGTTGGCATATTTTCATTTGTTTATTTAGCTAGGAGAAATGGGATTATTTCTTATGCAACTTTAATACTGGGTGCAGCTGCAATAAACTCCAGGTATCTTTCAGCATCAAAACTATTTAAAATATTCCCCATCATTATTGGCGTGATAGTAATAGGATTGCTTTCAACAGACTCCATGCCTGCTTCATTTACAGAGAAGCTTAGTAACAGGCTTACAGAAGATTCCAGGTCGGGCATATTTGATTTTTATTTTGATGGAATGAAGGGACATGAAGTATTTGGCAAAGGCATGCAGGGGCAGTTTTATTATCCTTCGGGAGGCGTAAATGAAGAAGGTGATATGAAAGAAACCGTATTGTACCGCAAGGGAATTGAAAATGGCTACCTGCAGCTTAATCTTAATGGCGGTATCATTTATGTTGTACTTTTTGCACTGGTATTACTGCCGGCTGTATTTCTTGGTTTATTCAGATCATCCAACCAATTAACGCAGGCAGCGGCTGTGGTGGTTCTTTCTTGGCTGATAGATATGGGCATCTTTGGGTTGCCAAGGCTTACAACCGAGTATGTTCTGGTATGGATATGTGCAGGCATTTGTTATAAAACAAGTTTAAGAGAAACACCTGACGAAGAAATAACTGATTTTTTTAAAAATTTTGAAGAAGATGAGAGTACTTTGGTTTACTAATACCCCCTCGAAAGCTGGGCCTGAATTTGGATATAAAAAATTTGGTGGCGGCTGGGTGCTGGCACTGGAAACATTGGTCGTATCTGAAAAAATACATGAGCTGGGTATCTGTTTCTTTTACAATGGAAAAGATTATAAAAGAGTGGTGAAAGACAACGTTACTTATTATGGAATACCATTTGACGAGGAAAATTTTTTCAGCCGCATCATTAACCGGCACCAGGGGAAATTAAACGATATCAAAAGCCCGTACATAGATACCATCCTCAATGATTTTAAACCGGATGTGGTGCATGTATTTGGCACCGAACACCATTATGGTAAAATGCTGATTGGCAAATTTGATAAAGTAATTTTCCATATACAGGGCCTGATAGCCCCCTATTCCGAAGTATTTTTCCCAAACGGCTTTTCTAAATTGGCCGTACTTAGAAAAAGTAAACTGGCCGATATATTTCGTGGGCTAACATTCTATCATTCCTATATCAACATCCGCAACAGGGGAGCAAGGGAAACAGAAATAATAAAACAGTGGAAATATTTTACCGGAAGAACGGACTGGGACAGGAATTATGTAAAACTCCTGAACTCCAAAAGCACTTATTTTCATTGTGAGGAATTACTGAGAGCAGATTTTTTTACTGCCCAGTGGCAGCCATTACCAATACCGGACGCAGGCCAGCCAATCGTAATTGGCACCACCATTAACCCCAATATCTACAAAGGCCTTGATTTAATTTATAAAGTAGTAAGGATTTTAAAAGATTACAATATTTGCTGGAAAATTTTTGGCATTGCCGAAAGCTACCCTGTAAATATCATGGTAAAGAAAATGCTGCACATTAAAGAAGCTGAACCGGCCATGAAATTTTATGAACAGGTATCTGCCCCACAGTTAATTGAAGAACTTAAAACCTGCCATTTTTTTGTACACCCGTCTTATATTGACAACAGTCCTAATAGTGTTTGTGAAGCTATGCTGCTTGGCATGCCCGTTCTTTCTTCGGCTGTTGGAGGAGTAAATTCATTGATCACTCATAAAGAAAATGGCTTCTTGTTTAACCCTTACGACAGGTACGAACTTGCCGGGCTTTTGCTGCACCTTGTAAATAATTATGATACTGCTTTAGCGGTGGCCCCCAAAGCAAGGGAAACGGGTTTAAAAAGGCATTCACCAAAAGATATTATGACAGTGCTGAATAAAATTTACGACAATCTCTATACTGTGTAAATTTTTGAAAGCATTACCGGAAAACAATAATACAAACTACTTTTTATAAACCTTTTTATGGTTGACTTTTCAGGCAAACTTGTTTACAGGATAAGAAATACCAGGTTATGGCTCATTGGCCTTTATTCAAAGATGTGGATGACGATAGAGTTGTCAGTAAAAAAAATAAAATGCGGTAAAGGAGTAGATTTTTGGGGTACCTCCTGTATGGTGCGATATCCCGGTTCTGTTATCAGCATTGGCAACAACTGCAGTTTCAGAAGCGATGCCAGTTCTAATTTAATAGGTGTAAGCCGAAAATGTATCGTCTCCACCCACAGTGAAAAAGCGCAAATCATTATTGGTACCAACTGTGGGTTTAGTGGCACAGTGATAGGCGCTAAAGAAAAAATTATTATTGGCAACGATGTATTGTGCGGTGCCAATACACTCATTACAGATTTTGACTGGCATGGCATACAGCCAGACAAAAGAAGAAACTCCACCGGCGATTCAAAAGAAGTAATTATCGGCAACAATGTTTTTATTGGATACGGATCAGTAATATTAAAAGGGGTAACCATTGGCGATAACAGTGTGATAGGTGCCAACAGTGTAATAACAAAAGATATACCTGCCAATGTAATTGCAGGAGGCAACCCCTGCAAAGTCATAAAAAACTTATAGCTTGGGGAAATAACAGATTGTAAAAAAACAAACTGCATTGATTTATCTGTTAAATAAAAATTTAAATATTCTCTACAATAACTTAACAGTAATAATATTTATAAAGTACTTTTGGCGCAACTATTGCTATTTCCTCACCACTAAAAAATAAATTTTAAGCCTTAAACAGATTCTCCCACAGATAAGATACCTGATTAATGCTGATAAAGATTTTTCATACCAGCCATCATCACTGGTTTTAAAGAAAAGTCTTCAAAAAAATTACTATGACTATTTTATTTGTAGCAGATAATATTGGCGGAGGGGGAAAAGAACGCAGAATGCTTGAGCTGATCAAGTCTCTGAGTAAAGATTCTTCTTATACAATTATCCTCATTTCTTTAACAGATATGGGGGTTGGTTACAAATACATGTACGACTTTCCAATTACAATAATAGAAACAGACCGCAAGCATAGATTTACTACAAAACCCTACTTTATAATTAAAAATGCCATTAAGAAATACAAGCCGGACATTGTACACTCCTGGGGATCCATGGGCAGCCTGTATATGCTGCCATTGTTGCTTTTCAGAAAATTCAAATTTATAAATGGCATCATTGCTGATGCTCCAAAAAAAATACACTGGTATCAAAAACCCTACATCAGAGGCCAGTTGACTTACCCTTTTTCAGATGTAGTACTTTCCAATTCTCTTGCAGGCATTAAATCGTACAATGCACCGGTAAATAAAACATTTTGCATTTACAATGGTATTGATATGGCACGTTTCCAAAACCTACGAAACAGCCAGGATTTAAAAAAAGAAATCGGCATTGAAAATTTTTCGTACGTAGTGGGTATGGTGGGAGCATTTCACGACCGCAAAGATTATATCACTTTTGCAGAAGCTGCAAAAAAAGTAATCAGGCAGCAAAAAGATATCTGTTTTTTATTGATAGGCGAAGGAAAAAATCAACAGCAGATAGAAGATATGATACCTGCAGAGGATAAACAGAATATCTTATTTTTAGGCAGGCGTGCTGATGTAGAAGACCTGATACAGGTATTTGATGTAGGGGTGCTGTGTACCAACAGTGAAATTCATGGGGAAGGTGTTTCCAATTCAATTATTGAATACATGAGTTTGCAAAAACCGGTAATTGCCACCGAGGGCGGCGGCACCAATGAAGTAATTGTGGATAGTAAAAACGGTTTTCTCATTCAACACAATGGTGTGGATGAACTGGCAGAAAAAATACTTTACCTGTATAGTCATCCCGAAAATGCAAAACAAATGGGGGAAAAGGCATTAGAAACGATACATAAAAAATTCCTGCTGGGCAGGATGACCGATGAATTTATAGCAGTATATAAAGGAGAACGAATTAATTAATAAGTAAATACTCCTAAAATACATCCATACCACAATGTCAGGTAAAGTTTTTGTTACATACAATATCTCCCTAAAAACCAACTTAAAAACCATTTTTATAAAAGTGGATATTAAATGCTAATCATTATTTTGTTTTAATGAAAACCACAATAAGAAATTTTGTAGGCTCCCTGATTGCTAACGCCATGATCATGTCTGGTGCAGTAAAAAGGGCAAAGCGAAAAGTGCAAACAGGCGATTATATTTTGTCGCTGTGTTTTCATGCCCCAAGTAAATTATTTTTTGAGTCTTGCATAAACTGGCTGATAAAAAGAGACTTTCACTTTATTTCTGTTGGTGATCTTGAAAAAGTAGCCAGTGGCGAAATCGTTTTCCCAAAAGGGGCTGTAGTAATTACGATTGATGATGGCTGGCAGAGCAACCTCGATAATATTGTGCCGGTAGTGGTGGAAAATAAAATACCAGTAACCATTTTTGTGAGCACCGAAGTAGTTGAAAAGGGCAATGGATATTGGTGGTCTTATATTAATGAAGCCAGGAAAAGAGGGCTGGCAAAAAACACGGTTGAATTTATTAAAACAATCGACAATGAAGACCGGATCAAAATTATTGAAGAAACAAAAAAACAGATTAATCTTAACAGGGAGGCGCTTACCGTTGACCAGATAAAAGAAATTGCAAAAAACAATTATATTTCTATTGGCAGCCACAGCGTATCTCACCCAATACTGCCCAAGTGTTCTGTTGAAAAAACAATTTTTGAAATCAGCCAGTCTAAGAAAACAATAGAGCAATGGGTAGATCATGATGTAAAACATTTTGCCTACCCCAATGGTGATTTTACCAACCGGGAAGTAGAAATATTAAAAGAAAACGGATACACAATAGCTTTTTCAACAGAACAAAAGTATATCACAAAAGAAAAATTAACTCAATTATACCAACTGCCCAGGCTGATAATGGTTGAACATGCCTCCTTTCAAGAAAATATCTGCCGCATGATGGGTATATGGCTCAAAAAATCCAAACACCACGCCACTTAGATCATCTCTCCTGCCCTGCCGTTATTGCCTTTCAGGCCTTCTTTATTCTTCCTGTTTTTTTCTCTGTACACAATATGCCGGCTACCAAAAATTATTCTATCAGCAGACTTATAATATTTTTATCAAAATAAGCGTTTTACCTAAGTAATTATACGAATCATTTTATTTGCACTGGTCAAATGAGGAATGGTTTTTGAATTTAAAGCCATTTGAATTTAAATAGTATCATGAAAAGCTGTAGTACAGCTGCTGGGTTAATATATGAACAACTACTTTAAAAATGTTTTATTTGTGGGGCCACATTACAGACAAAGGGGTGGCATGGCTTCCGTGCTGGAAGTATATTCAAGGGCAATTCCCTATTTCAATTTCATTTCCACTTATGATAATAAAAATGCTGTTTACAACATATTTTATTTCGTCACGGCCCTGTTCAAATTCACGGGCAAATTAATCAGCAACAGGAACATTAGGATCATTCATCTGCACAGCGCATCGAGGGGAAGTTTTTTAAGGAAATCAATATTTATTCTCCTTGCAAAAATTTTCAGAAAAAAAACGATACTGCACATTCATGGAGGAGAGTTTAAAATATTCTATCAAAACAGCGGCCGGATGAGGTTTTTGATCCGCTATATTTTAAACACTGCCGATGAAGTACTCTGCCTTTCTGACGAATGGAAAAATTATTTTGATTTAATCACCAATTTCCCAAAATCAATTGTGCTTAATAACCCGGTAGTACTGCCTGTTAGTATAAAAAAAACAGTTCCTGGCAAGCCGGTAAAAGTTTTATACTTAAACCACATCACTCAAAAAAAAGGCTTGTTCGATGTAGTGGAATATTTCAGGCTGCACCAACAAGAACTGGCTGGCAATTTTAAATTAATAATAGCCGGTGCCGGTGATACAGACCGGCTGCTGCAAATCATCAACACAGAAAATTTAAACAGCATTATTGAATACAAAGGCTGGGTAGCAGGCAAAGAAAAAGATGAACTGATACAGTATTGTGATGTATTTATTCTCACTTCCTACAATGAAGGACTGCCCATGTCAATTTTAGAATCCATGTCGTTTGGCAAGCCGGTGATTGCAGGCAATGTTGGCGGCATACCCCGTATTGTAAGGCCCGGAGAAAATGGCTGGCTTACAGCACCCGGCGATATTGAAGCGCTGGCAACTGTTTTTAATGAAATAAAAAATGATCCAGGTATATTGGTAAAATATGGTGAAAGGTCATTGCAGATAGTGCAGGATTATTCACCAGAAAAAGTAAATGAAAAACTGGATGAAATTTATACTGGTTTATTAAATACCACCAGGCTTACTAACCCAATACTATGAAACATGAAAAAAGCAAACATGATAAGGCTGAAGTTTATCGACTCAGTTTCCGGTTTAAAAATTTATGATGTATTGCAGCTGCTTAAGCAACAGCAATACTTGCCCAAAGTAGAGCTTGACAAAATAAACCAGGAAAAATTAGAAGATCTGTTTGCAATGGCCAAACAATCGACCATTCATTATGCTGCATTTAATTCTTACAATGAATTACCTGTGCTCACAAAAAAAATAATGAACCAAAACCCTGCTAATTTTCTTTCAAGATTTTACCAGGACAAGTTATTTAAAAAAGCTACTGGAGGTTCTACTGGTGCCCCTTTTATTTACCATGCCTCTGTAGATGCCCAGTCGCATTTGTGGGCCGGGCTCATGCTTTCATGGGAAAGCGCAGGTTACCAGTTTGGAGATAAAGTGGCATTCGTAGCAGGCAGTGCTTTGATAAAATCAAGCACCAGGCACAACATATTTTACAAGCTTATGAATATTGACCTTTACCCTGCTGCTGCAATGACGGATGAAGGCATTGGTGAGTATATAGAAACCATCCGGCACAAAAACACAAAGCTGATTTATGGATACGCAATGGCTATCAATATAATAGCAGATTACATCATTCAAAACAATATTGATCCATTACCGGGTTTATGCGGCATTGTATGTACCTCCGAAATGCTGACAGATACAATGAGGGCTAATATTGAAAAAGCATTTGGTGTAAAAGTTTTTAATCAGTACGGCTGCAATGAAGCCGGTATTTCCGCTTTTGAATGTGAATATCACCAGCTTCATCTTATTAGCAGCCGTACTGTTTTTGAAATTGATGAAGAAGGAAAACTCATTGGCACCGACCTGGCTAATGAAGCCTGTATTTTTATGAAATACAATACCGGTGATTTGGTAGAGTTTGCTGATGAAGGATGCAGCTGTGGCAGAAACTACCCAGTTATTAAAAAAATTGTTGGAAGATGCAGTGACATTATTACTGACGGGAAAAATAAAAAAATACACTCGTCTTTTTTCAACACATTGTTCAAAAAAGATAAATCAATAAAGCAATACCAGGTATTTTTTGATGAAAACTCAATTGAAATAAATTTGATGGTGGATGATGATTTTTCTGAAAAAAATTACGGCTATTATATGGACATTTTAAAGAGCAACTTTACTTTTGACAGCTATGATATCAAAACCAATGAACAGTTTTATACCAATAGTAATTTAAAACACACTTTTATCATTGATAAAAGGAAACAGCATAAAAACGCAGCATAGTTAGTAAAATGCAAAATGCCTGGTAAAACAAATTGTATATTTTTATCCCGGCAAATAACAGCTAATTAGTAAATGGTGATTACACGATGATTGGAAAACTAAGATTAAAATTAATAGATTTAATAAGGGGCACCAAAGTTTTGCCTGTGCTGGATGAATTAAAAAAACACCAATACCTTCCTGAAAATGAATTGGAAGTCATCAGGAAAAGCAGGCTGGACAAGGTTTTTGGCATTGCAAAAAATTACACTACTTACTACTCAAAGTTTAATTCATTCGAAGAAGTACCCGTTCTTACAAAAGAAATTATCCGCCAAAATACACCCGGCCTTATTTCATCAGCTTATAGAAGGAAGCTTTTTAAAAAGCAAAGTGGCGGCTCAACCGGTGTACCACTGGTGTACTACACCACTTCCGAATCACAGTCATATTTATGGGCTTCCATTATTTTAAGTTGGGAAACAGCTGGCTACCAGTTGGGTGATAAAGTTGGTTTTCTTGCAGGCACTTCACTCATAAAAGTAGGGTTGCCCAACAAGATATTTTATGCATTATTCAACAT
>JANMJU010000100.1:0-18175 GCA_031371545.1 Chitinophagaceae bacterium
CTGGGACTTTTTATGGCTAAGAAAGTTATTATAGCCCAAGGCGGTGTTCTGATTTTTGAGACCGCAGAAGGCAAGGGCAGCACCTTCGGCTTTGTCTTTAGCAAGGCCAAGCACGGCTTGCCTAAACCCGAGCTTGATCCAACTAAATAGCCCCCGCCAAATTGACGAGGGCTATTACGTAGTGCGGCCAGTCGTGGGCACTAAGCTAAGGAACTAATTCCTTACTTAGTCAGACTGCGAAGCAAGCGTCGTCGGTACAAAGTAGCACCTAAGATTGTTGCGCCGCCGGCAACTGCTGCGATATTACCAGCGCCAGTGTTTGGCAAGCTAGTAGGGGCTGCAGGAGTTACGGGTGTTTTTGGTGGTGTTTTTGGTGGTGTTGGAGGAGGTGTTGTAGGAGGTTGGTCCATTTTGACTACTGTGGTCACAGTGATGTGGCCTGAGAAGTTAAAACAACCCTTCCAGTCGCCAAAGTTGACAGCCAAGTAGTTATCTCCGTTAAAACTTACAAGTTGGCCAGGTAAATTGACTGTAGTGAATTCACCTTTGCCGTCTGGGCGGTAAGTTAATGTAACTGGAGTACTTTGATCAAGCACAATCGTGAACGGAGAATCTCCGGTCAAATCGACAGTGTCGCTGATATGTGCCGGGCTGGCATTGCTGGCGCTGATTTCAGCCGCAACATTAGTTGAAGTGTGCTTGCCAATTGGCAGGAAAACTTCGACCTTGGTGTTGTGAGCTGTAGCGTTAGCTTCACCGATTAGAGCTGGGTTAGCATTGTTATGGATGTAAGCGCGGAAGGTAACCTTCTGGCCAATACTTTTCCTTCATGGAAGCTGGCACAGCCATTCCGCTACATTGCACACAATGGTGAGATCAATACATTACAGGGAAACCTGAATTGGCTGAAGGCAAGTGAAATGGGTTTTGTATCTCCCTACTTCAGCAAAGAAGAAATGGATATGCTGTTACCGGTGGTTACCAGTATGCAGTCTGATTCTGCCTGCCTGGATAACATGATTGAGTTACTAACGTTGACGGGGAGGTCGCTTCCGCATGTAATGATGATGCTGATACCGGAGGCCTGGGATGGTAATGAAAAAATGGACCCGGTAAAGAAAGCTTTTTATGAATACCATGCTTCGATGATGGAACCCTGGGATGGCCCGGCTTCTATCTCTTTTACCGATGGAAAAATTATTGGCGCCACATTAGACAGGAATGGTTTGCGTCCTTCGAGATATTGTGTTACACATGATGACCGTGTAATCATGGCTTCAGAAACTGGTGCTTTGCCAATCGATCCAGCTTTAATAAAAGAGAATGGAAGATTGCAGCCGGGTAAAATGTTTGTAGTGGATATGGAGCAGGGCAGAATTATCAGTGATACAGAATTAAAAAAAGGTATCTGCTCACAAAAACCTTACGGTGACTGGTTGAATAAATACAAGATTCGTTTAGAAGAATTACCGGAGCCAAGGGTAATGTTTACTCACCTGGAAAGCGACCAGATTTTTAAATACCAAAAAGCATTTGGTTACACAACAGAAGATTTGGATACCATCATTGCCCCAATGGCATTGGATGGAAAAGAGCCGATAGGCTCAATGGGCACCGATGTTCCGCTGGCAGTATTAAGCGATCAGCCGCAACATTTAAGTGCTTACTTTAAGCAACTGTTTGCACAGGTTACCAATCCGCCGATTGATCCTATCAGGGAAAGATTGGTAATGTCGCTGGCAACTTTTGTTGGTAACAATGGCAACCTGCTGGTGGAAGATCCATTGAGTTGTCATACAGTAGCACTGAAACATCCGGTGTTGAGTAATCATGAATTAGAACAAATTAGAAGTATCGATACTGGTGTATTCCAGGCCAAAACATTGCAGATGTATTTCAGGGCAGATGGCAAACCCGATTCTTTGCAAAAGGGCATCGACCGGTTGTGCCGCTATGCTGTGGATGCAGCAGAAGATGGCTTTGAAGTATTGATTCTTACGGACAGGGCAATCGATTCAGATCATGCACCGATACCTTCTTTACTGGCATTGGCTGCAATACACCATCATTTGATTCGTAAAGGATTGAGGGGTTGTGTAGGTATTGTGGTGGAAGCCGGCGATGTTTGGGAAGTGCATCATTTTGCCTGCCTCATTGGTTTTGGCGCCACTGCCATCAACCCTTATTTGGCATTGTCCAGCATAAGGGATATGAAGCTGAGCGGAAAATTACAAACTGATTTAGATGTAGAATATTTAAAGAAGAATTACACTAAGGCAGTAAATGATGGGTTGCTGAAAGTGTTTTCCAAGATGGGGATTTCTACTTTGCAGTCTTACCAGGGTGCACAGATATTTGAAATAGTCGGATTAAATAAAGCGGTGGTAGATAAATATTTTTATGGCACCATATCAAGAATAGAAGGCTTAGGATTGGATGAAATAGCAAAAGAAAGTTTGGCTAAACACCAGTTTGCTTTCAGCAGAAAAGAAATACCGGTAGATCGTTTACCCGTTGGCGGTATGTACCAGTGGAAACGCAAAGGGGAGTTTCATTTGTTCAATCCGCAAACCATTCACCTGTTGCAGTATTCAACTAAGCTGAATGATTACCCCACTTTTAAAAAGTATTCCAAATTAATAAATGAACAGGGCGAAAAAGCTTGTACGTTAAGAAGCCTGTTTCAATTTAATTTTCACCGCCAGTCTGTTTCAATTGATGAAGTGGAATCTGCAGAATCAATATTAAAACGCTTTGCAACCGGTGCTATGAGTTTTGGCTCCATCTCTCATGAAGCACACAGTACACTGGCCATTGCTATGAACCGCATTGGCGGAAAAAGCAATACAGGCGAAGGTGGTGAAGATGAAATGCGTTATGAAATAATGGAGAATGGTGATTCCATGAGAAGCGCTATCAAGCAGGTGGCGTCGGCAAGGTTTGGTGTTACCAGTAATTATTTAACTCAGGCAGATGAATTGCAGATAAAAATGGCGCAGGGAGCAAAGCCTGGCGAAGGTGGACAATTACCTGGTCACAAAGTAGATGAATGGATTGGCAAAGTACGCCATGCCACACCAGGCGTGGGTTTAATATCACCTCCGCCTCACCACGATATTTATTCCATCGAAGATTTGGCACAATTAATATTTGATCTGAAAAATGCCAACAGGGCTGCAAGGATAAATGTGAAGCTGGTTTCCAAAGCTGGCGTTGGTACCATTGCTGCAGGTGTAGCAAAAGCAAAAGCAGATGTGGTTTTGATTTCGGGTAATGATGGAGGTACAGGTGCATCACCCATCAGCTCCATCAAACATGCAGGCCTGCCATGGGAACTTGGGCTTGCAGAAGCACATCAAACACTGGTGAAAAATAAATTACGCAGCAGGGTGGTATTGCAAACAGACGGACAATTAAAGACAGGAAAAGATATTGCGATTGCAACTTTATTGGGTGCAGAAGAATGGGGCGTTGCTACGGCAGCGTTGGTTACAGAAGGGTGTATCATGATGCGCAAATGTCATTTGAATACCTGTCCTGTTGGTGTTGCTACACAAGATCCTGAATTGCGTAACCGTTTTACGGGCAATGCAGATCATGTGGTAAACCTCTTTAAATTCTTAACAGAAGAACTTCGTGAAATAATGGCCCAGCTTGGGTTTAAGACAATCAATGAAATGGTTGGCCAGGTTGATTGTCTTGAAGTAAGAGACAATATCACTCACTGGAAACACAGTAAATTAAATTTAGCGCCAATACTTTATAAAGAACCAGCTTCTTTATATACAGGGTTGTATCACAAAGAAGACCAGAATCATGAATTAGAAAATGTGCTTGATTGGAAATTGATTGCTGCAGCAAAACCTGCATTGGAAAACCAGCAACCGGTGAAAGCTTCTTTTGCAATAAAAAATATTGACCGTACAGTAGGCACTATTTTATCAAATGAAATTTCAAAAAAATATAAATCAGCCGGTTTACCGGATGATACCATTCATTTTAAATTTAATGGAACTGCAGGTCAAAGTTTTGGTGCTTTCAATACCAAAGGCGTTACGCTTGAGTTGGAAGGTGATGCCAATGATTATTTTGGAAAAGGATTAAGCGGTGCCAGGTTAATTGTGTATCCGCCGGCCAGCGCCACTTTTGTTCCTGAAGACAATATCATTATTGGTAATGTGGCTTTCTATGGTGCTACTTCCGGCAATGCCTATATCAGGGGGAAAGCAGGCGAACGTTTTGCAGTTCGTAACTCCGGTGTTACAGCGGTAGTAGAGGGTGTAGGCGATCATGGATGTGAATATATGACCGGGGGCAAAGTGGTTATTCTTGGAAGTACAGGTCAAAATTTTGCAGCCGGAATGAGCGGTGGAATTGCTTACATCTACAATACCAAAGGCGATTTCAGTGAGCAATGTAATAAAGAAATGGTTGACCTTGATCCGGTTTCTGCTGAAGACAGAAATGAATTATTTCAGCTGATCAGCAATCATTTTAATTATACAAAAAGTTCCGTAGCAAAATTCGTGATAGATGATTTTGAAAATCAGCTTCAGCATTTTGTAAAAGTATTTCCAAAGGATTATAAAAAGGTTTTGGAAAAGAAAAGGTTGAAAGAACAGGTAGGAAAATGATGAATGGATAACTGGTTAAATGATAATTAAATTTTATTTTGATTAATAATTTTAGGGGACAGGCAATTGTTTTTCAATTAAGCATCGTTGTGTCACTCACTTGTACTGATAAATCTTTTGGCATCATAAAATAGAGTCTTTAAAAAAATCTCAAACAGTTGAAAGTTCTAATAGTTTGGTGTTCTAAAAACATTAAACTTCTCAACTTTCTAAACGATATTAAACTAAGCATCATGGGCAAACCAACCGGGTTTTTAGAATTTACCAGGGAACTTCCGCCAAAGCGGCCGGTAGCAGAAAGGGTAAATGATTACAAAGAATTTGTAGAAAAATATTCAGACGAAAAACTTAATCAGCAATCAGCCAGGTGTATGGATTGTGGCATACCTTTTTGTCATAATGGTTGCCCTTTGGGTAATGTTATTCCAGAATTCAATGATGCTGTTTACCGCAAAAGCTGGAAAGAAGCGTACGACATACTTTCCTCCACCAACAACTTTCCGGAGTTTACCGGGCGGATATGTCCGGCACCTTGCGAAACAGCCTGTGTTTTAGGAATCAATCAGCCAGCCATTGCCATCGAAGAAATAGAAAAGCACATCATTGAAATTGCTTTTGAAAAGAAATTTGTACAGTCACAAAAACAAATTACCAGGACTGGAAAAAAAGTAGCTGTCGTGGGAAGTGGACCTGCAGGCCTGGCTGCTGCTGCACAATTAAATATTGCAGGCCATTCAGTAACAGTTTTTGAAAGAGACGATTTACCCGGCGGTTTACTCCGGTACGGTATCCCCGATTTCAAATTAGAAAAATGGGTGATTGACAGAAGGATAAAATTGATGAAAGAAGAGGGAGTGGTATTTAAATGCAATGCAAATGTTGGTGTAGATATTAATATCAGTGATCTGCTGAGGGAATACCAGGCAATTGTGCTGGCGGGAGGATCAACAGTGCCCCGTAATTTGGGCATACCCGGCAGAGAGTTGAAAGGAGTTTATTTTGCAATGGAGTTTTTAAAGCAACAAAATAAAAGGGTTGCCAACCTTTCATTCACCGAAGAAGATATTTTAGCGGGCAATAAAAATGTTGTAGTAATTGGTGGCGGCGATACGGGCAGTGATTGTGTGGGAACCAGTAACCGTCATAAGGCAACATCAGTAACACAGTTTGAGTTATTGCCAAAGCCGCCTGCAGAAAGAAACAGGGTAATGCCCTGGCCTACCTACCCCATGTTGTTAAAAACTACTTCTTCTCATGAAGAAGGTTGTGACAGGAAATGGGCGGTTTCAACAAAAGCATTTATCGGTGATGATAAGGGTAATTTAAAAGCGATTCGGCTGGTTGATCTGGAATGGAAAATTGTAGATGACAGGCCTGCTCAATTTGTAGAAGTACCCGGAAGTGAAAGAGATATTCCCTGCGAACTGGCATTGCTTGCAATGGGTTTTGTAAATCCGCAGCATGAAGGGTTGGTGCAGGAATTAGAGTTGGAGCTGGATGAAAAAGGAAATGTAAGAGCTACTGAAAAAAATTATCAAACCAATATTTCAAAAATATTTACCGCAGGCGACATGCGCCGGGGGCAAAGCCTTGTGGTTTGGGCCATCAAAGAGGGTAGGGACTGTGCTCAAAAAGTGGATGAATTTTTGGTAGGCAAGTCACTTTTGGAAACCGCTGATGGTAATGCAATAGCACGTTACTTAGTTTAATTCGAATTCTTTTTTATTAGTTAAAAGCCTTTTGCATAGCAAAAGGCTTTTGTATTAGGTTTATCTTAATGTGCTTATTTATATTAATTTATGTATTAAATCTCATTATTGTTGATAATTAATCAATATTTTTTTCTAATTAGCAAATTTTATTTGTTAATATTGTTAAATAAATCGCATTTATTTAATTATAACTTGTTTATTAAACTTTAGTATTATGAAAAAGATTGGATTAAAAGACATGCTCCCTTTTTTAGTATTATCGGCAGTTGCTATTTGCAGCCTTTTCTTTCCTACGGGTGAAGTTTTTGCAGATACTTCTAAATACAGCACTGGTGATATTACTTGGGTGTTGGTTGCCACTGCACTTGTATTTTTAATGACCCCGGGGCTTGCATTTTTCTATGGCGGAATGGTAAACAGGAAAAATGTACTGAGTACCATGATTAAAAGTTTTGTAGCTGCTGGTATTGTAACGGTACTTTGGCTAGCTGTAGGTTATGGAATGTCTTTTGGCACTTCTATAAATGGGGTAATCGGCAATCCTTTATCTCATTTTTTTTATAAAGGTGTAGTGTCGGGAGCCCCTTGGGTAGGTGGTCCTACCATTCCATTGACATTGTTTTCCTTGTTTCAATTGATGTTTGCAATCATTACACCAGCACTGGTGGTGGGAGCTGTTGCGGAGAGGGTAAAATTCAGTTCTTATGTATTATTCATTGTTTTATTTTGCCTGTTTATTTATTTCCCGGTATGTCATTGGGCTTGGCATCCTGAAGGCTTTTTAGCTAAGATGGGTGTGCTCGATTTTGCTGGTGGTACAGTGGTACATATTACTGCAGGTTGTGCAGCACTTGCTGGGGCCCTGGTTTTAAAAAGAAGAAAATCGCATATTGAAAATGTTGATATCCATCCAGCTAATGTACCTTATGTGTTAATCGGTACAGGCTTGCTTTGGTTTGGTTGGTTTGGCTTCAATGCAGGCTCTGCCTTAGGTGCTAATACGCTTGCTGTTTCAGCTTTTGCTACTACCAATATTGCCGCAGCTACTGCAGGTTTATCATGGATGTTTTTTGATGTGATTAGAGGTAAGAAACCATCTGTTCTTGGCTTTTGCATAGGTGCAGTGGTTGGGCTTGTTGCCATTACCCCAGGCTCAGGTTTTGTGGGTATTGCACACAGTGCTTTTATTGGTTTTATTGCGGCTATCATATCAAATTTCGCTGTTTCGTTAAGGTCGAAAACGAAAGTAGATGATACGCTTGATGTGTTTCCTTGTCATGGTATAGGTGGTATTGTTGGTATGTTGTTAACAGGGGTTTTTGCCTCACATGCAGTAAATAGTGCCGTTGGATTAGATGGAACAGTAAATCATCAGGGATTATTCTTTGGTGGTGATTTATTTTTTACCCAGTTTAAAGGGATGATTATAGTGGCCAGTTATAGCTTTGTGGTTGGATGGCTGATTTTTAAGTTTATTAATTTTATTAATCCAATCAGGGTGTCGGAAGATGAGGAACTTGCAGGTTTGGATGAGTCTCAGCATGGAGAGCATTACACACAGGGAACACTTTTAGTTAAAAATGGAGGGGTATTTGAAGAGACAAAAGTAAAAGAATAGACATCTGAACTTTAAATTTAAAAGCCACGATTTTTAAAAAAATCGTGGCTTTTAAATTTTTATTAATATGTATTATATTATTTTAATAACAAAAATATTTTAAAGATTACGTTTAAAATTTAAAATAAACTGCTTATTCTATTTAATTATTAACATTATATAAAATAAAATGTATTGATATTGCAATAAGAATGAAAATAAATTGATATTTTTACATCAGATAAGATGGTTTATTAAAATTTATAATATATTTTATTATTTTCTTTATGTTTTCCATCCCTGTAAAAAACTATAACAATTGCCAGGTCATTAAAAAGTTTACAGCTTTTAGCCTTTTTTATTTAACAACCAAAACTTTAAAAAAATGACAAAAAAACATCTTGTATCAGCCTTATTAAGTTTGGCTTTAACCAATGGAGCATTTGCTCAGGATTCTACAAAATTGTTAACCATTTCTGGTTCGGTAGACGCTTACTACCGTTACAATACCGGTGCAGGAAATGGTTATACAAGTTTTACAAAAGCCCAAAGTTCTTTTGCACTGGGCATGGCATCTGTAAGAGCAGATGCTTCTGCATTATCAGGAAAAGTAACAGCCGTTGCTGATTTAGGCTTTGGTTCAAGGGCAGAAGAGTTTTCTTATTATGATTATGCAAACAAATCAACAACATCTTTGATAAAACAATTGTACGTTACTTTAAATGTATCAAAAGATGTAAAATTTACAGCCGGCAAATGGGCTACACACGTTGGTTATGAATTACTGGATGCACCTTTAAACAGGAATTACAGTATGTCGTACATGTTTACCAATGGGCCGTTTTCTCACACAGGACTTAAAATGGATGTTACTGCCGGCCCCGTAGGCTTTATGCTTGGTGTAGCAAACTTTATTGACGAAACTACTTCCACTACCAATGTAAAAACATTATTGGCTCAGGTGAGCGGTGGTTCAAAAGATGGTAAATTGAAAGCTTACTTAAATTATGCAGGATTTTTTGGATCTAATACTGGTGCAAATCCCCTGGCGTTGAAAAGTTTGAACCAGCTTGATTTGGTAGTAACCGATGCAATAAGCAGTAAATTTAATATAGGTTTTAATGCCACCATGCAAAATCGTAAACAAGTAGTTGGTGCAACAACAGCAGACGGAAGCTGGTATGGTTTCGCCCTATATCTAAATGCAGATCCTACTGCAGCTGTTGGGCTCACTTTAAGAAGTGAATACATCAGTGATAGCAAAATAATTTATTACGGGACTAAAAATATTTTTGCGAATACCTTATCGCTTAATTATAAAGTAGGCCCCTTCACCCTGATTCCTGAAATAAGATTTGAAACAGCACAAAGTGCCATATATACAAAAAATGATGGGACTTCTTCTAAGTCAACAGCTACTGGTTTACTTGCGGCAGTATATAAATTCTAATCACTGGTAATTTTAAAAATCCTGCCGGCAATCTTGCAAAAAACTACCCTTTTTGCAAGATTGACAGCAGTGTGTTTTTTTAATAAAACACAATCGGTGCAACCTCTGACAAGTTTTTGTTTTTTAATTATTAATAATAAACTAAAAAAAACAATTATGAATTGTAAAAAAAATCGCTATGCTTCAATTGGCAAATATGCTGCATTGACAATTACGCTTTTGTTACTCCTGTTGCCCTTTATTTCAATGGCACAAGACCCTACTGGTGCAGCTACAGGTACCATTAAAGATTTAGGTATTGACACACTTGCTGCAACACAAGATACTGCTCTTAATAAAGTAATATCTACTGTAAACACCATTGGTAATTCTGGTGGCCACAGCAAAATTGCCATCAATATTATGTGGACTTTGATTGCCGGCTTTTTAGTAATGTTTATGCAGGCAGGTTTTGCAATGGTGGAGACAGGCTTTACGCAAAAGAAAAACGTAGCCCATACCATGTGCATGAACTTTTTAATTTATGCAATTGGTATGATTGGCTTTTGGATTTCCGGTTTTGCATTAATGTTTGGCGGCGCATTAAATGTAGGGGCATTGGGTGGCTCGGCCGGGGTGATACCACACGAATTTATAGTACACCTGTTTGGTCACGATTTTGGTATCAGCGGTTATGCCGGATTCTTTTTAAGCAGCAAGTATTATGACGTTGGTATTTATACTTTGTTCTTATTTCAAATGGTATTTATGGATACTACTGCTACCATTCCTACTGGCTCTATGGCAGAAAGATGGACATTGAAATCATTTGTTGTTTATGGTTTTTTTATCTCCATGTTTGTATATCCAATATTTGGTAACTGGGTATGGGGCGGCGGCTGGTTATCTCAATTGGGTGCACAGTTTGGTCTTGGTCACGGTCATGTTGACTTTGCCGGTTCATCTGTTGTTCATTTGGTAGGCGGTATTGCTGCATTGGCTGGTGCCATTGTTATTGGGCCACGCTATGGTAAATACGGTAAAGATGGATCTGTAAAAACTATTGCCGGGCATAATATTCCTATGGCATTGGTTGGTACATTTATATTAGCCTTTGGTTGGTTTGGTTTTAATGCAGGCTCTTCTCTTGCAGGCAATGATCTTCGTATAGGCATTGTAGCTACTAACACGATGTTGGCAGGTGGAGCTGGTGCATTATCAGCATTATTTTATATGTACATAAGAGGTATGAAAGCTGATCCTGGGATGATTGCAAATGGTATGCTGGCCGGGCTTGTTGCTATCACTGCTCCCTGTGCATTTGTTACCTCAATATCTGCTGTTATTATTGGTGTAATAGCGGGTTTGTTAGTAATATTCGCCTACAATTTTGTTGATAGGAAATTAAAAATTGATGATCCTGTTGGTGCATTTGCTGTGCATGGTGTAAATGGTGCCTGGGGTGTATTGGCTCTTGGATTATTTGCTGATGGCTCTTATGGTGATGGCTGGAATGGTGTAGCTGGTAATGTTACAGGATGGTTTTACGGAGATAGTAAACAATTTGTAGCGCAATTAATCGGTACTGTTTCTTGTATCATTTTTGTTTTCGTTGTGATGTATTTCTTCTTCAAATTATTAAATAAAATAGTTCCATTAAGAAGTACTGAAGCAGATGAAATTGCAGGTCTTGATATTCCTGAAACAGGAGTTCATGGTTATGTAGATTAATATTTTTTATAGCAGAAAGGCATTTGTAAATAAGTTTATTTTCAAATGCCTTTCTTTTTTTACTAAATAAATTTTGCAGTACTGGTATGAAGAATATCATCAACAGGCTAATGTCTCCTTTACGCTACTTTATCAATGATAGCCGTACAGTAGGTATTATTTTGATTGCCTGCACTATCATATCTATTATTGCTGCCAATTCAATTGCAGGTGAACAGTACCGTGCCTTTTGGAATACTCATTTTGACTCAATACCATCACTGCATCTGCCAGGAAATTTATTAGAATGGATTAATAATTTCTTGATGGGCATATTCTTTTTAATGGCCGGAACAGAAATTAAGAGAGAGCTGGTAGAAGGCGAACTTTCTTCTTTTAAAAAAGCAGTTTTACCATTTGGTGCAGCATTCGGAGGAATGTTGGTTCCTGCTTTAATTTTTATTTCCTTTAATGTTAAAACCAGCTATATAAGTGGATGGGGTGTACCCACAGCTACTGATATCGCATTTTCTTTAGGCGTTGCTTCTTTGCTGGGAAAAAGGGTGCCGTTAAATTTGAAAATTCTTTTGATGGCGTTGGCTATTATTGATGATCTTGGCGCAATTGTAGTAATCGCCCTTTTTTATGGTGGAAAAATTTACTGGTTCTTTTTATTTATTGCTGCAATTATTTTTGCTGCCTTACTTGCCCTTAATTATTTAAAAGTAAAATTCGGATTGCTGCAAATAATACTTTCACTTTGTTTGTGGTATGCCATTTTACAATCAGGCATTGAGGCAAGTATTGCCGGTGTATTATTTGCATTTACAATTCCGGTAAATAAATTGGTTGCAGTTGAAAGGGCAATACACAACCCTGTTAATTTTTTCATACTGCCACTATTTGCAATAGCCAATACTGCACTTTTTATTCCTCCACATTTTACAGAGGCATTAAGTACAACAGTAGCAGCCGGTATCATGGTTGGTTTGGTAATAGGAAAACCAGTTGGTATTTTTTTAATCAGCAAATTGCTGGTGTCACTAAACATTGCAAGTTTGCCAACAAATGTGAAATGGACGCAGGTGCTTGGTATGGGCACATTGGCAGGTATTGGATTTACCATGTCAATTTTTACAACCATGCTGGCTTTTAGCAGCGAAGGAATCCGGGACATTGCAAAGATTGCCATACTCTCCAGTGTTGCTCTTTCAGTTATTATTAGTGTCTGTTATTTTTGGGCAATTGGTATTACTCCGCCTCTTGCAAATAAAAGATTGATAGCAGAACCAAAAATTGATTTAACGTTGAAGCTGGCCTAAAATATTATTTACTTTTTTTTATAATAGCAAGCAATCATTAAGGCCCCTCATTTTTATGAGGGGCCTCTATTTTAAAAATAACTTTAAGGAAACAAGATTATTAATCTTCACCACACAGCAATTCGTCTTGCTATTTAATTTTATTTACAACCTCCAGGTCTTGTGCAGATAAAGATTCCCACCACTCATCGGTCACATCAGCCAAGCGGTATTCTGTATCAATATCATAATTGCCATCTTTGTCAATTTGATAAAAACAATTGTTCAGTGTATCTAACACACTGTTTACTGATTTTAGTTCTACAAACAATAACCTGCTTACAATTTTTTTACTGGTCTTATGTTCAAGAAACTCTACCCGTTGCTGAAGGTCTGCTAACTTATCATCTCTTTTAGCCAACAAAAAACTGGCGATGAAAATGCAAAAAAGAAAAACAATTATTAAGGGGACAACCATGTGTTATTATCTGATTTTTATACTTAAAGATAGCTTTAAAGTTACCCTTCTTTTAGCTATAAATAATCTGTTTCAAGTAATTTATTTTTCACCTAAATTATTATTATTCACAAAGCATTTTTTGAATAATAACTAATGAAACCCTTGCTATTATTGATTTTTATGATTTTCAATCAATGTAGTTTTCTTGATTTATTTTTTGCCGGTATCGATTTTGAGGAAGAAGTAGAGAGTGAGAATTCCAGAATAAATATTATTGCAGGAAACCCAATGCTTTCTATTTGTTGAAATTTTTTTAAGTGCAAATATTATACCTGCTGAAGTGGCAGTAATAGTGTTTCCAAATAATGACTTTCAATATTGAATATTTTTTTTAATGTTTTTACCTTTTCTAAATTTTCCAATTTTTTGGTATTTGATAATTCTGATTTTATTCCTGTGATCAAAACATTTTTAGGCGTATGTTCAGTAGCAATAAATTCAAATACTTTTGTTTTATAGCCAGATGCTTCTAACAGTAAAGCCCGTATGCTATCTGTTACAATTTCAGCCTGTCGTTCTAATAAAATACCATGCTTTGTAATGGATGATAAAACATTGTCAGGTTTCATTTGCCGGCGAATTTGTTTATGGCAGCAGGGGACACAGATAATAACTTTTGCATTTGCCTGTATTCCTTTGAAAATAGCATCGTCAGTAGCAGTGTCGCAGGCATGTAATGCAATGAGGATATCAGTGGCAGGTAATGTGGCATCAGCAATAGTGCCTGTTTCAAAATGAAGGTTGGAAAAATGTGCAGCTGCCGCAATTTTGTTGCAGTTGTTTACCAGGTCTTGCCTTAGCTCCACACCCGAAATGGTTGGCTGTAATTGTAATGTATTGGCAAGGTAATCGTACAATGCAAAAGTGAGGTAACCCTTACCACTGCCCATGTCCACAACATGCAAACCTTTAATGAATTTCAAATCTTTTACTATGCCTTCAATGATTTCGATGTAGCGGTTTATTTGTTTGTATTTATCCTGCATGTCTTTTTTTACAAGGCCTTCTGCAGTGGTAATGCCAAGTGCATGCAGGTAAATATTTCCGCTGGCTTTTACAATTCGGACTTTTTGTTTATCGTGTTGCTGCATAACAGCTTTATCCGAAAGAGTAGGTGGTTTTGTTATTATTTTTATTGCTCCTTTATTATTTTGGAGTAAATGAAAATCATTTGTTACTGTAAATAAATCTGCATTATAAAATTCAGCCTGCAGCATTTTTTCAATCAAAAAGATGGCTTCTTGGGGATCAAAATTTTTGGTGATGTCTTTGGTAGGGTAGCGGTAAAGAAAAGACAATTGCCGGTTATTTTTTATGGTCACCACTTTGATAAATACGTTCTTTAAATCAGCATCTTTATTTCTTTTGCTGCCCAAAGTGATTTTTATCAATTCCTGTTTTTCAAAACAAGCGTTTACCCGTTGCAGAAATGATTGTAGTTGATCGGCCATAGATGATTGTGTTGTAACGCATGCAAATGTAATTGATTCTGTTTTTAGCAAAACGGAGTGAAGTATTCCTCCAGCTTCTATGCATAATAATATTTACAAAAGCCTTTATGCCAATACCGACGAATTGTTTAAAAAAGTATTGCACTTTTCCATGAAAGATAAGGTGGGCATGGCTTAATTAAGCCTTGCATCAAAAGTTGCTTCAGTAAAATCTACTTCACTGTAATCTTGAACCACATTGTACAAAGTATCCCTTTCTACCGGTTTGCGGTGTACCTGCTTTATCAATGTTACCAGTTGTTCAGTGGTCATGGTGGGTGTTTGTTCTTCACTGCCGGCCATGCTGTAAATTTTGGTAGAGTCATCAATGGTGCCATCAATATCATTTACACCAAATGATAAACTCAGCTGTGCATTTTCTCTGCCCAGCATTGGCCAGTATGCTTTCAGGTGAGGAAAATTATCCAGGTAAATTCTTGCAATGGCATACAGGCGCATGTCTTCAGTAATAGTACTTTCAGGTACATAACTCATGTCATTATTATGGTTGCGGAATTTTAGCGGAATAAATGTATTGAAGCCATTGGTTTTATCCTGCAGTTCTCTCAGTCTTCTCATGTGGTCAATCCTGTCTGCGTATTTTTCTATGTGGCCGTACAGCATGGTCGCATTGCTGTGCATACCTAAGTTATGTGCTGTTTCATGTATCTTCAGCCAGCCTTCAGCATCTACTTTATCACCCGCAATATCAGCCCTTATTTCCGGAGCAAATATTTCTGCACCACCACCTGGAAGGCTGTCCAGTCCTGCTTCATGCAGCTTCTTCATGCCTTCTTCCACACTTAGTTTTGCTTTGCGAAACATGTAGTCTAATTCCACAGCAGTAAATGCTTTTACATGCAGATCTGGCCGGTGGTTTTTTATTTTCTGCATCAGCTCAATAAAATAATCCATGTTCATTTTTGGATGAACACCGCCTACAATATGTACTTCCGTTATTGGCTTACCATCATATTTTTTTACAATATCCAGCATCTGGTCAATGCTCAGTTCCCAGCCTTCTTCTTTATTTGCATACAGGCGGGAGTAAGAACAAAATTTGCAACTGAATATGCAAACATTGGTAGGCTCTATATGAAAATTCCTGTTGAAGTAAGTGGTATTGCCATGCAAACGTTCCCTGATAAAATTGGCCAATACACCTACAAAAGCGAGGCTTCCTTTTTCAAAAAGCAATATTCCTTCTTCGTCTGTTATTCTTTGCTGCAGCTTTACTTTTTCGGCAATATTTTTTAAACCTTTGTCATCAGTAAATTTTATTAATGTATCAATAGCGTTGTTCATCTTATTTTTTTGCAAAGTTACCTGTGATATTTTATAAAACAAAAGCGGCTGCCTTTTGTTGGCAGCCGCTTATTAAAATAAAAATCCGTTGTATTAATTTTTTACAATTCTTTCTATCACTGTTTTATTTGTGTAGATCATTTTCAGGATGTAAACACCATTGGCCATATTTTTCAGGTCAACAGTTATTTGCCTTTCGGCCTTTCCATTGTATTCTTTTTCCCACACCAGCTGGCCGCCAGAGTTGAACACCTGTACAGATTGCAGATCTACCGGAGGTTCTATTGCGGAATGGTGAATAAGGAAACTACTGTTGAACGGATTTGGATAAATGAGGTAACTCTGTTCTTTCAAACGCTGCGGCAATGTTTTGGAACTGATGTTGATATTATCAATCCAGATATTATTTAGTTTATTACTCTTAGCTGCAAAATATAACTGGAAGTTATTGCTACCTACCATTGGAGTTAAATAAATTCTTTTTGATTTCCACTGATCTTTTATTGTTGGTACAAAAGAACTGGTAGAAGTGTAATTGGGATCATTTACAGTTTGTAATTCGTCACCCCACTTTTTCCAAACAGAAGTGAATGTGGCGCCACAGTCAAAAGTGGCCAGCACTTCCAGTGTATCCAGGGCAAAAACAGTTGAGCCCGGATATTGTGCGCCTGATTTATAAGACAAATCAAAATCAACAAACATAGAGTCAATACTGGAATTATTAGCAACCAGTGGAGATATAAAATAATCAACAGCATTATTTGGATTAATTATATTGGGATTATTGATCCACATAGAAGCTGTACCTGTCCTGGCACTGTTGATGGCCTTTTGCCAGGTAGTGCCGCCATTTACATTTTGCACACCCCAGTTGGCTCTTGGAAAAATGGCATCTTCAAAGCCTTCAAATATTGGGGTAGGCGTGGCCGTTGAACTAAAGATGCTGAATATTTTAGACAACGAATCATTGCTGGAAAACTGGTCATCGAGTCCATTTGGTTCGGATGCAAATGCTTTTATAATGTGGGTGCCCACGGCGGCTGTGCCTGCAGGTAATGATACCGTGGTGCTGTTACATTTTGTTAAACTGCCGGTCCATGTAATTGTGCTGGGGGCAGCTCCATCAATCTGGTAATTTAGTTTTACCGAAGTCAGCGTATCCAGGCCATCATTCCGGAAAGTAATTTCCGGAGTAAAATTGTTTACACACAATGCCGGCTTAGGCAGGCTGATTGAGCTGAGTGAAATATTTCTGTGATTGGAAGCATAACCGGTAATGTTGATACCGTCCACAAAAACGTTGTTTCCAAAATCGTTATAATTCTGGAAGCCAATCATCACACTGTTTAAATTACTGCTGCAAAAATCTTTCAGTGTAATTTTTTCTGTTCTCCACTGGCTTGCAGCAGTGGGGGCAAATGCAGCTGTATTGGTTCCTGCCACAGTGCTTAAACCAGTACCGCCTTTTGAATAAGAAGTACGCAACCAGGTATTGCCGCAGTCAGGTGAAATGACGATAGAAAGTGAATCGCTTGAACCGGGGTAAGGTTGGTAAGCCACATTAAAAGTAAGTGTCAAAGAATCTAAAACACTGGTATTTATTTTTGGAGTACGGTAAATATCAATAGCTCCTGCTGCATTATAATCAAAGTTGTTGAGCCATATCGAGGCTGTTCCCGGATTGCCGGCAGTGGTTCTTCTTGCCCAGGTAATATCATTGTCAGCATTGATAATTGCTGATCCATTTGCCGGAGGGAAGGGTGTTGTTTGAAAGCTTTCTGCGTAAGGCAGATTGAGTGCAGGTGCAATGGTAAACCTAACGGTAGTGGTATCATTAATTGGCCGCTGATCATTCCTGCCATTGGGGTTGATCGTAAATACTTTTAATGTATGCACACCCACAGATGGTGATAAAGAAAATGGTAAGACGATGGGAGCAGATTCTTTGAAGGATGCGATGGATAAATTGTTGATCGTTGTCAAGGTCCCAACCGGTGCACCATCTAATATTGCACCAACCTGTACAGAGGTGATGGTATCTGAACCAATGTTCCTGATTTTTACCGTGGGGTTAAATGGCACTTTGCACCATAAGCCGTTCGTCGGTTCTGTTACCGCAGAAATTTTTACGTCTAAATTATTGTTACCGACAAGCAAAGCAGCTGCCTGTAAACATTTGAAGGCATTCAATCTTCCTGATCCAAGTTTGCCAGTGTAGGTTGGGTTTAATGGATAAATATTATCCACCTGCGCAAGCAAAATACTTCTGAGCTGTGCGGCGGTTAATACTCCCTGTGCTCTGGAAAGGATCAAAGCCGCTACTCCGGAAACATGTGGACAGGCCATTGAAGTACCCTGGAAAAATGCGTAACCACTTCCGCTAACCGTACTTAAAACACCTCTTGGGTCTGTGTCAGAATTTTGTTCTCCACCCGGTGCGGTAATATCTATATAAGCTCCAAAATTGGAGTAGTTGG
>JANMJU010000132.1:0-21154 GCA_031371545.1 Chitinophagaceae bacterium
CTCTCCATCAGTGTAGAAGTGGTAACGCCGAAAGGCACACTCTTTATCACTAAAGTTTTTTTGTCTACTTCTTCAATAATGGCTCTCACCCTCACTTTGCCGCCACGCCTGCCTTCGTTGTAATTGCTGGCATCCATCGTGCCGCCTGTTTGAAAATCAGGAAGGATTTCAAACTTTTTTCCTTTTAAATATTTGATTGAAGCATCAATCAGTTCACAAAAATTGTGTGGTAAAATTTTTGTTGCCAAACCTACTGCAATACCTTCTGCACCCTGTGCAAGCAGCAAAGGAAATTTCATTGGCAATGTTACCGGCTCATTTTTTCTTCCATCATAACTGAGCGACCATTCTGTTGTCTTTGCATTGAAAGCCACATCCAGTGCAAACTTGCTCAGCCTTGCTTCAATGTATCTTGATGCAGCGGCATCATCACCTGTTCTTACATCGCCCCAGTTGCCCTGTGTTTCAATCAGCAAATCTTTCTGACCAAGATTTACCAGTGCGTCACCTATGCTCATATCACCATGCGGATGGTACTGCATTGTTTGCCCGATAATGTTAGCCACTTTATTAAAACGGCCATCATCCATTTCTTTCATAGAATGCAGGATGCGGCGCTGGACTGGCTTTAAGCCATCTTCAATGGCAGGCACGGCCCTTTCCAATATTACATAACTGGCATAATCCAGAAACCATGTTTTGTATTGCCCGCCAATACCGGCATCGGTGTGGATATAATCTTCTTTGGGGATTTTAGCCATTTTTTAAAAAAAAATTATAAATAATGTTCAATATTCAATACTCAATTTTCAATTTTTAGTACCCTTGTTCCTTTTAGCTGTTTCAATACTTTTGGCTATTATAGCAATCAGTTCTTCTGTCTCCTTATAAATACCATCTAACTTTAAAATAGGTTTTATCATTTCCTTTTTCCTTATCACTTTTAATGCAGTCCTGCACTCTTTTAGTTCTTTTAATACAACACCCATTTTGTGAATAAAATCACTCATTGATTCTGCTGCCTGTACTTCTCCATAATTAAAGGTCGGTGAATGGCTGGAACGAATGAGTTGCCCTGCAATATAATTTCCTGCTCTTGTATTTGGTAGTGTTTCCACTACATCAATCATGCGGCAGGTAAATTCAACCAGCCTGTCTTCCAAATCAAATTTCCTATCTGCCATAAGTTTAATTTTATTGATTCAAAAAGTGCTGCACAATTGAATATTGAAAATTGAACATTGAGTATTGAAAATTTTTATTGAGCCTTAGTCTTTACTTCAAAATCTTTCATATTCCCCAGCTTCCCCTGCACATCAAACATATCCATTGCAATCATTGTTTTCAACCGCCACAACAAATACGCATCACCGGTGGTATGTTTTGCTTTACTTAAAAACTGGTGAATGAGTTTAGACGCTTTCTGCCAATCGGGTGTTACCATATTTTTTAATTCAGCATCATAAAAATCGTAGTCCTGCTGAATTAATTTCTTTCCTCCTTCCAGCAATCTCACGCCTTTGTTTTCATCGCAGAGTTTTGTCCATTCGTCAGGATCCACTTCAAATTCACTGAGTGTTATTTCTCTTGCCAGTTTTTTTGCTTTTAAAAATTCCTTTGCAGGAATTTCATGCAGCCAGTTGGGGTAAAAAATATTTCCTTTCTCATTGATGAACGGAAGATTGTTGAGATATAAAATATATACCCGGCTTTGAAACTCTTTCATGTAATGGAGCAACCAGTAGTAGCCGCTTACATCATGTTTATTTTGTGCTGCCCAAATCCATATTTTTTCTTCTTCATCCCTACGCATGGTGCCAACTAACTCTGCAGCGGTTTTATAATCATCCACTTCATTGCTATCAACCTTACCATCATAATCACCACCTGCTAAAATATCTCTCCACCATTGCTTACGGGCTTCTATTCCTGTGCCGATATAGATGTTATGCAACGGCCCCACAGCATAATCATCTTTTACTTGTATCACTTCTCCAGCAAGGGTTTCATCTAATGCGATGGCTTGCGTTAATACTTTTACATCTGCTTCGTTAAAGACTATATGAATCATATTTTAATTTTCGTTTCACTCAAATATTTTCACGCCAAGACAGCAAAGAAAAATTAAGAAGCAAAGTTAGGTTTCGTATTTTTTTGCTTCCTTGCCTTTTAGCGTCTTTGCGTGGAAGAATCTGTTATTTTTTTTCACGCCAAGACAGCAAAGAAAGAAATGAAGAAGCAAAGTTGTTTAGCTTATTTTCT
Organism: Chitinophagaceae bacterium; assembly: GCA_031371545.1. GTDB lineage: Bacteria > Bacteroidota > Bacteroidia > Chitinophagales > Chitinophagaceae > Ferruginibacter. The sequence goes on from JANMJU010000132.1 coordinate 2,263, forward strand.
TTGCGTCTTTGCTTTCTTCGATTCTTTGCGTGGAAGAATCTGTTATTAAATAATACACACAAGTGGTAAAAAAATTTCTTGCCCATGGCACTGCACTGACAATACCTAATTGATGTTTTGGTTTCCAGCCAAACTTGTAGGTATAAATTGGGTTGATAAAATAGTGTTTTTTGTTGGCTACTTTATAACCTGTATCCTGCACAATTTTTTCAAACCTTTCAATTGAAATACCCGTTTCTTTTATCTCTGCAAATGCTGCTACATCCTGTTTAAAAATTTTCAATACCCATTTGTACACCGGCATTGGCAGCAAATGAAAATACGGCAGTTTGCTTAAAAATTTATTTGTCATCACCTGTTGGTGGCCGCCAAACGGCATCTGCCATGGAGGAAAACCGAAGAAGATAACACCTTCGGGATTTAAAAAACTTTTCATCCAGTCAATTAATTTTTCCTGGTGGTGGATGTGTTCAATTACATCTTTCAAAATGATGATATCAAACTTTCCTTTTAGTTCTTTTTCAATATCAACTTTGTAAATATCTTTTGACACAAAACTGATTTGCTGTTTCTCCAATTCTTCTTTCATAAACTCCCTTGCCAGTTCCAATCTTGATTCATCCAACTCTACTCCTACTGTAATACAACCCTTTTCTGTAAAGGCTTTCAGCACACCGGCTTCTGCACAGCCAATCTCCAAAACCCTCATGCCAGCTTTGATGGGTAAATATTTTTCTACAAAAGGCACAATGTAAGTACGGGCATTTTGTGCCTGCATTTCAAAGTATCTTTTTTTATCGTTGTGAAAGTCGAACATTCTTTTTTAATGGATAATTGGTTAATTGATAATGGATAATTTTTTAGAGGTTTGGTTGTTAATTGATTTATTGTTGAATGGTTAGATTGCTGTCGGGTTTGTACAATAGAATTGTTGCGGTACAAGTGAGTGACACAACAATGCTAAATAGCAGTACAAAAGTTAAGTTCATAATATTCCTCATTAACAATTAACAATTGACAATTATCAATTATCAACTAAATCCACTTCCACTTTCAAATTCTCAATAATAAAATCCTGCCTGCTGGGTGTGTTTTTGCCCATATAATATTCCAGTAATTGTTGAATATGTGTTTCGGGCAGCATCATTACCGGCTGCAGTTTCATGTCGGTGTTAATGAATTTTGCAAACTCATCCGGACTGATTTCTCCCAATCCTTTAAATCGTGTTATCTCTGGTTTGTTGCCCAATTTTTTGATGGCATTTTGTTTCGCTGTTTCGTCGTAGCAATAAATGGTTTCCTGTTTATTTCTTACTCTGAACAAAGGCGTTTCCAAAATATACACATGTCCGTTCTTCACCAGATCGGGAAAGAACTGCAGGAAGAAAGTCATGAGCAGCAAACGAATGTGCATACCATCCACATCAGCATCGGTAGCAAACACAATATTATTGTAGCGCAGGCCTTCGTAACCTTCTTCAATGTTGAGTGCATGCTGCAGTAAGTTGAACTCTTCATTTTCGTACACCACTTTTTTTGTGAGGCCAAAACAATTGAGCGGCTTACCCCGTAAGCTAAACACCGCCTGCGTTTCCACACGCCTTGCCTTAGTGATACTGCCACTTGCACTGTCTCCTTCGGTAATAAAAATGGTACTTTCTTTTTGACGTTCTGCAATCAGGTCTTTATCTTTTCCGGTGGCTTCATCATTGTAATGAAACTTACAGTCACGCAATTTTTTATTGTGCAGGTTGGCTTTCTTCGCTCTTTCATTTGCCAACTTACGGATGCCGCTTAATTCTTTTCTTTCTCTTTCATTTTGCTCAATGCGTTTCTTCAACGCATCAGCAGTAGTTGGGTTTCTGTGCAGAAAATTATTCAACTCCTTCGTCAGAAAATCACCAATAAAATTCTTCATGCTCGGGCCACCTTCACTTACATTTTGAGACCCCAGTTTCGTTTTAGTCTGGCTTTCAAAAACCGGCTCCTGTACCCTTACAGAAATAGCAGCACAAATACTTCCACGAATATCTGCCGCATCATAATCTTTTTTAAAAAACTCCCGAACGGTTTTGATATAGCCTTCCCTGAAAGCCGCCAAATGTGTTCCGCCCTGTGTGGTAAACTGCCCATTTACAAAACTGTAATATTCTTCGCCATAAGCACTCTCATGCGTAAGCGCCACTTCAATGTCTTCGCCTTTTAAATGAATGATGGGATAACGGATTTCGTCTGCATTCGTCTTGCGCTGCAGCAAATCCAGCAGGCCATTTTTACTAACATAGCGTTTACCATTAAGGTTCATCACCAGCCCTGCATTCAGGTAGCAGTAATTCCAAAACTGGTTGTCTAAATATTCCTGGACAAAATGAAAATTTTTAAAAATAGTTTCATCCGGAACAAAGGTTACAAACGTGCCGTTCTCTTCGCTGGTATTAATTTCTTTATGCTCTTTTACTAAGTTGCCTTTTGTAAATTCCGCTGTTTTCTCTTTGCCTTCCCTATAACTGCTCACTTTAAAATAATCACTCAGTGCATTTACCGCTTTGGTACCCACACCATTCAGTCCCACACTTTTTTGAAACGCCTTGCTGTCGTATTTGGCGCCGGTATTTATCTTGCTCACCACATCCACCACTTTGCCCAGTGGAATACCCCGGCCATAATCCCTCACCGTAATTTCTTTGCCGCTGATGTTTACGTCCACATGTTTGCCAAAGCCCATTGTGTGTTCATCAATACAGTTGTCAATCGTTTCTTTCAGCAGCACATAAATGCCATCATCGGGGCTGCTGCCGTCACCGAGTTTACCAATGTACATCCCCGGCCTCAGGCGGATGTGTTCCTTCCAGTCTAAGCTCCGTATCGAGTCTTCGTCGTACTTGTTTGTTTCTTTTTCTGCCATGCCCCTATTCCGCTTACCAGCGGAGACGATTGTTTTTTGTTATTTATTTTTTGAACCCGACTATATTTCTTTTTTCAACTTTATTGGCGTCGCACTCTTGTACAGTTGTTCTTTATTGGCCGCTATACCTTAGCTAATTCTTAAAGCTTTCTATCAGACTACCGAAGTTTTAAAAACTTCAGTAGTCTTTACATACAGAAGCCATTTTTTCAATAGCGGCAAATATAATGAAACGGGATAGAGAAAGCAGTGGGTGGTTATTCACATAGCGTGGATATTATTTTGATTCGTTTTTTAGTTTGGGGTTGTGAGCTGCAAATCGTTTCGGGGCTTTGCACTCTATACGTCAGCCATTGGGCAAGAGATTTTCTATCAACATTAATAACTTCATAAACCTTCGTAAATCATACCAACATAGAGTGTATTGGCACAAATAATTTGTAATACTTGCGTATATTTATGAGTAGGCAGCAATGCTAAAATCCAACTTTGTTGCTTCGTCATCAACATATCTTTAATCAACTTTTTTTGCAGTTCATAAATGTAAGTTCGTAAATGAAGCACTGCTGCCTACATAGGGTTTTGTGCAAGGCTGGCAGGACGTTGTCCTGCCCAAGCAGTAGTAATTTTGTTGTGCATTTGTTCGGGGCTGGACGAGCTATCCTGGGCTTTTATTTGTTACCTTCAACTTTTGTAATTTTAATCAGCAGCGGTTCCGGGGCTGGACGTTAAAACGTCCAGCCCTGCACAAAGCCCCGGGCGATGTACGCTACTTATATGAAGCTCTCAAATAAAATAATAGCTTTTTTACTAATCTTTATTGTAGGGTTGGCTCAAATTGTAGGCGCACAGGAAAAACTGTCTCTATTAGACGAAGAAATAAAGAGGCTGAATTCTCAAAATATAGATACACTAGTTGAGTATTATAAATTGCCAGACATCGAATATAAAAATGATACTTGTCCATTCTACAGAGTCGAATATTTATTTTGGAAAAAAGGAACAAAGTCTTACATAGAATATTTTATCGATTGTTCAAGCGAGAATGATAAAACAATAAAATCTGGCCCGTATGCTCGAGAAAATATATGGCTGTTTTCATACCTGACAGAAAATTTTAGCAATTTAAAAAATGATGAAGTTTTACCTTTTATATATAAAGACACTTCTAATAATCTGACTACATATCAGGTACTAAAAAGTTCCTTTCACTCTCAGTCCAAAGTATTTATTATTCATACGAAGACTGAAACTATCCATAAAGAGATTGAGTCTAAAGATTTAAGAGAGAATCTCGGAGATTCGATAATAAATCTTAATTATGATTATAATAAAAATTCAACCATAAATTTATTTTTTGACCTGATCGAAAAAACTATTGCATCGGAGTAACGCTTAAAAGCAGCGTACAACAAAAGTATCCTATGTAAAGCGGTGTGAATGGTTCTCTATAATTATAAACGGTTCTACACTTTTGTAATCCCCAATATTTCAAACTTAAATACCCAGCTGATTTAATTCCAGTAAAACAGCAAACACTTCACCAGTTGGCAAGGAAATCAAGACCCTAAACAGATTTTTTTAACGTATTGATAAGTACCCCGCCTGTTTTTAAGTCGTACTTTTAATGTTCAACATTGTTGCTTTTTCCTTCGAATATTGATCTGATATCACTGAAATGTACTTTTACATAAACTCACCCCCGGTTAGTTGTAAAGTACATTTCATCTTTTCTTTTCATAAAAATAAAGATCGCCTGCAGCAAAAAATTGTAACCTTACAAATGTATCAGCTCATATTTAACTGCGTACAAGATCATCCCAATCCTGCTTTTTACTTTTAGTTTGTCAAACACTGCATCCCGGTAGCCATCAATTGTTCTTGGGCTTAAGTGCATTTTAGCAGCTATTTCATTGTAGGTAATATCAGTACAGGCCAGCTCAAGAAAAAGCCGCTCCTTCTCCGACATTAGATGCAGATCTTCTTTTTTAAACCCTGGCTGCCCTTCGTCATGCTGCAGCGAATGAACCAATTTGCCCGTAATAAAATCGGTGTAATAATAGCCTTTGTTCATAATGGCTTCCAGGGCTTCTCCCAGTTCCTTTGGTTCTACATCTTTACTTAAATATCCCCTTACACCCAGCTTAAGCATCCGCACAATACTTTCTTCATTCTCCACCATGCTCACCACCAATATTTTTATTTGTGGAAAATGTTTTCTCAACCATTCTACAGATGAAAAGCCATCCATACCAGGCATGTGAATATCCATCAAGATAATATCCGGCGGGCTATTTTTTTTTAGTTTGCGTTGCATGTCGTGCCCATCATCTGCCTCAAACAAAATTTCGAAATTGCTGCCCACCATTTCAATCAGGGAAATAAGCCCTTTACGAAAAAGGGTGTGGTCTTCTACCAGGGCGAGCCTGGTAATTTTTTTTTCAGGCATAAGCATTTTTGATTAGAGAGGCAGTGCAATCGATATATGTGTTCCTTTATTAAGCGTACTGTTGATGCCGAGCTGTGCTTTAATGAGGCCTGCCCTGTTGTACAGGTTTTGCAGGCCGGCTCCGCCACTGTTCATTTCCTCCTTTATTTCAAAACCATCACCATCATCATTCAACGCTAATATAAATAAATTTCCTGTTATCCCTGCAGTAACGTCTATATGCTTTGCATTACTGTGCTTCACCATATTGTTCAGCACTTCCTGCACCATCCTGAAAAGTATCACCGAAGTATCATTGTCAATAAAGGGAATAGCGTCCTGCACAGAGAAACTGGCTACAAACTGCCCTATTTTATTCAGCCGGTCCACTTCTATCTCTACTGCTTTAATCAGGCCTTTTTGAATGATCCTGTCTCCGCCCAGGCTTACAGATAGTGATTTGATGTCTGCAATTAACTGGCGGGTAAGATCTTTTGTATTTTCAATTTTTTCTGTGGCTTTTTGCAGGTCGGTTAGCTGTAGGGTGTTCAAATTGATCTTTATCAAACTCGCCACCTGTCCTAGGTTGTCATGCAGTTCTTTCCCGATATAACGGAGTGTTTGCTCCCTTATCTCGAGTTGTGAGGACAGCAGGGTTTGCTTAAATACTGCTTTATCCACCAGATGGTTCCGCTTACGTTTCAGATAAAGCAGCAAAGCATAAATAATAATACCGATTAATACAAAAACAAAAACACTGGTAATAATTACTGCATAGTATATCTCTTCTTTTTTATCAAACATACGAGACCAATATTAATAAAGGTGTATAAAAAAATATTGAGGGGCTTATTAATAATCCCAAACAACAGCAGTGCTTTTAAAGGATCCATGGCTAACAATTTTGTATAAACACAGTTATAAAAAAAAGTACCGCCTTCAAATACCAATATGCCCAAAGCAATCCATACATCAGGATTTAAAAAAACACTTTCATCTTCCACTACTTCCAGATTGAATAGTAAGATGGTACAAAATATAAAAAGTAAAAAGCCTTCTGTACTGATATTGATACCCGGAAAATCCTCGAAATGATAAAAGAAATAGGAGACCAATAAACTGAAAATTATAAACATGGGAATTGTTATAATAATGATTCTACGTACTTTTTTTTTATTGATTGCAAACCGCAGGTACAGAGCTAACATAGCATACTCAACAGGTACAAACAAATGATACACCCATACAAAGGAAAAATTTTTAAGTACAGCAAATTGAGCAACCATTTCTACCAGCTCTGTAAATATCAACACCAGCAGCAATGAAAAATATCTTTTGTGGCCCTTGTACAGCGCCACAAAAGATAATATTATAGAGAGCACAACCAACGTATGGTAAACCAAAAAGTATATTCCCATTAATTCATTTTATCAAAAATTATTCTCCCATCCATACCCCCCGATTATATAAGTTGATTCCGCTTCAGCTTTACCAATTATTTTTGGTGGCGGTGGATAGGCATATTCACTCAACAGTGATTGAGTAGCCACATTAAAGATATTGTCTACAATTTTATCTGCCGAATCTTTTTCATACACATATCCAAGGTCTTTACCATCTTTATCAACACCCACAGTTACAAAAGAAAAAATATCTTCTGGTTCTCCTGCCTGGGCTATCTCATTTGGTTTTGTACAGGGATAAAACCTCACCCCTTCGCAACCGGGCTGGCTGATGGTTTTCAGCAATACATTTTTATCCATTGTAATAGCCCTTGAATTTTGAAACAGGCTGACGAGCCAACTTACTGCCGCAGCCATTTCTTCAATCTCTGTTTTGGTTTCGGGTGTTTTTGTTGAAATCAGGTTCATTTTTTCATACAGCCGTTTTATTAAATAAACAGCCAGGTTAGCATTGATGGGAATACCGGCAGTTGCGGCATCTTCAAACCCTGGCAGCATAAAACTGTTTCCCAATTCGGTGATGGCAATTCCTCCATCTTTTACTGGATTTGTTCCGGGGGACAATTTGCCGGAAGCATCTACTTCCAGCACTTTTCCGGGGACGTCCCATTTCATTTTGTTTTGTTGTGGCATGATAATTAGGTTTAAGGTAAAATAATAACGTTAAGCTATACCGTTGTTTTCAATTGCACAAGCAATAACACAAAATACCGTTTCATTATTAAAAAAAAGGGTGAAAACACCCTGTATAAAAAAGGTGTTTTCACGGTGTGTTTTTAAAAAATTCACTTTGCTTCATTGCCCGTACCCTAAATAATTGTGTTGCATTTTTACTTACAATACTTTACTTTGTTGCTGCTATTTATTTTGTACAGTGCCGATAACATGAGCTAAGAAAAAACTAACAACCCGGCAATTATTCAACCGTGTATGCAGGATTGTTTATCAAATGCATTACCCCTATAGAAGTTAAAGCATACTTCCCTCTCACCAAAAAAGAAAAAAGTTACTATAACCTGTAACCGTTAGTAAACACCTAATTGTACAAAATGCGTAATAGTTTTTTCTCCATCAGTAAAACCAGGTGGCAGTATTAACCACACTGGTAATGCTTATCATGCTGGGCTCCTGCTTTTTTTTTATTTATTTGCCTGCCAATGAAAAAACAATACAGGCCCAGCGTTTCAGGGCATTGCAAAATACCGACCGGAATATCCATGCAAAAATTGAAAACAGCATTGGCTTACTGAATAACCTTTTGAATGCTTACCAAAATGGCGATGATGAAAAAAAACTTGCCCTGAATAGATATATTGACGGTTATTCCAAAACAAATTTCACCTTACTAAAGCCAACCGCTATCCAATCAATTGCTGCTGCCTGCAAAGGCATCAGCATTAACCAAGCTTTTTGTCTTAACAGCACCAGCTTGAAACCGTTAACTGGACTACCGATGAAGCCAATGCGCCACATGGAATTTATCCTAACAGGAATATTTTAAAAACATTATCCGTGACCGCCCTTACTATTTGAATCATGATCCATCAAAAAAATATTATTTAGACCAGGTAACTTCCTGGACGAGTGGTTCTTTTACTTCAGTGGTTTCCATACCCTCCCGCCTGTCGGATGATACTAATAAAATAGTTTCTGCATTATCTGTAAATATGCAAAGCCTTTCATTGTCCATTGCAACAACCAGGAAATCCTACAGGCAGTCTTTGTAATGGGCAATTTATGCCCCAAACTGTACATGACTTTACCCCAGGTTAAATCGATATTCTATACTACATATACACAGTCTAAAAAACGGCTTTTTCCTACGGTATTGTTTTTGAGGCACATAATTATTCATCAAGTTATAATAAATTATTTTATCATGAGCCTATCATTACTGCGTTATTATTGTTACAAGCATTTAAAAAACACTGTGGTTAAAACAGTTATTTTTTTTAAACCAATTGCAGTTTCAATTATTGCTGCAATCATTATCAGCAGCATTTTTATTTCTGCTGCCACCGGCCAATCTTTACCAGCTGGTTTTAGCCAGGTACTTGTGGCAAATGGTATCAGCAGCCCCACCGTAATGGCCTTTGCACCAGATGGAAGGATCTTTATTGCACAACAAACAGGGCAACTCCGAATAATCAAAAATGGTGTATTACTTGCCCAACCATTTATTTCGCTAAGTGTCAATTCTTCCGGCGAAAGGGGTTTACTGGGTATTGCATTTGATCCTGCATTTGCATCCAATAATTTTATTTATTTATATTATACCTTACCATCGGCTGTTAACAACCGCATCAGCAGGTTCACCGCAAATGGGGATATTGCTGTTGCCGGAAGCGAAGTTGTTATCTTAAACCTTGATCCGCTAAGTACCGCCACCAACCATAATGGCGGCACCATGCAGTTTGGTCCTGACGGAAAATTATATGTTGGTGTTGGTGAAAATGCCAATGCAGTAAACTCCCAAAACTTAGATACTTATTTAGGAAAAGTATTGCGGATAAATAAAGATGGCAGCGTACCTGCCGGCAACCCTTTTACCACAGGCAGCAATCAAAGACAGCGTGTGTGGGAATATGGTGTAAGAAACCCCTTTACCATCAGCTTTCAACCGGGCACAGGCCGCTTATTTATAAATGATGTGGGACAGGTTACTTGGGAAGAAATTGACGAAGGCACCAGAGGGGGATTAAATTTCGGGTGGCCAAATGCTGAAGGAAACAGCACCAACCCTGCTTACACAAATCCTGTTTACACATATGAGCATGGTACGGGCAGCGGCCTGGGATGTGCCATTACCGGAGGCACTTTTTTTAACCCTGCGGCAACAAACTATCCTTCATCTTATATAGGCAGATATTTCTATATAGATTATTGTGGCAACTGGATTGATATGCTTAGATTAAGTACAAGCAGTTGGATGCGATATCCTTTTGCCAGCAGCATTGCAGGCAGTCCGGTTTCAATTGCAACAGGGCCGGATGGCAACCTTTATTTTCTTTCCCGTGCCAATAGTGCAGTGTATAAAATTACCTACACCAGTTCGCAAATGCCCGTAATCACCAACCAGCCACAAACCATCAGTGTAGCAGAAGGCAGCCCTGCATCATTCAGCGTTTCTGCAACCGGTACTGCCCCTCTCAGTTATCAATGGCGCAAGAATGCCATTAATATTTCCGGAGCTATAGCCAGCAGCTATACCATTCCTGCAGTTACGCCATCCAGTGCCGGCATTTATTCAGTAATAGTAACAAACATGGTAGGAAGCTCCACCAGCAACAATGCAACATTAACGGTAACGCAACCCAACCAGGTACCTGTTGCCACCATCAACACGCCTGCAGCCGGCGCTACTTTTGCAGCAGGAACTTCAATAAATTTTAGTGGTAACGGCATGGATCCTGAAGATGGGATCCTTGGCGCCACAGCATTTACCTGGTTTGTTGTATTTCATCACGATACGCATACGCATCCCGGGCCTTCAGCACCTTCAGGCGTTAAAAGCGGAAGTTTTTCGATTCCCAACACTGGTGAAACTTCATCCAATGTTTTTTACCGGCTGTATTTGGTCGTTACCGATTCGCAGGGTGCAAAAGATACTGCTTATACTGATATTACACCCCGTACGTCGGCCATTACAATCAATACAAATCCCCAAGGTTTACAAATAACTTTAGATGGACAACCTTTTAAATCACCCCTAACCGTTAGCAGTGTTGAAGGTATGCTAAGAGCCATCGGAACGGTCAGTCCACAAACTTTGAATGGAACCACTTACACATTCAGTAACTGGAGCCATGGTGGTGCACAAACACAAACAATTGCAACCCCAGTAAATGATTCAGGCTTTACAGCAAACTTCAGCACCACCGTAACCACTACATTGACTCCTGTAGCTGATGCCTATGTACGAAGCAGGGCTTATGGAAATACAAATTATGGAAGTGACCCATCACTTATACTACAAAACAGTGGCGTTCCAGAAAACATTTATCAAAGCTATCTGCGTTTTGATATTTCAACTGTGCCTTTGAACAGCAGTTCAGTAAAATTAAGGTTGTATGGGAATTTGGATAACACAAATAATCCAGTGATAACAACGCAGCTATTTAACGTGCCAGGATTGACATGGCAAGAGAGTGACATTACCAATAGCAACAGACCTTATGCACAAACGACTGTACTGGCCACTGCTGATATTTCAGGAACAATTGCAAAATATTATGAGTGGGATTTAACAGCATATATAAATACCCGTAGAAGCTTTAATTCCCTTGCCTTTTCAATAGAAATTAGAAATTTGACTGTTACCGGGAATAACCGTGTTATTTTCAATTCAAAAGAAAATACAACAAACAAACCTGAGCTGGTTATTACAAATAACAGTTCACGGTTGGCTAACGCTTACCCGGCTTTCGACCCTATTGTTGCTGACAATAACTTGCCTGAGTCTTTTTATGTTTATCCCAACCCAGCTAACGGATATCTTACAGTAAAATATCTACCTGAACTTTCGGGTGGTACTTTACAGATAATTGATTTGGCAGGAAGGATTGTGCTTACAAAAAACCTTACTGAAAAAAATGTACAACCTTTAATAACCGGCTATCTAAAAGAAGGTATATATATTTTGGTCATTGAAAAAGAAAATAAAAAGTATTCGCAACGGGTTATGATAAAAAAATAATTTACAGTGTTTAGTTAAAATAATATTTACAGGTTCTTTACAAGCCTATCTCCGGTTGCCTGCAGACAGCACACAAAACAGGTTGCAAGCTACAAAGGGGCAGGTACCTGAACCAACGCCTGGATCTAAGGAATGAGTTAAATCAATAAATAAGCTAACAAAAAGTTTATCTTCTATCTAAAAAAATAGCCAAGTGCTATTTTAAAAATTCAGTAAGAATAGTAACTGATATTTAGTTGTAAACTTATATGGTCAGGATGGAAATCAATTTCAAGAATATTTATCTAATATCACGGAAATGTACTTTTACATAAACTCACCCCCGGTAAGTGGTAAAGTACATTTCGTTTTCATAACACAGCAGTTTACAATGGTTATGTATTCAGAAAAACCTGCCACCAATGCCCGAGTTTTTAACCCTACCAGTTGGATTTTAAAATCCACATGCACCAAGCCAAACCTGGCTTTATAGCCTTCGCTCAATTCAAAATTATCCATCATTGTCCAGGCAAAGTAACCTTTGATTTTACTTCGGCTTTTTAGCTTTTAAAACTGCCTGCAGGTGCTGTTGAGAATAAACGACCCTTTCTGCATCATCTTTTTGTAAGTTAAATTATAAAACAACACACTTTATTTCTTTTGAAAAAAATGGATACAATAAATGATAACCCATGATGATAACGCATGTGTACTTATACATAAAAGACCAGGCTTACAATTGAATGTATAGCCCGGCCTTTTACAAATTATAATTATAAAAAACTGTTTGACTTATTTGATTTGTACAGGCGAAATTTCTTTACCCAACATTATTCAAACTCTTAAGTTAGAATAACTTTCTCCATTACATCGCCTCCCCTGATATCATCCACTACATCCAATCCTTCTGTCACTTTACCAAAGCAGGTATGTACCCCATCCAAATGGCTGGTATTGGCACGGCTGTGGCAGATAAAAAATTGTGAGCCTCCGGTGTTGGGGCCACGATGTGCCATCGACAATACGCCACGGTCGTGGTATTGTTTACCGCCTTTTGTTTCACACTGAATATTGTAGCCCGGGCCACCAGCACCAGTACCATCAGGGCATCCGCCCTGAATCATAAAGTTGGGTATCACCCGGTGAAAAGTAAGCCCGTCATAAAAACCCTGGCTGATTAATTTTTTAAAATTAGCCACTGCAATCGGTGCTGCATCATCATACAATTCAAACTTCAATACACCCTTTTTTGTGTGTATCTCTCCCGTTGTTAATTTTACTTCACTCATTTTATTTTCTTTTTTTTATAAATGTTTTTGACGAAAGTAATATTTACAGTTGAGTAATAAATGAAAAGGTCAGGGCTTCTTTTTTCGAAGGTCGAAATTCTGGAAGAAGAAAAGGCGCAGGGCATTGATATTCCTGTATTGATTGCCTGCTGATAATTGCTGAAATAAATTCATGTAACCAAACTGCAGGTTGCTGTGCTGGCGGGTTTGATATTTTAAGCCAAGAAAGAAACGGTTTTGGTCGAAATAATTATTGACGATTGTTTTTCCAAAATTAACATGTACTTCATCATTTACAATAAAAGACCAACTGTTGGGATCACTGCCGTTTTTATAGAATGGTATTTCGTACCAAAGATTATAACGAATGCGCCAGTTGAAATTATAACCATCCGCCAGTTCATCATCATTTTTAATTTTATGCCGAAACCTTTCTTCCAGCCTTACCCACTGCATCATTCTTTGCCTGCCATACTTTGTATGCCATTGTATTTGCTGCCAGGTGCGGTGTTCGGGGGCTGAAATATTTTTATGATTGTCGCCGGGGAAATCATTTATATAAGCATAACCTGCAGTAAGCTTTGTTGCATCGGTTAAATAATAAGTGAGTCCTGCCCTTATGATACCTTGTGATAAATTATCTGCAAAATTTTCTTTAGTACGTAATTGTGCTTCTGCCCAAATTCCCCATTTATCACTCAACCTTGTCTGGTTGAAATAGCCGGCCCATATCCGCTCAAGATGTTCTGTTTGCTTATTGCCCTGTGCAGTTATTTTTTGTGAGCCGGTCATTAAAAAAATAAAGTATAAGAATATTTTTTTCATGCTATAATTTTGATGAATGAAGAGTGCTGGAGGATCACTTATTTTTTGGCTTGTGCAAATATAATTGCTGCTGTATGCCAAAGCGAAATACATCCTGGTTATCCAGCGTATTAACAGAAGGCTGCCACTGAAATAATTTGATATACTGAAACTGGAAAACTAACTGCGGTGAAATTTTCATGTTTAATATTATGACCGTTCTGTTTTGATCAAAAAATTGTGTATCGCCAATATGGTTTATGTTTCCCATTATTTCATTTCCTAAACGCAGTTCAAATTTATTTTTATATTGAGGCAATCCAAATTCAAAACGGTAACGCAGCCTTAGCCTGAAATCATAATCCGGTAATTTTTTACCAGCAGCTACTTTTTGCAGAAAACGCTGCTCCAGCCGCAGGCGTTGAAAAAAAATAATTTTTCTCTGCTTCAATTGAAGTGATACTTCCTCCCATGGCCGCCATTCATTTGCCACTACTGGCTGGTCATTATAATATTTTACATTCCCAAACCAGGTAAATCCTGCCGTCAATGCAAATTTGTCGTTTAGCTTGTACATTACCCCTGACCGAAGTGCAAACTGCGACCATCTTTCTGCCCAGTTCCTTGTTCGCAATTGTGCATCATTTACAATACTCCATTTATTATTTATAATAACAGAGTTGTTATAATTAAACCAAAGCATATTGGCATGAGTGTTACTATGCTGCGCCTTTGCTTCACTTAAATTTAAAAAAAAGAAAAGAGTTACTAGGATTCTAGGCATATTAGCAGCTTACTTTTATCAAAAAATTTTGTGATAATCTCCCGGTTGAATCCGTTGTGGTTCCGGCTTTAGAATTCTTCACTGCAACACCTGCGGCGGGAATGCCTTCGTGGTTTTCGCCAACTATTTTACCGCTTAAAATAACGGTACCATTTAGCTGTACAAATAAATATAAGGGTAATAAAAATACCTGGAGTAAAATACTTCTTTTCATACTGTTGATGGATGATTTTAATTATTTGTTTTTATAAGTCTACTTCAGCAGGCTGTATATTTAAAAAAATGAAAGAAATTACCGGGTGCAACAACAATGTTGCAGCATAAGGAGTTCTGTTATGGTTATTCTTAAATTCTTTTTACAATTTGAGTGCAAATATAAAGTGATTTTTATTAGTCTACCAAAATTATAGAGTAATATTTTACAAAAAAAATTTGAAGTGTTTTTTAATATAATAATAAATGATTCAACTAGGTATGCCGTACAAGTGAGTCCCGAAGCAGCGCACAGATTTCTCTTGGGATGCAATAACACAAGGATGTTCAGGAGAATTACAAAAGCCCGTTACAGAAAAATTGCCCTGTAAATAGTAACCAGTCCACAAAAAATAACCACAATGCCCACAGTAATAAACATTTTTTTTGTCGGAAGCTTAGAAGTGAGCATAGCTGAAAATGGTGCTGTTACTATGCCGCCGATTAAAAGCCCTGCAACAACATTCCAGTGATGAATGCCGATGGTGAATATAAATGTAATGGCACTGGCCACGGTAAGAATACATTTTGCAAAAGTGGAACTGCCTATTACAAATCTTGGTGTATGACCGTTTTTAATGAAAGTACCTGTTACCAGCGGGCCCCAGCCACCACCGCCAAAAGAATCAATGAAGCCGCCGATTAAACCCAATGCAGTGATATTACTTTTTTTCTTTTGCTGGTTTGCCTCTTTCTTTTTAAAAGCATTTTGCAAAATTTTTATACCAAGATAGATGCTGTATGCAGCAATAAATGGCTTGGTTACTTTTGCATATTTTTCGCCAACATAACTGAGTGCCAATGCCCCTGCAACAGCACCGATAATTGCAGGAATTGCCAACGCCCTTGTTAATTTTTTATTGATATTTCCCAATTGCCAGTGGCTGATGGTGCCTGCGGCACTGGTGAATGCTTCTGCAGAATGTATGCTTGCACTTACTACTGGTGGCGGCACATTCATTATCAGTAACAGCGATGTACAAATAACGCCATAGCCCATTCCCATTGAGCCAGCAACCAGCTCTGCACCGAAACCCACTAGCAGCATCCAGTAAAAAATATGATTGTCTTTACTCAAAATAATTTGCAAAGCCGTTACATCTTCTGCAGGTAAAAAATAAAAAATAAATAAAACTGCCAGCAAAACAACTGCAATAGCAACCATATATTTATTCACCACTTTTCTCCGGGAAGAGTAAAGTTCCTGCTTGGTTGAAACCACCTCACTCGAATGGGTAATTTCTTCAATTATATCTTCTGGTTTATAAGCAGCCATAGTTATTTATCTTCTGCCAGCGATTTTGTTATTTCATTTAGCTGTTTCACTTTTTCAGTAAAATCACCACTTAATTTATTGCGGATGCTTTGCATATTGTTCAATACCGCATCCAGTTCATCTGGCATTATTTCATTTAAAACTTCTTTTATTCTTTTAGCTATTGTTGGCGATTTTCCATTGGTAGAAATAGCTATTTTAAGGTTGCCTTTTTGTACTACCGATGACAAATAAAAATCACTGAGGTCGGGTTTATCGGCAGCATTTACCAGTTTATTTTTTTGCTTTGCATCTGCCACCACCTGCTCACTTATTGTTCGGTCATTCACAGCAGCAATTACTATATCTGCCCCATCAATATCATTTGACTGATAAGGCCGTTCAATTAAAATAAGTTTGGAATAGTTTTTTGCCAGCGTTTTAATTTCATCACTGATAACTGTAGCTACCAATGTAACATTGGCTTCCGGTGAATTTTGCAATACTGCAGTTAGTTTTTCCATACCCACATAGCCTCCACCAACAATCAGCAAAGACAGCTTCTCCAGCTTGAGAAAAACCGGAAACAACGCATTGACATCACTGGTCTTACTGTCAGTTTCCTCACCCACTAAAATTTTTGCTTTGCTGTCAACCATATTCAAACAGGGTACTTTGCCCGTATTATAATTTAAAAAACAAAAATAAGGTTTTCTCTACTAAAATAGTAGACTAAAGAAAAATATTTTTGTACCCTGCTTTTTGGGCAGCTGTTTCGAACATGTAATTTCAGTATAAATTTTACTGAAGCTCTGTTAAACTGTCTTTTGTTTTACTGATCGTTTCATCCAGGTCGGCATAAGAAAGCGCATTGTTTAAGAACCAGCTTTCAAACGCAGAAGGTGGTAAATAAACACCTTTGGAAAGCATGGCATGAAAATATTTTTTAAATAATTCGTTATTAGCAGACGCTGCACTTGCAAAATCCGTGACCGGAAAGTCGCTGAAATGTATGCTTATCATAGATCCAAAACGATTAATCCTAAAAGGTTCTCCCCATGCGGTGAATACTTCATTGAGGCCTTTATGTAGATACTCCGTTTTATTATTCAGCTCCTCATAAATAGAAGGGTTGTCTTTTAATTCTTTCAGCATAGTAAACCCGGCAATCATGGCAATGGGGTTACCGCTTAAAGTACCTGCCTGGTACACATTTCCAAGCGGCGCTATGTGCTGCATGATTTCTTTTTTCCCACCAAATGCACCAACGGGTAAGCCGCCACCAATCACTTTTCCGTAAGTAACCAGGTCTGCATTGATGTTTAATTTTTCCTGTGCACCACCTGGGGCCAAACGAAATCCTGTCATCACTTCATCAAAAATAAAAACGATTCCTTCTTTATCACATAACTTTCTTAAGCCTTCTAAAAAACCGGGTGCCGGTAAAACACAACCCATGTTTCCGGCTACAGGTTCTACAATGATGGCTGCAATGGCTCCTTTATTTTCAGCTGCTAATTTTTGTACTGCTTCCAAATCGTTGTAGGCTGCCGTTAGTGTATCATTTGCCACACCGGCAGTAACACCCGGCACTGTTTGTATATTGAATGTTGCCAAACCACTGCCGGCTTTTACTAAAAAACAGTCGGCATGGCCATGATAGTGCCCTTCGAATTTGATGATTTTATTTCGTCCCGTATAGCCTCTTGCCAAACGCACTGCACTCATGCAGGCCTCTGTACCACTGCTTACCATGCGTATCAAATCTACATTCGGCACCATGCTGATGATAAGCTCCGCCATATCAATTTCCAATGCTGTTGGTGCACCGTAAGATGTTGAGTAAGCGGCATATTCCTGTATTGCTTTTATCACCGGTTCATATGCATGCCCCAAAATCATTGGCCCCCAGGAAGCGATGTAATCAATGTATTTATTTCCATCTACATCATACAGGTAAGTACCTTTGGCAGTTTTCATAAACACAGGAGTTCCGCCTACACTTTTAAATGCTCTTACCGGAGAGTTCACACCACCCGGAATTGACTGTTGGGCTCTTTCAAAAAGTTCTTTACTTTTTTCGTACATGGATTTTTTTATTTTGAGGTCAGCATTTATTCTTTATTCGTCTTCTGTGGCGTCGCACTCTTGTACCGTTTATCATTGAGCAACTTTGCCCATTATGTTTGTTCTCACGCAAAGACGCAAAGAAAAATCAAGAAGCAAAGCTTTGCTTCTTTGCCCCTATGCTTCTTGGTGTGAAATTATCCGAGCAATCGTACTGCATCCTTTGCAAAATAGGTCGCAATCAAATCTGCTCCTGCCCTTTTCATAGAAGTCAATGTTTCCAAAATTGCTTTGTCTTCATTTATCCAGCCCATCTTTGCAGCTGCTTTTATCATGGCATATTCACCACTGATATTATACACACTCACCGGAACGTTCACAGCATTTTTTACTTCTCTCACAATATCAAGATAAGGCAAGCCTGGTTTTACCATCACAATGTCAGCGCCTTCTTCCACATCCATCAATGCTTCTTTCACGGCTTCAATCCTGTTGGCATAATCCATCTGGTAAGTTTTCTTATCCCCAAAGCCCGGAGCAGAATCCAACGCATCTCTAAACGGTCCATAAAAGCAGGAAGCATATTTGGCACTGTACGCCATGATGCCTGTTTTGGTAAAATTATTTTGTTCAAACGCTTCCCTGATTGCACCAATTCTTCCATCCATCATATCGCTGGGGGCCACCATATCAGCACCTGCCTGTGCATGACTAATGCTCATTTTTACCAATGCTTCCACAGTTTCATCATTTACAATTTCACCATTCTTTACAATACCATCATGACCATAAGAAGAATAAGGATCTAATGCAACATCTGTCATCACATACATTTCCGGCACCGCATTTTTTATGGCCTTTATGCTACGCTGCATCAGCCCATCAGGGTTCCATGCTTCTTTTCCTGTATTGTCTTTTAATTCATCCGGTGCTTTTACAAAAAGCAAAACACTTTTAATGCCGAGGCTCC